>NZ_JBIARH010000023.1:0-34946 GCF_042889785.1 Streptomyces sp. NPDC002476 | reverse complement strand
CCGGCCGCTCCCGGCCTTCGCCCCTCCGCCCCCCCCCCACCCCCCCCCCCGCGCCCCCCCACCCCCACACCCCCCCCCCCCCCACCCCCGGCGCCCCCCCCCCCCCCGCGCCCGCCCCCCCACGACGGAGTCGATGCTGTCGGGGCATGCTTGGCCACGCACAGCAGGAAGCAGTCCGGCTTGCCATCCACGCCGTGAATCATTCCTTCACTGCGCCAAGACGCACGCCCTGGACTCCTGCGAGTGACACCCGTCAAGGGATCGTTCCCGCGTGAACACCTCTGGCGCCACTCTGCTGGCTTCCGTGGCAAAGGACGTGGCTCTGTCACATGGGGTCGATCGACGCGTTCTCTCTCCGCGCAGAAGGTTTCGAAATGCCTACCGACCGCGACCAGCTTTAATTATGCCCTCCAATTCGTTTGCGATTCGACGAAGAAGGGCATCGACATCCTCTTGCCTGTATCCTGCTTCTCGCATCGCCCAAGGGAACTGCTTGCGTCGAATCCAGGATATCGAGATCCCAGATCCAGCTGCATCTAGATAGGATGACACTCGGTCAAGGAATTCATCTACATCGCTCCGCCTGTAGCCTACGCTAAACCTTCCTTCGGGGAATTTTCGATTGACAATAAAGGCGCGAATGGCGGCGATCTCTGAACGCCTTTCCGATATTTGATCGACTGGCAGAACTTCACTCTCCGGGGTTCCAAAATCCCCCAAGTCGTCCACCCAAATGAGGCGATAGCACTTACGTCCGATCAAGGCGGCCACGATGAGGCATGCGATGAGCGCCCATGCTGGAAAGCTGTCTACGGCGAGTGCCACAATGGGTGCGCTGGTTACGATAAGCAGGACGCCGAAGGTGATGCCGGCAGCTCTTCTTCTTCTCACTAAAGCTCCCTATTTTTTTAGACTTCCCGAGTGCGCCGCCCGCCAAGAGAGCGGCGCACTCGGAGAAGCTTTAACGCCAGCTACCGAAGTGGCGGCGATGTCGGATTATCTGGGATGTCCAGGCCAGTGGACTCACATACGACTTCTTCTTTACTCTAGCGTGACGCCCAACGGGACGTCCGCCCTTGAACCTGCTGTACCTCCCACTTGTTTTCAAGGCTGAAGAGTGTCTCGACATTGCAAATCCGCGCGCACCGACAAATGCCCCTTGGGCGCCGCCCTTCAGTCCATGCCCCAGGTAACCGCGCCTGGTTCTGCGCTTGTTATTTACCCTGTAGTTGAGCATGTTCAGCCCGGCCCCAACCGCCGCACCTGCTATGACTGCACAGCCGATACCGGCCGAAAAGGCGCAAATAGCTCCTACGGCTACCCCTGTCGCCATACTGCGTACGAACGAGTTGCGAAGGGCCTTCTTCCACCATCGCTTGCCGTCGAGGTCGTATTGGTTGATGGGGTCGCCTGGATACCCGTACGGGTTGTCGCCGCCGCCAAAGACCGGGTCGATGGACAAGAAGCGTCCGGTTTTGGGGTTGTAGAGGCGGACGCCCATGAGGGTGAGGCCGGTGAGGGTTTCGGTGGAGCGTTGTTTGGCGCCGAGCCAGTTGTAGCGGGTAGCGGCCTGGCCGGCCCGCGGGTTGCCGTACTCGTCGTAGTCCAGGGCGACAGGGGTCTTGCTGGTGTCCAGCGGGAGCTGGAGTGCGATGTCGCCGTGGATGTTGGTGAGCTGGAGGACCGTGTCGCCGGTTTTGGTGGTGGTGGCGGCGAGATCGCCCGAGGCGGATTCGATGTTTCGGGTCAGGGTGCCGGTGGTGGTGTCCTCGGTGATCCAGCGAGGGTTGTCGCTGTCGCTGTCGTAGTGGTTGAGCTTGGAGCTGGTCTGGGTCCAGGCGGTGCCGCTGCCGGTTTCGGTTTTCCAGGAGCGGAAGCGGAGGTTGGCATCGAGTTGCCAGGTCTGGCGCTTGCCGTCCGCGGTCTGCTGGTGGGCGAGGTCGTTGGCGTAGTAGCCGATGGTGCTGCCGGGCAGGGCGGTGGTGCGGCCGAAGGCGTCGTAGGTGTAGCCGGTGTCGACGAGTCGGTCGGCGCTGTCGTAGGTGTGGTTGGTGGTGGTGCCTGGGGTGTCGGTGCAGTCAAGGCCCGGGGCCGCTGCCGTGGTGGTGAGGGATTTGCGGTTGGTGCGGCCGTCGAAGGTGTAGCTGCGGCGCGTGCAGACGCTGTCCGCGGTGTCGTCAACCGTGGTGAGCCGACCGGTCGCGTCGTAGCGGTAGGCCTGGTCGGACCAGCCGGCATGCGCGGCAACCTGTCCGTGAACGGACTCGGACACCGTGTCGGAGTAGACGATCGTCCCGTCACTGTCACGGGTGTACGTCCGGTCGATGGCCGAACCCGTCGTGTCCTGGGTCTGCTTGACCGTGTAGCCGCCGGGCAGTTTTTCGCTGGTGACCGACCCGTCGGCGTCGTAGGTGGCCTGGAAGGTACCGGCGACGGAGTCGGTGGTCTTGGTGGCCAGGCCGCGCGGTTCGAGGGCGTGATCGTAGGTGTAGGTGACGGTGGAGGGGACGCTGTCGGTGACCTTGACCTGCCGGTCGAGCAGGTCGTACTCGGTGGTCGTCACGCCGTTGTCGGCGTCCGTGTAGGAGATCTGCCGGCCGAGTTTGTCGAACGCCTTGGTGATGGTGCCGCCGGTTGGGGAGGTCACCTTGACTTCACGGCCCGTAGCGGGGTCGTACTCGGTGGTCGACTCGGGAACCGCCTGCCCGAGGCCGCCGGTGATGGCGGTCTTGGTCTGGCGGCCGGCGTTGTCGTAGGTGGTCGTGGTCGTCCGGGTGGTGCCGTTCGCGGTATCGGTGACCTTGGTGGTGTTGCCCCACCAGTCGTATTCGGTGGTGTTGGTCGGCAGCTGTGACGGGTTGGTGCCGCCGCCGGTGATGGCACCGGCCGGTCCCGTGGAGCATGTCTGGTCGGCCCATTCGGGGCGGCCCTGGCAGGTGCCGGTGCCGGTGGCGGACCAGTAGGTGGTCACCCGGGTCGCGGCGTCGGTGCCGGTGGCGCCGGGCAGGAGTTGCTTGGTGATACGGCCCTGGGCGTCGTACTCGGTGGTCTCGGTGATCTTGAGGCCGCCCGGGTCCTTGATCGTCTGGGTGGGCAGGCCCTTGGCCCAGTCGTAGACGGTCTGCACGACTCGGGTGTCGCCGTGGACGGTCGGGTGCTCACGCACCTGAGCGCCCGTGGTGACCTTGGTGACCTGGTCCTTGACCTTGGCCGTACCGTCCGTCGGACGACCCGCGTCGTACTCGTTGACCGTCCAGGAACGGGCGGTGACCGAGGTGCCGGCCGTGACGAGGGTCGTGGTCCCGGACTTCAGGTCGGCGGCCAGGTCGATGCGGTGCAGCGGGCCGAATTCCTCCAGTTCTCGGGTGCCGGTCTCGTTGTAGACAGAGGTGGTGGCCAGCAGGTTCGCGCGTTCCATGCTGGGGAGTTGTGCGATGCCGAGGTCGGCCTGGGTGGCTTTGTCGTCGGCGGTGGTGCCGAGGGCGACGGCGCGGTTGGCGGCTGACAGTTCGCGTACCGTGTTGCCGAAGCGGTCGTACTCGGTGGTGGTGACGTGCCCGCCGGGGGTGACGCTGTTGACCGAACGCCCGGACACACCCATGTAGGTGAGCGTGGCGCGGGCGTAGGAGCTTGCGGTCAGGCCGCTTCCGGCGTTCGAGGGCGGGACGGCGTCGGCGGGGAAGATGGCGGTCGCGTCGGTCGGGGCGTCCGTCTGGCCCCATGCCTTTACGTCTGCGGCGCCCATCTTGTACGGGGCCGTGGTGCCGGTCAGCGGCACGTCGTAGACCACCGAGGTGGTGGCGGTGCCTTCCTCGACATCCTTGGTGCCCTGTTTCAGGCCCGCGCGGGATGCCTTGAGGAGCATGCCGTCACCGGCGGTGGCGGCGTTGCCTGCCTTGCCGTAGGTGAAGGTCCAGGGCAGTTCGCCGGGAGGTGTCAGGCTGGTGATGCGGCTGGCCGCGTCGTAGCGGTACTCGGTCTTCAGCGCCGGGGAGATGAGCGGGTTCCACGCCTCGCGGAGTCGGCCCGTGTTGTCGTAGCGGTAGGCCTGGATGGTCTTGTACGAGGCGGCGCTGGCGCCGGGTTCGGTCGACCACATGCGGATCGAGCTGACCTGGTCGGTGTAGTCGCCGAACGTGTCGGCGGTGGCGGTGGTGGTGGTCGCGTAGACGTACTCCAGGGCCCGGCACCCGGCGGTGGCCGGGGTCGCCGTACAGGTGGCGGCGGAGGCTGCGGAGGTCGGTGCGATGACCCGCTTGGGGCGGGCGAGCTTCTTGCTGTCCACGGTCACCGTCTCGGAGACGACGGTGGTGGTGCTGTTGGTGAGGCCGTCCAGCAGCACGCTGGAGACCTGCCAGGTGGTGGCCCCGGTGGGCTTGGTGAACTGGGTGACCGTGCCCTCGGTGTCGGTGAGCGTGAACGAACCGGTCACGCTGCCGGTGAGGGTCAGGTCCTCGGCACCGGTCTCCGGGATCCAGCCGTTCTTCGCCGCATTGGCGGTGAAGTGTGTCTCGTCGCCTTCGGAGTCCACGATCGCCACGGCGGTGTCCGTGATCCGGCGGACGTGGGAGTAGTCCGACTCCGCTTCCTCGGCCGCTGTGCCCGGGACCCATTCCTTGCCGAAGATCGGGGCCTGGCCCTCCTGCTCGGCCCCCTTGTCCGGGGTGCGGGAGGAGGCCGTGCGGGACACCGACAGCCCGAAGGCGGATGCGTCGTCGGCGGACAGGGTGTAGTCACCGGTGAGGAGGTTCACCGAACCCGGACCGACCTCGCTGGACGCCGCTCCGGAGGCGTTGCGGTCGACGACGACGGACAGCGGCTCGGTGGCACCGGTGCCGCCGGGGCCGGTGAAGTCGGCCTTGATCTGGACCGTTCCGTCGGGATCGACGGTGTCGGTGGCGTTCCAGACCAGCGGCGCGTTCTTGCCACCCGTCATCGGCACCGGCCACGCGGTCAGCGCGGTACCACCCGAAGTCACCTGGCCCGCGGGGATCTGTACCCAGGGGTCGGCCTCGGAGCGGCGCCAGGAGAAGGACACCTTGTCGTACTTCGATCCGTCGGCCTCGGCGACCAGCGGCAGGCGGCGCGCGGTGCGCTCGCCTTCGCTCGGCTGGACGAAGCCTCCGGGACCGGCGTGGAAGGTGTACTCGATCGCCTCGGACTTATTGTCGGCCTTGTCGACAGCCCGCACCTGCAACATGTGGGTGCCGTCCTTCGGCGGGGCGACGCTGATGGCCTTGTCGGCAGTGGCACCACCAGTCGCGACCTTGGTCCAGGTCACTCCGTCCAGGGACCACTCAAGCCAGTTGTGGTCCGAGCCCGGCGGGGTGACGGTGAACGTGCCTGCCTGGCCGGCGCCCTTGACCCACTTGTCCGAGGGGTAGTCCGTGGACGTGATCTTGGTCGGGGCGGACGGGGCCTTGGTGTCGACGGTGAACGTCTTCCATGCCGACCAGCCGGTGTTGTAGTGCGTGCCGTCGTACGGCGACGTGCGGAATTTGTACGTCTTGCCGTCGGTCAGTTTCCCGGCGGGGACGGTGACCGAGGCCACCTGCCCGGAGGGCACGAACTTCGAGACGAGAACATCGCCGACCTGGGTGTTGGTGGCGTTGTCGAAGATCTGGAAGGTGCCGTTGACCTTGTCGCCGTTGGGGTCGATGAAGGTGTCGCGCAGGGTCGGCGTGAGCGTGTTGACCATGTAGGCGCCGCCGTAGGAGGAGTACGGCGGGCCGGCCTCCTGCTTGGTGCCGGTACGCGGCCGGTAGTTGTAGTTGACGACCAGCTTCGGCGGGTTGGAGGCCGCGTTCGCGGAGTTGACCCGCTTCCACTGCGCGACGACGGACTCGCTGGCGGCGCGGATGCCCATGTGGCCGCGGGTGGCCTTGGCCGAGGCCCACTCCTGCGTGAGCGTCGTCACGTCGGCGTTGATCCATCCGGCGGGCTGAGAGGCACAGCCGGTGTTGCCACGCGTCTCGGTGGAAGTGGCCCTCAGCGCCGTCATCGCGGGACGGTTCGTCCACCGGCTGGCCGTGGACGCCGCTGCGGTCGCATGGACCTCCCACGGGAAGAGCTTGCAGTCCGGTGCGTTGGCCGAGTGGAAGTTCCACAGGCTCAGCTTGGCGCTGAGGACCAGCGCGTCCTGGATGGGAGTGGTGTTCCAGGAGATGAAGGACTCCGCGGTACGCGGAGTGCCGTTGGCGTTCTTCGTTCCGGGGTTGCCCCAGTCCAGTTCCTTGCCAATGGACAAGTCGACGGTCTCGCCCTGCTGCACATACGTGTCGAAGACGTTGCCCAGTGATGAGGTGGACGGGTCGATGGTGACCGGGTAGGCGGTGTCCGGGTCGGCGAGGAAGTCGGCGTCCGGGGTGATGACCAGGTCGACGCCGCCCTTGTTCTTGACGACCTTCAGACCGACCTTGGCTCGGTTCGTGTGCTCCCCGGAGCGCTTGTCGACGGTGGCGTCCCACATGACCGGGGCCGGCATCACAGCGCTCTTCTTGGACTTCTTGTCCGTGAAGAGAATGCTGCCGTCCGCCTGCTGCCGGACCTTCAAGCCCTTGGTCAGCAGTGGCAGCGTGTAGGAGAAGCCAGCCTCGGGTCTGGTGTTGACCTCGACGAACTGCTCGAAACCGGTACGTGTGGCCTCCACGACCACGTCCGCGCCCGGGACGGCGTTCTCGTACGTGGCGCGGGTGCCGTCCAGCTTCGGAGCCGGCAGACCGCCACGCCACTGCAGAGTGATCGCCTCATCGCCACTGCCCAGGGTGACCAGGTCCGTGGCAGGGGCGGACTGGGCGGCGCGCAGCGAAGCGGCCCGGGTACCGGACTTGCCCGCGAGCCTCAGCCCACGCGGGTGAGCCTTGGACACGACCGAGCCATCCGCCTCGGCGGCCAGCTCGACATCCACATCACGCCAGTTGCCCGAGGCCCGATCCTGGAACCGGACCGGGCCGGCGGACAGCTCCGTCGTGAGCGACCCGTCCTTGTTCACCCAGGTCGTCGACGTCTCCGTCCGCTCCGACAGCGCCTCGACCCGCCGGCCCGACAACCGCGCCGCCACACGCGCCGAAGCAATGTCCGCCGCCTGCGTGACCGTTGGCTTCTCCGGTGCGGCAGCAGCCTGGGAAGGGGTCGCAGTCGCAGGACTCGCACCGTCGAGAAGGGTGACGGACAAGGCGACCGCGAGACTGCCTGCTATGTAGCGCAGGCTTCTCCCCGACCAGATCCGACCACGCGCCTCCGGCGCACGTATATGACTCTTCATCATCCCTCAGCTTCTTGAGTGCATTTACACCACAGATGTGATGCGCCTGTGAAGTTACTGAGGATGGATTGATTAAAAATCCTGACATGCGGGCACAAAATCGCGGAGCCTCAAAGGATCTTGATCATTTCGTAATGAAAAGATGAACGGCTACCCGGATAAGTCCAAATCATGCATGCATCATCAAATCATTTGAGAATGGCTCATTTATTACCCTCAAGCAGCAGACGCGCGTCTATGGATCGGACTCGAATCGCAGGCCCGGACAGCTTTCACGGGCAAGACCGATCAACACCGGCGACACCTCAACGCCGAGGGCATTCAGCTCCAGGTCCCGCAGATACGCCACTGCAGGCTGAGCAGCCACTCCACGACCGCGACGCCGAGGCGACGCACCGGCACCGTCGTACGGTGCGACAGCCGCGAGCCGCTCAGGCTCGGCACCGCGATCAGCCGGATGATGACCGAGCGCAGCATGGTCGCCTCGGCTGTCGGCGGCAGCGCCCTCGCCCAGTTCAACGCCATCCTTGCCGCGGCTGCGCCCGATCTCGTCGACCGCGTCCATGCTGTGGCGTTCGACGCGGACACCGGCCGCCTGGATTCGGTCCCCGACGCCCCGGCCTGCGGCGCGAAGCTGCGCTGGAGCGCACCGAAGCTGATCGTGGCGGCCAACGAAAGGGTGCCGGAGGCATTGTCACGTTGGTGGGGTGCTGATCGGTTGAGGGCGCGTCAGTGAGCCGAAGCAAGATAGTTGTCACATAGGCAGGCTTCTTGTCACCTGCGGGGCCTACTGCTGATGGGCGGCTGGTTGCGCGTGAGTGAGTACGCTCCACCGCTCCAGTTCGTCCGAGTGGCTGGCGGCCGCTGTTGCCCGGGCGACCTCTTCGGCTTCCTTCGGTGTCGGCTCACCATGGCGGGTGATCAACTTCAGGGGCCAGGTCGGAGTGCCCGATTGCTCGCCGTCGAAGGGGTGCCAGTTCCAGGCCGCATCGAACCGCCAGGCGCGCCCGTTCCGGTCGGCAACCTCATCACCCAGTTCGAGGAAGGCGTACGGACGGAAGAACAGCTCGATGCGTATGGGTTCGCCGCCGGCCGGATCGATCGTGTAGCCCTGGTCTTCAAGGGAAGGGTCGTGGGTCTCACCCTGCTGCAGGACCTCGAGGTAGGACGCGGGCCGGGGCAGCATGCCGGTGACCAGGGGCGGATCGAAGCGGTGGACCGCCTGGACGTGCACCACGGTCGTGGGGATTCCCACCAGGCAGGTATCGCCCGGCTTCAGGGTGGTCTCCGCCGGTTCTGTTCGGAAGATCTCCCACTCGCGGGCCGCGGGCGTTGGAAGCGCCCTCTGGCCGTTCCACCTGATGTTCTCGGCCTGGGGGTCCACTTCCAACCACGGCCACCGCACGGATACGTAGTAAGGGGTGACCCCGGTGACGGCGGTCTCAGTGAACGGGCACTGCAGCAACAGCACGTCACCGGGCCTGTAGTCGTGACTCATGAACGCATTGTGCATGCCGTCACTGACGGTGGTCGGTCGCCTTGGCCAGGCGCTCGGCGTGGTCTTCGAGCAGCGGCTTGAGGGCGCCGTAGTAGGGCTGATGGTCAGTTGTGCGGAGCCAGTGGAAGACGTTGTGTCGCTCCCGGGTCCAGACGGCGCGTAGTGCGGGGTCGGGGGCGATGTGTGGCGGGCAGGGTGCGAAGTCGGGCTCGCCTTCGGTGACGCGGGTCCAGATGTAGGCGCTGACGGCCAGGCGCCGACGGTCGTCGCTGAGGGGCTTTCGGTGACTGGTGAGGTCCGGGAGCTGGGTGAGTATGTGCTGCCAGTTCTCGGGTTCCAGCGTCCAGGTGGCGAGGGCCTCGCGTCGGTGTTGGTAGTCGATGGCGGGACCTGCAAGGAGCTCGGCGGTGATGGCGTCGAGGGCTTGTTCGAAGTCACGGGCCTTGCCGCTGGTGCGGAGGCGGCGGTTCAGCAGCTGCGTGTAGCCCATCCTCTTGCCCTCAGGGTTGATCCCGAGGAACTGGGCGGCTTGGTCCAGGCCGCCGCCGCGTGCGCGCCGGACGAGGAAGACCGCAGCCGCGCGGCGGCGCATCTTGGGCGTGCTATCCGAGAGGAAGCCGAGGTGGCGTTCGGCGAGGTCTTGAGACAAACACGCGGGGATGTGTTCGGGTTGCAGGCCGATGCCGGTGGAGGGGAGACGGAGTCCGCCTTTGCCGGCGCGTCGGAAGGTGGGAACGATCGTGTCGGCGGCGAGCTGGAAGCGCTCGGAGCATGCACTGCGCTGCTTCTTGAAGGCGTTGTCCCAGATCAGGTGTCGCGTGGGCGGGATTCCGCTGCGGCTCCGGTTCTCCTCGGGCGCGAGCGGGGAGAGTGCCTCACGCAGGTCGTCGGCGGTCAGGATCCGATCGGTGACCTGGAGGAGGTCGGCGCAGGCGAGCGCGTCGACGGGTCCCGCGGTGGAGCGGTAGGGACGGGAGTCGACTCCGTCGCGGATGGCGAGGTGCCGGTCGACGGCGGCGGCGAGGGGGCGGGTGGTGCCGACCGGCTGGATGCGCGGCCAGCAGATCATGACCAGTCCGGCAAGCAGGATGAGTTCGGTGAAGTACTGCTGTGCTTGCCGTTTGGGCCGGCCGGGGCCGAGCAGGCCGAGGATCTTGCGCTGGAGCTCGAGCAGGGCGGGTCCGGGCTGATGGTGCCGTGGGTCGTGCACGAGTGGCGCCCCGCAGGGGGTGCCCGGCCGGCTGGTCGGGACGTCCTGGGTCAGGGAGGACCGGCAGTGGGCGGGGTGGACCCCGGTGGCGGCGGGGCGGGGGACCAGCTGTGTTCTGCTGCTGAAGTTGATCGGCTTGCGGCAGTGGGGGCAGAGGTGTTCCAGGAACACCTTGTGCAGCGGGCAGGCGAAGACGACGGGCAGGCGCCAGAGGATCTGCCAGGGCCCGCCGTGGGCGTTCTGGATGTCGGAGCCGTCGCCGGCGAGGCAGTGGGGGCAGTAGCGGGCGGTGGTGGGGAACAGCCATCGGTCCGAGTGCATGGAGTAGACCCTCCCGGCCCGGACCTCGTCGATGCTGCGGGCCGCCGGCGGGTAGCGGCAGGCGAGGGGCTCCAGCGTCATCGCGCGCACTTCGCGCGGGTCGAGCCGGGTGGTGAGGGCGAAGTGGCTGACCTCGGCTGGGCTCAGCAGGGTCGAAAGCGAGGCCCGGGCTCGCCCTAGCCGGTCCTGTTCGGTCAGGCCGGTCTGCCGGGCGAGCTCGTGGGGTGAGATGTGCAGGCGGTGGGCCAGACGCAGGACGAAGCCGGCCAGGGACTCGCCCTCCAGCGGGTCGAGGCTGAGTCCGAAGGGCCGCAGCCCGGCGCCCGTGGTCGCGTCAGTCACCGGCGGCCGGCCTGTTCCCGCGGTCGTCGAGGACCGTGTTGCGTCCGCGTCGGCGGCGGGTCTTCGCGGGCGGGGCGGTGTTCTGCGGGATGTCGGGGACCTCGCCGGCCCCGGGGTCGAGGTCGTCCAGGTTGCCGAGGTGGATCGTGGTCTTCGCGAGCAGTTCGGGGGTGAGGCGTTCTTCGCCGGTGAGGATCGCCTCGGTGCAGCCGTCCTCGATCAGCCGCCGCAGCAGGCCGACGATGCCGCGGGTGCGGCCGAAGAGGTACTCGGGCATCTCGCCGGTGGTCAGCATGCCTTCGAAGGACCGCAGGAGCCGCAGCTGGTCCTCGATGCCGGCCAGGTGGTCGAGGAAGGCGGTGATGCCGGCCGGGGTGGAGTAGTCGAACGGGTCGAGATCGACCATGTCGAACCGGCGGCCGGTCTGCGTGGCGGCCGCGGCGTGGTGCCGCCCGCCTCGCCCGTGGTCGGGGAAGACCCACTGCCCGGTGCGCTGGTCGACGTAGGCGCCGCGCAGAAGGCCGGAGCCGGGGATGTCCACGCCGATCAGGATCAGGGTGACGTTGAGGTCCATCAGTTCGCGGATCAGGTCGAGGGTGTCCTGGTCGTCCTCGCGCTGGAGCCGGAGCCGGGTGATGTCGTCGATCAGCAGGGCGGTGGTGTGATGGTCGTGGATCGCGTCCCGCACCGCTCTGACCAGGTCGTCCAGGGTTCCGGGGTGCGGGTTGCCGTAGACGTTCAAGATCGCCTTGCAGAGACCCTTGGGTGTCGCGCGCACCGGCAGTCGGCAGTAGGCGACGGGCACGAACACGTCCCGGGTGCCGGGGGTGGAGCCGGGCAGCAGCTGGTGGTGGACCTCGCGCCAGACGTCCTCGAAGGACGCGGCCGCGTCGCAGGCGGTCTCGGTCTTTCCCTGGAACCCGCCGCCGTTGATCATCAGGCCGTCGCGGGTGCCGGGCATGAACTTCACCGCGTTGTTCTGCAGCCGGCCGCGCATCAGGTTCGCGACCCGCGCGCTCATCGGCGTCTCCTGCAGCCGCATGTTGACGTGCGTCGCGGTGCGGTGCAGGTCGTGCAGAGCCCGGCGCCGGGGACTCAGGCTCTGGTAGCCCGCCGGCGTGAGCCGCGGAGCGGGCACGAAGGTGCCGCGGATCTTCCGCCACTGCTGCCAGCCCTCCCAGCGGGTGCGGTCCGGCGGCGGGCCGGCCCGCAGGAACGGGACGACCGGGTGCTCATCCGGCGTCGTCTGGTCCACCACGGTCCTCCTCCAGGTCGTCCTCGGGCAGGACGAACACGCTGCGGGCCCGGAAGTTGTGGCCCAGCTCGGGCGGCGGGACGGGAGCGGGCCGGACGGCCTCCCGCCGCCGGCGCCGTTCCCCGGCGACCGCTTCCTGCGTCTGGCGGGCCCGGCCCGGCCAGCTCAGCACCGTCGCCTCCTCAGTGGGAGAGGGGGCGGGTGGTGGGGCCGCGGCCGCCGTGCTCGGCGGCCGGTCGGCCTGCGCGGCCCTGGCCTGGTGCGTGTCGCGGGCGTGCTCGGTGCGCTGGGACTTCTTCATCTGCGTCGGCCACTTGCTGACCGGGATGTGCGAGCCGATCAGCTCCAGCAGCACCGGCAGCAGTTCGGTGTCCGACTTCGGCTTCAGCCCGGCCGCGGCGGCCTTGGCGAGCAGGGCGCTGGCCCGTGCGTCCCCGAAGGCCGGCATCTGCCCGGCCCGGGGCATGCCCGTCCAGGGCAGCGGGTGCCAGGCATGGCTGAGCGGGTCCTGGAAGAACACCTGTCGCCGATCCCGCGGATCGCGGCGGATGAGCCACTTGCCCTTGTGCTTGCCGCCCCGCGTCGACAGCCCGCCGCGGTAGTCCCGCAGGACATCGGCGTCGTCGTACCAAAGTCCGCGGATCTTCACCCCGCGGCGCTTGTCGATGCGGACGTAGTGGGCGGGCAGCAGCTCGTAGAACAGCTCCGGGGAGGGGATGTCCATCGCGAAGCCGGTCTGCGCGAACGACGCCGCGAACAGCGAGTTCGGGCTGTGCGAGCCGTCCGGATCCCAGGCCGGCGCGTACTCGCCCAGCTTGCGCTTTTGCCAGACGCCGACGATCCACGTCGCGATCAGGTGCTCGAGCTGGTCGGCCGTCAGCACCGCGTCCGCGGCCGGATCGGCTCCGCGGTCGGCGACGTCGACGCCGGTGTAGCCGACCAGGTGCTCGAACAGCAGCTGCCGGATCACGCCGAAGGCTCGCTCGACGGCGGCCTTGTCGGTCGGCCGCAGCACCCGCGCGGGCAGGACCTGGCAGCCGAGCACCCGCTCGACCTCGACCAGGTGGTGGTTGCGATAGACCGATCCGTGGTCGGTGGTCACCGTCTCCGGGGTGAAGAACGGCAGGCCGGCCACCGGGTGCCCGGCGAACTCGGCCACCACCGCGGCGGGCAGGCCGGGGTAGGGCCATTCCAGGTCCTCGCCCCAGTCCGCCCGCATCGGCAGCGGCATCGTCACGTCCCGCAGCACCATCGCGACGTCGACCGAGGTGTCGGAAACCAGCGTGAGCCGGAAGGCGACCAGCGAGTGCGTGCAGACGTCCAGGGCCAGGGTGAGGTGCATCTTCACCGGATCGCCGAAGACGTGCTCGCGGACCATGACCGGCAGCACCGTGGTGTCCAGCGCGACGACCTGGCCCGGCCGGTGCACCAGGACGTGCCCCTGCGACTCTGGCAGATCGGCCGACCGCGCGTAGCGCTGCCGGGCGCCGCCGGGGCCGAACCACTCCTGCCAGAGCCGGCGAAGGGTGTCGTAGCTGGGCACCTTCGTCTCGGGCCCGAACTCCTCGCGGACGTACTGCCGGATCATGCGGTCCTTCGTCCGCATCGACACCTTCGCCATCCGCTGCGTCTCCTCGCGGACCGCCAGGACCGCCTCCCGCACCGGCTCGGAAACCGTGCGGGTCCCGCCGCTGCGGCGCAGCCACCGGTCGTCTGCGCAGCCGACCAGCCCGAACCGGCGGCGGGCGTTCTCCCACCGGATCAGCGTCCGGTAGCCGACCGAGCCAAGCCCCAGCAGCCTCGCGTGCTGCGGGTCCAGGGCCGCGAGCTCCGCCACCTTCGCGTGCCGGCGCTCGGTGAGCGTCGTCGTCGCCGGGTCGTACTCAGGCTTCGGCTCGCCCGGGCCCGGGTGGAACGGGTCGCCGGAGCGGAACCCGGTCGCCACTTCCAGCAGGTGGGCCATCCGCAGCCCGGTCAGCTCCAGCCGGCCCGCGTTCAGGTCCTCGGACACCTTGCGCTGGCGGCCCCGGTCGGCCCCCGCCGCCGACGTCCGCGACGACGGCCGGCACTGCGGATGGTTGGCCAGGAACCGGAACGTCACCCGCTCGCGGGTGCCGTCGTCCTTCACCAACTGCACCCGGCCCAGGTGCGGTTCGCGGCGCTCGACCGTCCACTCCGTCCCGTCCAGCACCAGCCCGGCGCCCGGGGAAAGGTCCAGCACCGCCGCCGCGGTCACCGGCCCGCCTCCCCGGCGGGCAGCACGAGCGAGCGGTCCCCAAGCGGGCCGGCCAGGTCGACGCCCAGCTGCCGGGACCACAGCAGGTGCAGCAGCTGGGCCCGGGCGACCGGCTCGCAGCCCGTCGCCGCCGCGAGCTCGCCGAACCTCCGCCCGCCGCCGGCCTCGGCGAGCAGCACCGGCCGAAGCCCCAGCGGATCGGACCTCAGCCGGCGCCGCGATGCCATCGCGTCCAGGCCCGCAAAGGCGTGCTCGCGCCAGCGGGCGGCCACCGCGTAGCGCCAGCCGCAGGCGACGGCGACCTCGGCGGCCGCGGCGAACGACTCCCGGTCCGGCTCCTTGATCAGCGGCTCGGGGCGTACGTCGATCAGCCAGACGCCGCGGCGGGTCACCGCGAGGTAGTCAGGGGTGTGGGCGCGGCGCTTCCCGCAGGTTGCGAAGGAGATCTTCAGCGGCTGCGAGACGACGTCGACCACGTCGCCGGCGAAGTCCAGGGCCAGCAGCACCCGGCTCTCCTCCAGGCTCTCCGCGCCGTGGTGCCGGCCGGTGCTGGTCAGGAACTGCAGGCCAGGACGGTGCCGTTGGTCCCGGCGCCAGGTGAAGTGCCGCATCGGGTCGCTCGTGTGTCAACGGACACGCTGGCGTCCTTCTGAGTGGACATTTCAGTTCCTTGTGGGCGGACATGTGATCTCCCCGTCCGGTGTGACTATTTGACCTCCATCTGGAGGATCGTGTGGTTCGGGGGCAGGCATGGCGCCTGTGCCGTCGGTGATGTCAGTGGTGGCTGCAAGGGTGGCGCCATGCGTCCTTGGAATCTGCTCGATCTCGACAAGGCCCTGCGAGCCAGCTGGGCTGCTGACACCTGTTCCCCCAGCGACATCACTGGCATCCCATGGCAGCCGGGCAACCCGGCCTGGGGCCACTGCGACATCACCGCGTTGATCGTCCATGACATATTCGGTGGCGACCTCGTGGTCGGCGAGGTGCACCAGGACGGCCAGCCGCAGGGCTTCCACTGGTGGAACCGGCTGCCCAACGGCGTCGAACTCGACCTGACACGTGAGCAGTTCCAACACGGTCAGGTCATCACCGCGGCCCGCGTCGTCGAACGCCCGCCAGGCCCGCTGCCGCGCCGGTGGGAGGAGTACCTCCTCCTGCGTGAGCGCGTGATGGAGCATCTTGGCCCGCTTCCGGAGCCCGTCTGAGGAGACGGGAAGAATTAGTGGAGTGGCTTGACCCCGCGGCCGGTGGTTGCCTGGGTGAGCCGGAGGCTGGTGCCCTCGGTCAGGACGATGTGCGCGTGATGCAGCAGCCGGTCGACCGCGGCCGTCGCGAGCGTCTTGGGCATGATCGTGTCGAAGCCCGACGGGTGCAGGTTCGACGTCACGATCACCGACCTGCGCTCGTAGGCGGCATCGATCACCCGGTAGAACGCCTCGGCGGCGGCCTGGCCGGACGGCAGCATCCCGATGTCGTCCAGGATGATCAGGTGGGCCCGGGTGATCTTCGCGATCGCCTTGGCGACGGAGTTGTCCACGGTCGCCCGGCCGACGTGAGCCGTCAGCGACTCCAGGCTGAACCAGGAGACTTGCATGCCCTGGTCGATGGCCTTGTGGGCCAGGGCCTCGGCGAAGTGGCTCTTGCCGGTGCCCGACGGGCCGGCGATCGCGAGGTTCTCCGCGCGGTGGACCCACTCCAGCGTCATCAGCGCCTGCTGGGTCGGGGCCGGGATGGAGGAGTCCTCCTCCCGCCAGGAGTCGAACGTCTTGCCGGTGGGCAGGTTAGCCTGCTTGCGGTGGCTTCTTCGGGTCGCCGCCTCCCGGCCCTGGATCTCCTCCTCCAGCAGGATCCGCACCACCTCGGCCGGGTCCCACCGCTGCGAACGCGCGGTCGCCAGCACCGATGGGGCCACCTTGCGGAGATAGGGGAACCGCATCCGCTTCAGGACGCGCTCCAACTCGGCTGGGATCGGCGGCGGGGCCGGCGGGGAGGGAACCGGGGAGGGCGCCGGGGCCGGTTCGGTGGTCGGGTCCAGCAAGGCGATGCCGGTCATGGCTGCGGATTCCTTTCTGCGGGGCCGCTGTTGGTGCGGCCGAAGTTCGCCCAGGCGGAGGTGCCGGGCTGGACGGAGTGGGTCTCGTCGGCGACGACGAGGTCGGCGGGACGGACGCCGGACCTGCGGTGCTGGACGATGGACATCAGGTCGTCTTCGGCGAACCGGCCCGCGGTTGCGGCCAGACCGAGCGAGATGTCGACCTCGGCGACGCCGACCAGGGCGGCCAGCTCGACGGCGGCGGCCATCTTCACCCGAATCCGCGTCGTCCCCGCCGCGGCGGCCTCGATCAGCCACGACTTCGCCCCCGGTCCCAGGGCCAGAAACGCGGACTCGGCCTCGTCGGCCGGCTTCGGCCGCGGCGGCTTGGGCGATCCGTCCATTTCCTGCGGATGGTCGGGATAGTGGGCCGGGTCGATCACCGGCCGTCCTGGCAGGGCTAGTTGGTGACGGGCGACCTCGGTCAGCCCCGCGGCCCCTTGCAGCCACTCCGGTCGGCGGACCAGGCGGGCGAGGTCGACGACGATGACCAGCTCGTCGCCGTCGACGCGGACGAAGGCTTCCTGCCCGACCAGGCCGGGCGGGGTGGAATACCGCACCGAGCCGAAGCGGACGGTCTGGTCCCTCAGCACCTGCCGGGACTCGCCCAGGGCGAGCGTGTGAGGTTCAACCGGCAGCGGGTGCAGCCGGGTTCGTTCGATGTCGAGCATCGAGGACGGGGCCTTGCCGGTCTCCCGGTGAATCCGGTTGTTGACCGTCTGGCAGAAGATCGCGCACTCGCCGCGGAGTTCGGCGAAGGAGTCGTACTCCTTGCGCAGGTTCGCGGAGGTGGGCACCAGGTCCGCTTTTGCGATGCGGACCGTCGCCTCCGATCCGCCTTTGGACTCGGGGTCGAAGGGGACGCAGGTGTGCACCTGCATCCCGTAATGCCGTCCCGTCGCGACGATTTCAGGGTGCCGGACCGCGACGCCGGCGACCCGGTCGATCGTCACGGTCTTCTCGTTGTCGGTCAGGGCATAGGTCGGTGCACCACCGATCGCCCGCAGCGTCGAGTCGATGCAGGTCACCAAGGTGGGCAGGGTCCGGTCCCAGGTCGGGATCACCACCCGGAACCTCGACCAGGCCAGCCAGGCGCAGAACAGCAGCGTCTCGCGAGGCTCGCCACTGCCGGGGCCGGGGACCTTCGGCCCCCAGCCCCAGTCGAACTGGAGCCACAGACCGGGCTCGGTGATCCACGGCCGATAGGTCCGCAGCTTGCCGGCCCGCCAGGCTTCCTTCGCCTTGGCCACCGCCCTGCGGGTCGTCCTCGCGTCGCCGGTGAACCCCAGCAGCTGCAGGCGTTCGTGGAGCTTGTCCGCGCGGACCTTGCCTCCGGAGCGTTCGACCCATTCCTCGATCTTGGGCATGAACGGGTCGATCATCTTCGGCCGCCGGACAGGGCCGGTGACCGGGCGACCGGTGTCCCTCATCCGTGCATACCTCCGCACGGTCTTGGGATCGACCCCCGCCAGCGCAGCCGCCGAATGCGCACATTCGGTGGCGTCCAGGGCCTCGAAGATTTCCATGATTTCCCTGTCAGACTTCTTCAACGTCCCTCCGGTCGGTCGGGTCAGATGCCAGGCAGCACTGAGCCAACCGCCGGAGGGATCGTTTGTTCGGAACCGACACGAATGGGTCCATCGAGAGGGAGATCAGCTGTCCGCGGAGAAGGAGCTGATCTGTCCGCCTACAGGGATCTTGCGCTGTCCGCTCTCACTCGTGAGCACCGGCTCCTGTACGAGATCGTGCACCGAGCAGGACGCATCGTCCCCGCCTGCCCGCCACGAGACCGTCCACCGTCTCGTCCAGCCGTCGCCCAGATCCAGGCCGGACCTGCCCGCGTCGACGTCCGTCGGCACGAAAAGGTCCTCCCAGCTGCACTGATGCGACCAGACGGACCCGGTGTCAGCGGCTTCGACTACCCTTCCCGACCCAGCACTTGTAGCGGCCATGGGCCCATGGAAGCGCCGAGGAGGTCCCCAGGCTCCCGATCTTCGATTCTGGTGACAGAAAGACTGCTGAATGAGCGTCTGTGACAAGTCAGATGCCTCGTGGGTGACAACCAGGTTGCCTCGACCGTCCCCGTTCGCCAGCTCAGCTGGTCCCGCTGGTGACAACTCCTGAGCTTCGGCTCAGCTGTGACTGAGTGCTTCACCAGGCCCTTGCGCCGCCTGTCCGTCCTCACCATCACCTGGCTCGGATAGCCACCTGTGACAACGGCTGACGGCGGCCGTGGCAAGCGGTTCTGATCCACTTCTTGTGGGGCGGTTGCGGAGGGTGACGGCCTTCAGTCGGCGAGGAGTATCTGCAGGCGGAGGAGATCGAATCCGGCGCGACCGTATCCATCCCTCTTGATTCGCTTCGCCCGATTTACGTTGCCCTCGACCTTGCCAGAGCTCCATTCCAGGGTGAGGCCGGCGGTGACGGCATCAAAGTCCTGGCGGAGGCCACGAGCCAGGCTCTGCAGCGGCTTCATCCCGGTGTCCTCGGCGCTGGTGAGCCAGTTCTCCAGGTCGCTGCCCCGGCGCTCGGTCATGATCGCAGCGAAAGAGCGGACGCACGCGGCGACAGCGTCCAGTTCGACAGAGCGAGACAGGAGCTTCTTGAGCTTGAGCACGCTGCTCTCGTCCAGGTGGTCCGGGTGCGAGGTGATCAGCCAGGTGGCTGTGCGGACCGTCAGCGTCTTGGGCTTGTCGGGTGCGGGTTTGCCGCTGGCCCGGATCTGCTGGAGGTGCCGGCGCACGGTCCGTTTGCTGCCGGTGAAGCCGCGTTCGACGATCTCCGCGTGGAGCCGTGCCGCGTCCGTGCAGCCCTCGTTCCAACGCCGGTGAAGATAGGGCGAGTAGGCGTGGACCTGGCCGTAGCGGCGCGATCCGGTGCCCAGCGACGCCTCCTCGGGCGTGGCCGCGTGCGCGTATCGGCGCACCGTCTTGCGGTCCAGCCCGAGAGCCTCGGAGATCGCCTGAATCGGGACACCCTTGTCATAGAGGGTGTGCACGGCCGCATGCCGCTCGCGGCGCCGGATCACACGCATCCCCTCTGACCGCCCCGACACCTCCGGCTCGGCACTGGCGTGAGCAGGCGCGTCATCGGTAGGCTCGGCGAGGCAACTGCGGTGTGTGGCAACGCATTTCTCGACTGCTTCGCACAGGTTCTTCCACAGATGGAAGCGGTCCGCGACCTGGATTGCGTCGGGGCAGGCGGTGCGTACGGCCTCGGCGTAGGCACTGGCCCTGTCCCGGCAGACAATCTCCGCGCCCGGGTGTGCGCGCAGCCACGCGGTCAGGGTCTCCGCGGTGCGATCCGGCAGGACGTCGACGCGTTCTCCGGTCTCCATGTCCAAGATGATCGTTCCGTAGACGTGCCCCTTCTTCAGAGCGAAATCATCGATGCCCAGCACACGGGGTGCGGTGCCGACATGCTTGTCCGGAAGCCTGCGCACGAGCCTGATCAGGGAGTTCGCACTCGTCGGGATGGACAGGTGCGCGGCCAGCCGGGCGCCCGGACGTCCGGCGAGTGCCAGCGCGATCTTCTCCAGCGAGCGACGCAGGAGTGGTGTGCGCCGCGCGAATCGCTCGGTGAGCCCGTCGACTTGCTCGACGAACGTGCGGCGACCGCACTCCGCTGCCGGGCAGAGGAAGCGTCGCACCAGCAGGTCGATCACGACCTCCTGCCCGGCCGCCGCGAGGTCGGCCAGGCGCCGCCGGTATCCGCCATGGACACGGCCGGACACGGTGCCACAGTCCGGGCACGCCGCCTCGCGCGTCACGGTCCGCGCCGTGAGGGCTATCCCGCCGCCCTCTGCTCTGACCTCGTCCACCACCACGGAGGACAGATGGGAGAAGGCCATGGAGAACGTCGAGAACACGCTGCAATCACACGAACGGCCATCCTTCCAGCCGTTGTGACGCCGTGTCACCACCCCACAAGAAGTGGATCAGAACCGCACTACACGGCCGTTGACAAACGGCCCGGCCCCGGCATTGCAGCTGCCGGGGCCGGGCCGTTTCGCATCGTAGCCACGACCGTGTCCACCGGGCAGCCGCTCAGGCGGCAACGCGAGTGAGACCCGCGAAGGTACAGGGCGCGCATGGACCCAGGTGTGGGCAGCAGCCGAGCCGGGCAGAACCAAACAGGCCCTCACACACGACGAGTTCGCTGTGAGGGCGGGGCAGGACGAGCGAAGGGTGACGACATGCCAAGGCGCGTTCTGGCACCAACGAAGCCGATCGACTGCCCCGAGTGCGGCACCCCGACGAAGGCGAGCCTGCGCAACGGCCACCTCTACGAGCATGCCGCGCCGGGGCGCCCCGGCATCTGCCCGAAGTCCGGGGAAGTGGTTGTGACCGGCAAAGAGCTGAAGAACAGCTACGAGTGCGCCTGTGGCACCTGGGCCCGGATCACCCACAAGGGCACGCTCGCCCAGCACCCCATGCCAGAGGGGGAGCAGTGCCCCCTGTCCGGAGAGCCGATAAGGACGGCAGCTTCCCGTCCCGTCGTGGACGGGCTGCTGCGCATGGTGGCACCTGCGCCGGCTCAGGGGTGGCGAGCGGAACGGATCGCCAGCAGCAGCGGCTCTAGCGTGTACGCGATCCCGGCCGGCCTGCCCGGCCGCGGCCGAAGGCGCCGCTAACCACCCGCCTGCGGCGACTCCCAGGAGGCCCAGGAAGCGACGGCCGAGCTGCGGGTGGCGTGGTCGACTTCCGATGCTCCGTGGCAGTGCTCAGGTCTGCTTCTCGGACACGGATCCGTCCCTCTTGTCAGCTGCCGGGGATGGATCCGTGTCGCATCGTACGTGCCGCCTGTACCGACGCCTGTGATCAAGCATCTACCAGGTGTTGTGGGAGTCCGTGGGCATCACGATCGGCAGGCTGAGCCTGATGGTCGGAAGGCGCTCCGCCGGGTCGGAAGTCTCCGTGACGATCCTCGTCAGGTCTTCCACGGAGAACTGGGCAGTGGTCGGCAAGCCAGCTGCCTCGACCTCATCGACGCTGGCAAGGTGCAACCCGCACAGCCCACACAGCAGGCCTTCGGCCGCCAGTTTCATGTCGAACAGCAAGGAGTCCTTGTTCACGGCCAGGAACAGAGCGGCGGCCTCCTGCCCGCAGGCGGGGCACTGGCTCAGTGTCTGGAACAGCGTTTTCTCCGGGCCCACCTCGACCACTATCAGCCCGCGTTCGCTCACCGCCTGCCTGGCCCCGTCGACCGCTTCCTCCGGAAGGTCCGCGAAGCGCGTGCTGAACCGGTGGCGGGCCTGGTTCATCCGCAGACGCACATCCTTCTCCAGGCGGCCCGCCCGCTCGTCCAGGACTGCTTGGGCCGTGTCCGACCAGAACTCCCAGAAGGAGCTGCGGTCCTGCTCCACGTGCAGCAAAAGCCTGTCCACGGTCGCCGCGAAGGTGCCCAGGTAGTCCCCCACGTCATCTGTACCAAGGTGAGCGACACCGTTGCGCAGCTCGATCAGACCGTCCAGGGCGTCAGCTTCACCGCTGTTCCTCTGCGGAAGAACCTCCATCTTCCGCAGCCGACCGATCGCCGTCGACGCGCCGATCGTCCGGAACCGGGCCGGCGGTTTGGACACCGCTCCCGCGAGGTGCAGCAGCATGTCGTCCTTGCCATTCACCTCGGTGAGCAAAGCGAGGTTGACACGGGCCAACGCCGCCTTCGCCAAGCGTTCCACGCTGACGCCGGCGTGCAACAGGAAGACCTCTTGGTCCTGCTCAGCGTGGGCTTCCATAGCCAGGCGGGCAAAGCGCTTGGCGCCTCCATAGAGACGCTCGAACGAAACCGGCGAGTCCATACCGGGACCATACCGACAACTCAAAGATGCCATCGGTGAGTTACCCGCACACGGATCCCCTCATGGCCGGGGACGGCCAGGCAAGCCGCGCAGCCCATGCCCCGCTCCGTCGGCTCAGGCTCCCAGGAAGAGCTGGGGCAGCCGTTCTACCGTGTCCAGGGCCACTGCGTAGTTCCCCCGAGCCTGCTTGATGCGGCGAACGTCCGCGACCAGGTTGCCATACAGGTCCTGGGTGCTGCGCTCACGCTCCTCGCACAGCCGCGCCAGGTTCTCCCCGGCATCCTTGAGTTCCTGTCCGGCCTTGTCGACAGCTTCGGAACGCCAGTCGCCCAGGCTTCCGGACGGCCACCCCGCGGCGGCCGAAGCCCTTTGCTCGGCGGCGGCGTGTTCCCTCCTGGCGGCCCGCAGCCGCAGCAGGGCGGGCGAGCACGTCAGGTAGACCTTGGTCTCCTCGATCGTCATCGCGACCTGCTCGTCGCGAATCAGATCGAACACCCGGCCCTGGAAGAAGCCGGGAGAGCCTCGGTGCGTGTCCAGCGCGCAGGCGTCCAGGAAATCCCTGTCGACGTGGGACCCCGGCTCGTACGGGCCACCAGCGATCAGGTTGTAGGGCGCGTTCTTCGCTCCCTGCCGCAGCCACCACACCGCCAGCTCGCCACTGTGCTCATACACGACGTGCCAGTGCTCCCGGCCGCTCATGCGGTGACAGCACTTGGGATCGATCACTGTTCCCCAGAGCGTGCCCTGCACCGTGCAATCGCGACCGTTCAAGGGGCTGCGCTGAGGCAACTGGCTGTAGATCGTCTTCGACATCCGCTTGCCGCCCACCGACAGCGTCTTGATGGTTACCGCGGCCTCTTCGACTACCAGATTCATGCTCTGAAGAACGCGAACGACGGGTACACGACGCGGCACCACAGCCCAGTTCCCACGTTCGGGCCACTCCGCTCCTGTGACAGGCCCGTACACCCACGGTGTCACGCTGTGAGCGTCTATAAGGCTCACAGCCCGTTTTCCTAGTTAGACGGGCATGGGCCACGGGTGTGAGCCTTGTGAGGCGGGGCTGGCCCCAGTGCTTTCGCGCCCTCGATGTCAGCGGTGCTTGGCGGCCATGGAGTCGAAGGTCTCCCGCATCAGCCCGTCGATGGCGCCCGGCTCTTCGACCAACGAGTCAAAGAGATCGGCGAGCAGCCACAGCACGAAGCTGTGCACCAGAGCCTCCTTCGGCGAGATCTGCCCGAACTGGTCACGCCACGCCACGGCGTCCATACCCATCGCCGCCGCCATCAGGACGCCGGTGACCATCGGAACCTGAGCCGGGTCGGCCATCTCGAAGGCGGGGAGCCTGCGGATCACGGCCGGGATCAGATCACTGAGCGGATCAAGACGATCCTCCCCGTCGGCCTGTTCAGCTATCAGATGACCAGTCAGCACACCCACCAGGAAGACCGTGCCCCGGGACACCTCCTCACGCCCATAAGTGTCCATCGCAGCCTTGACCCTCTGCTGCGCCTGCTGGCGCTCCTTGATGGAAGTGCGCTTCTCCAAGACCCTGTACGAGTCCCACGCTGCATGGACCGCCTCGTCCACGACTACGCCGTCTTTGGTCATGATCCGACCGTAGTGAGACGACGAGCCGCAAGGGATCTCCTTGGGGAAACCGCGACCTTGCCGCCGAGGCCGGATGAGCGCTGCGCCCTCGCGGCGCCTGCTGCGTCATTGCCCTGCGTCGGTCTCCCGACTGCGGGTAGCCTGCCGATCCCGTACAACACGCAAAGCAAAAGGGGAGGGCCCGTGCGGTTCCCAGACTTATCCGACTCGGCACCGCTCACGACGACGGAAGTGCAAGCGCTGCGCTCCCTGTACCGCGCATGCAACGCCAGCCAGGCGGAGTGGCGCTCCGCGATCGTCCTCGCGGACCGACTCAGCGCCCAGATGGAAACCGCCGAGGAGTACGACCAAGGACAGTCGTTCCAGCATCACGTCGAAGCCATCAACGACGCACACTCAGGGGCCTACCGCTACGAACGACAGCTGGGCCTGACAGCCTGGCGCTACGCCAGCGCCCACACAGTCCTCGGCATCATGGTCCTTGACCGGGTGGTGACCGGTGCCCCGGCACTCTCCGCTTCGAGAGTGGACAAACTCTGCGAGGAACCCACCCTTGAAGAGCTGCGCAGAGCACTGTCCATTCCCACCGAACTGCTTCTCAGCGCCCGGAAACACCCCTCCTTCTGGAAAAGGGCCGCGGAAGAACGGCAAGAACTCCTCACCAGGCTGCACTACACCCACCGCGACATCCGGGCCGCGGACCCCGCACGGCCGATGACTGAACAGGAAGCATGGTCCTGCCGACTGACGGACCACAGCCCTCCGAATATGGACCCCATGTACGACGGCATGCTGGAGCCCCTGATCGAAATCTGCGAACAGACACCCCTAGAGATCAACTGGTACCTCAAAAACTCCGAAGCAGGCGTCAGCCAGGCAGTGACCCTGTAAGGCAGCGGCCACGCCCTGGTCCAGCCCGTCGGCACGCGGGACGATGGAGTCGTGGGCGAGCACGACCAGGACCAGAAGCACGCCGTCGAACCGGCGCGGCCGCCGCTCACCGCGGCCCGCGCCCGGGAGATCACGGCCGGGCTGCGCGAGGCGATGGACGACGTCCGGCGCTCCGTGGCGGTGCTCGCCGCCCGCGTCCGCGACGCACACACCGCCCGGGTGTGACTGCCCCTCGGCTTCACCTCGTGGGAAAACGTACTGCCAGGCCGAGTTCGGCATCAGCCGCGCGCAGGCGTACCGGCTCCTCGAGATTGCCCGCACCCTCGGCACCATCCAGGCCGCCGTCACGGCTCGCACCACCTCGTCTCACACGCGAGACACCCCGGCCGCGTTCGACTACGGCCTCTCCCAGCGGGCCCTGATCGCCGTCTCCAGCCGCGCGGACGACGTCGCAGCCCTGATCACCCACCGACTTGCCACGCTCGCCCACAGCGGCCTCCAGACCCTCGACGAATCCACCGTGCACGCGATGGTCCGCCAGGCCGACCGCGACGTCCGCACCGCCCCGCCACCACCGCCCGCCGAACCGCCGGCAGACCCGACCGGCACCGCGCTGCGCCGCGTCGTCGACGACCTCGCCGCCAGCACGTACGCAATCGGGGAGCTGATGCTCGAAGTCGCCCCCGCCTACCTCTCCGACGCCGCAGCCGCCGACGTCCTGGCGCTGCTGTGCGAGGAGATCGGCGAACCCCTCGACCACGGCCTCGCCGCCCGCCGCTACGCCATGCCCGGCGACCGCCGCGCCCTGCACGGAACCGTCCTGTGTAGACCACCGATCCCGGCTGCTCCTATAAGCCTCACAGCCCGTTTCCCCAGGTGAACGGGTGCGGTGTGAGGGTGTGAGGTGCGAGCCGGGGGCCTGCGGCGACGGGATCCCGCTGACCTCTGACAGGGGATCTTGCTCGTTTGCCAAGTGATCTTGACGACCAGTAGGTTTCTGCCACTTGATCTTGACCGGTGGGTCTCGTCTGGTGGGGGGAGACCGTGACTGGTGCCGCGCTGGCATACGGCGATGCCGTCTTGTCGGCCTTTGAGCTGGGGTTTGTTGAGTCCGGGCAGCGCCGTCGGCTGCCGTTGGGCCAGGGCTGGAACCGTCGGT
This sequence comes from Streptomyces sp. NPDC002476, assembly GCF_042889785.1. NCBI lineage: Bacteria > Bacillati > Actinomycetota > Actinomycetes > Kitasatosporales > Streptomycetaceae > Streptomyces > Streptomyces sp. NPDC002476. Next base: position 9,267 of record NZ_JBIARH010000023.1, on the reverse strand, counting down.
TCGAGGCGGCCGATCCGGTCCGGGAGTTCCGCTGGGCCAAGGGCGGGGAGAGTTTCGCGGGTCTGTACTACTCGACCACGGTGGGCGCCCACGTGGGCTACGAGTCGTGGCTGGAGCGGGATTGGCTGATCCTGCTGGACCGCGATCCCGACGTGGTCGGGATCGCGTCGCAGCCGTTCTGGCTGCACTGGTACGACGGGAAGCGGCGGCGCCGGCACGCGCCCGACTTCTTCGTGCGGCTGGGAGACGGCCGGGGCCGGGTCGTGGACGTGCGGGCAGGCGACCGGATCGACCGGGCGGCCGCCGAGTCGTTCGAGGAGACCGAGCGGGCCTGCCAGGCGGTGGGCTGGGAGTTCGCCCGCGTCGGCGAGCCGGACCCGGTGATGATGGCGAACGTGCGGTGGCTGTCGCGCTACCGCCGGCGCCGCTGCGCGCGAGCGGACGTCGCCGAGCGGCTGCTGAGGGTGTTCGAGGAGCCGGCCCAGCTCAGGCCCGGGGCGGAGGGAGTCGGCGACCCGCTGCTGGTGCTGCCGGTCCTGTTCCACCTGCTGTGGTCCGGCGTGCTGAGGGCCGATCTTGAGGGCGGGCTGCTGTCATCCGACAGCCTCGTCGTGACGACGAGGGGAGAACGATGAGCGGGCTGCAGCGGCCGGTCGGAATCCAGGTCGGCGCATGGGTGCGCTTCGCCGGGCAGGTCCGCGCCGTGGTGGGCGTGACGGCCAGGACGGTGACGCTGACGGACACGGAGGCCGGCCAGCGCGTCATGGCGGTGGAGGACCTGACGGGCGAAGCGGACTTCGCCGTCATCGACATCCCGGTCCGGATGCCGCTTCCGGCCTCGTCACGGCTGGAGACCTTCCCGGCCAAGGCGGTTGAGAAGGCCCTGTGGTGGGAGGGGCACATCCTCGAAGTGCTGCACGGGCGGCCTCCGGAGGCCGGTCCGGACACCACGCCGCGGCCGGAGTACGGTCCGGACCGCTCGCTGACGGCCCGCCAGCGGGCCAAGGCCGCTGAGCTGACGGCGGCCGGGACCAAGGTGTCGGCCAGCGCGGTCGCCAACCTGCGGCGCCGCTACCAGGCCGAAGGCGTGCTGGGCCTGGTCGATCACCGCCAGGCCGCGAAGCGGCCCGCGTTCGGCTCGGTGGACGAGCGGGTGGTGACAGCGATGCGCACGGCCATCGGCGAAGCCGTCGACGCCTCCACCAGGACGGGATCGTTCATCCTCTGGCGGACCGGCGAAATCCTGCGCGAGACCTCCGGGACTCAGGATCTCGAAGTGCCCTCCGAGCGCACCCTCTACCGGCTGCTGGCGAAGCTGACCGACGGCACCCACACCTTCAGCGCGGCGAGCACCCGCCGCTCCAAGGCCCACGGGGCGAAGGCCCCGTTCGGCGAGCTCCCGGCGTTCGCTCCAGGCGAGGTCATGCAGATCGACTCGACCCCGCTGGATGTGATGGTCCTGCTGGATGATGGCGTCCCGGGCCGGGTCGAGCTCACGGCCATGATCGACGTGGCCACGCGGACGCTCACCGCGGCGGTGCTGCGGCCGACCACGAAGGCGGTCGACGCGAGCGTGCTGCTGGCCCGCACGGTCACCCCGGAGTTGATGCGGCCCGGCTGGGCGGACGTGCTGAGGATGTCGCGCTCGGTGCTGCCGCACCGCCGGCTCCTGAGCCTGGACGAGCGCCTGGAGCACGCGGCGGCTCGCCCGGTGATCGTCCCGGAGATGATCGTCTGCGACCACGGCAAGGCGTTCATCTCCCGGAACTTCAAGTCGTCCTGCCGGTTCCTGGAGATCGACTTCCAGCCCGCGCACAAGGGCTCCGGCTTCGAGAAGGGCCACATCGAGTCGATGCTGGGCTCGGTGGCGACGCTGTTCGTCCAGTTCCTGCCCGGCTACACCGGACGCAGCGCGGACCACCGCAGCCGCCACCCGGAGCGCGAGCGGATCTGGTCCCTGCTGGAACTGCAGGAACTCCTGGACGAGTGGATCATCGCCCACTGGCAGAACCGGCCGCACGACGGCCTGCGCGACCCCGCCCACCCGGGCCGGCTGTTCACCCCGAACCAGAAGTACGCGGCGCTGGTCGAGGCCTGCGGCTACGTCCCCGTCGCGCTCACCGGCGACGACTACGTCGAGCTGCTGCCCTCGGACTGGCGGGCGGTCAACGACTACGGAATCCGGGTCAAGAACCGCATCTACGACAGCCCCGGACTAACCCCGATACGGCGCCAGGACTCCGGAATCCGCGCCAAGCGCGGGCTCTGGGAGGTCCACCGCGACCCCTACGACGTCTCCCAGATCTGGGTACGCGACCACCGCGGCGAAGGGCGGCCGTGGATACAGGCGACCTGGAAGCAGCTCCACCGGGCACCGGTGCCGTTCGGCGATCTGGCCTGGGACCACGTCAGCCACCAGATGCCCGGCGCCACCGAGGCGGAGATCACCGACGCGGTCGCCTCCTTGCTCACCCGGGCCCACGCCGGACCGGCGGGCGAACCGAAGCCCAAGGCGACCAGGCGCGACCGCCGGGTCGCCGCCCGGACCAAGGCGGCCGGGCCGTCGACCCCGCTGCCCGCTCAGACCGCTGACGAGCCCGCCCCCGCACCCGAACCGGAGGCCGAGGAGAAGCTCGCCGACGTGATCCCGCTCGGCCTGTTCGACCCGCTCGAAGATCCCTGGAGACGACGATGACGCTGCCGGACACCGACGACGCCGGGCAGCACCTGACCACGAAGGATGGCTGGCGCCGGTTCGTGGCCGGCGGCCCGAAGCCACCCCACATACCGGCGCCGTCGCCGAAGTCGTACGCCAAGCTGCCCAAGGCAACCCGCCTGAAGCTGGACGACCTGCGCATCGACCACCACGCCCGCCTGATGGTCGTGGCCACCTCCACCGTCCGCCACACCGTCACCACGGGCCGCCGCCTGGTCATGCTCAACCGGCACGCGATCAGCGCCCGCCGGGGCCTGATCGTCTCCGGCCCGGCCGGCACCGGGAAGACCATCGCGCTCACCCAGCTCGGCCTGGCCCACGAGCTCAACGACCGCCACGTCCACCCCGACGCCCACGGCCGCATCCCGGTCCTCTACATCACCGTCCCGCCCGCGGCGACCGCCCGCATGATCGCCGCGGAGTTCGCGCGTTTCCTGGGCCTGCCGGTGCACCGCCGGCTCAACACCACCGACATCATCGAGGCCGTCGTCGGTGTCTGCACCACCGCCCGCACCGGCCTCGTGATCGTCGACGAGGTCCACAACATCTCCCTGAGCACCCGCCAGGGCGCCGAGGTCTCCGACACCCTGAAGTACTTCTCCGAGCGCATCCCCGCGACGTTCATCTACGCCGGGATCGACATCGAGCACAGCTCGATCCTCTCGGGCACCCGCGGAGCCCAGATCGCCGGCCGCTTCACCCTCATCCCGACCCACCCCTTCCCCTACAACGACGAGTGGAAGGGCCTGGTCAAGACGATGGAGGACACCCTGCTGCTGCACCACCACAAGCCGGGAACCCTCGCCGACCTGGACCGCTACCTCCACGACCGCACCGGCGGCATGATCGGCGCCCTCTCCCACCAGATCCGCGGAGCCGCGATCGACGCCATCCTCACCGGCACCGAGAAGATCACCCGGGACGGCCTCGAAGCGATTCCTCTCGACGTCACGGCCACCACGCAGGCCCCTCGGCCGAAGCGGGCCAGAACGTGAGCCGAGTCCCGCTGGTCCTGCGGATCGTGGAACTGCCCATCCAGGTCTTCCCCCGGCCCTGCGAAGGCGCCCAGTCCTTCATCGCCCGCCTGGCCACGGCGAACTACCTCAAGCCGGGCTACCTGCACACCTGCCTCTGCGACCCACCCCGTTACCGCGGCACCCTCAGCTGGTCCCGCCTCGCCGCCGCAACCGGACGCGACCCCCTTGAACTTCGAGAAGTCCTGGAACGCACGCCACCACCGCCACCGGACCTCCTGCTCTGCGAGTACTGCGGCCGCCCGCCCAGACCGAACGTCGAGGCCGGCCCGGCTCCCTGGTGGTGCTCGGCCCGATGCCGGCGCAGAGACGATCTCTTGAAGAGCGCACCCTCCAGCAACGGCATCCTCCCGGACCAGAAACAAGTCCTGCCCTGCCCCGGCTGCGGAGCCCAGTTCACCCGGCCCGCGGTCAGCCCACGCAGTGCTTGTTCACCCCGCTGCCACGGCAGAAACGTTCGCGCGCAACAAGCAGAGCTGGCCCTCTACGAGAACCCGGACGCAGTCGAGGACGAATCCACCTGATCCGGGCGGTCAAACTCACCTGGCAAACGGTCAAGATCACTTGTCAGAGGTCACCCGCTGCTCCTGGTTGTGCTGCTCGCCGAGTGGACAGCAGGTTGCTACCCGGTGGGTAGCAACGGTCGTCGCCGGGGTGCTGCTCCGTGGTCCTGGTCGTGGTTGTCGGGTTGCAGCAGGGCGGTGTCGCGGGTGCAGCGCAGCATTTGCATGGGCCAGGCGGGACACGGGTGCTGCTCGTGCGGCTGGCCGGCGCGCTCGTGCAGCGACGGGCAGCTACTGCAACGACTCGATGGCAGCAGCGGCGGATCGGCGGGCCGTGGGTTGTTCCGGAAATCTGGAACGGTCCGGTTCGCCTGGCGCTACGGGCCGGGTGCGGCACCGGCCGGAAACGGCGACGGCGCCCTCCCGGTCGGGGGGCGCCGTGGTGGTGCGCGATGTGCGGCTCGGGTTCAGCCGGCTAGCCGGAGGGCGGGCCGGGCCTCGGGGGCGGGCGCGCCCTCGCCGCCGTCCGGGTCGGGGTCAAAGTCGGTGCCGGTGCGCCCGTCGCGCACGCGCGGCGGGCGGATGTCGCCGACGGGGAAGTTGATGGGCCACACGTGCGTGTCCGGGGCCTCGAGGTGGTTGGTCATGTGGGCGAGCGACTCGTAGCCAGCCAGAAGCGGGTGGATGAGCAGCGTGCCCTTGCGCTGCCGCTCGCTGATGATGCCCTTGTCGCGAAGCTGCCCGATCGCGCGGGAGACCGCGGACTGCGACAACCCCAGGCGCTGGGCGAGCTCCTGCTGACGGATGTGGACCAGGCCGCCGGGCTCCTGGCGCGCAGTCAGCACATCGAAGATGTCCCGGGCCGTCGCCGACAGACACGCGTTGGGCAGGACCTCGAACAGCTGCGGGTTGTGGAATCCGGCAATCGTGCTGCTCATCGCGAGGTCTCCTTCTTCCCGACCGTCGGAATCTCGATCTGGTGCTCCAGCAGAACCTTCTGCAGCGACACGACCAGCTCCCGGTGATGGTCGCTGCCCCACCCATAAGCGTAGAGCGGGTTGAGCCGGTACAGCCCGCGCTTCTCTTTCCAAGTGAAGTTGTGTCGGGCGAGCTCCCCGATGGCCTTGCTGACCTTGGTCTGCGAGCAGCAGAAGTGCTCGCCCAGCTTCGCCTGGGTGGTCTTCACCAGGGCCTGCCTGTCGTGGTGCGTGACCATGTAGTCCAGCACGTCCCGGGCCACCGTCGTCAGCCGGAACTTCCACAGGTTCGCCTGCAGCACGTCCGAGACGCTGGAGTGGTTCGTCCCGTAGAAGGCGTAAGGACGGCGCTTGCGGTCGTAGGTGAACGTCCCGCCCTTGGACAGCTCCTTGAACTTGTTGAGCAGCGCAGCGGCGGACTCAAGGCCGTTTACGTAGTCCCGCTCCGGCTCGGGGGCAGGAGCCAGTGACGACGTCCTCGACGGCGCCGGCGCACTGCTTCTCAAGGGCTGGGCCACTGACTTCCCTCCATGATCACTGAGGCGCATAACATACCTCATGAGTGATGTTATGCGTGAGATCCATTCACTTCCGGTGTGTCTCTAGTGCCGCGGCAGGCTACGTTTGCCCGTCAAGGAGCGGCGTGGGGTGCGTGCTCTCGGTGTGCCGGCCGGAAGTCCTTGTACTGGACGTACTTGGGCTTTCGGCTGGTGCAGCGAGAGCGCGTGCCCGACGTCGCGACGGGGCAAACGTTGCCTGATGCGGCACTAGCCAGGAGAGATCTAGTCGGCTAAGCCGCATACATCTCCGGCCTCGCGACCACGATCTATGCGTGCAGGGCAATAGAACTTTCGCGTTTCCGCAGGTCACGGCACCGCGCCTATCTGATCTTTAGAGGCCCGCCCCCTACGGCCCGCGCTACGCCCTCCAGCCGCCCCATGCAGCGGCAAGGTGGCAGCAGGCGAGCGGGGATCCATCCCCCGGCAGCCCGCCAACTGCTGCGCCTCGGTCTCCGGACGCGGCTGAGGCAGCTTCGCGTGCGGCTCCGTGATGTGGGTGCGGACCGTAGGCGGCACCAGCGGCACTTTAGGAACAGTTGCGGTGTCTCAGCCAGCAAGGACCTGCGGTAATCGCATCGTCCGTGCGGAACGGACGGAGGCGTGGAGGGCTGGGTGGTGTCTCACCTTGAACCCTCCGATCGGGTGAATGCGTCGTGGGCCGGAGTCGGTGGTGCCAGGGGCCTTCGCCGGCCAATGCAGTTGCTTTTAGGTCGTCAGCTCCTACGGCCCGTTCTCTACTGGCACCACCGAACGTCAGCCACGGCGATGCCTTCGCCCGAACGAGTAGGCGCGCGTGTGTCACGGCAACCAATTCCCGGTCTCAGCCACGCTTCGGCATTGAAGGCCCCAACTGACCAGCTGGTCGCCCGTGGCCACTGGCCACCCCGTCGGGGCACCGCAAGCCCGCCAGGGCTGAGGAGCTGCCGACCCTCGGCGCCAGTGCCCGGGAGCGCCGCTGCAAGTACAGGGGCGAGGAAAGACCCTTCGCCGAGCCAGCGCAAACCTTGCCACCTCCCTAGGCCGGGCGGACACACATCGCCTACCGGTCTGGCGGCGTGCGCGACCTCAAATCCCGGGAACGCTGTCCAGGGTCCCGCATGATCCCTATGTGAGACGTTTACCGAAGCAGGTCGAACTGCTCTATGTCGCCCTGGTTGGGGCGTTTCTGGCGTGGTACATCGCACGCGGCCACAAGGTCGACTATCTGGTCACCGTGGTCTCCGCGTTCACTGCCCTGCTCGCACTGCCCGCCGCTATAGTCGCAGTGCTCCGCCCTGGCAAGATCGGGCCAGCGCCCACCCATCTGGGGGACATGGCCGACCAGCTCGCCCAGGGGGTAGGCCAGCAGTGGGAGGCCGAGGCCCAGCTACGCCGCCTCAACGACCCTTTCCCGCTGCCAGTCGCGTGGGAGGCGACCGACGCCGACCTCGTCGAATCGTGGAAGCATCTGAAGGAGCTGGCCGAGGACTGGCCCGGCCAGTCCCCCGAAGCCGACTCCGCGTGGGCTCTCAGCCCGGCAGGGCTGGCCGGCAAGGGGGGCGACATCATCCAGGTCTTCGAGCGCGTGCCCACCCGCCGCCTGGTGGTCCTCGGCGAGCCCGGTGCCGGTAAGACAATGCTACTCATTCGCCTGCTGCTGGCCCTGCTCGAACACCGCCCGCCCGGCGGCCCCGTCCCGGTCCTCTTTCCCCTGGCCTCCTGGGACCCCGCCCGTCAGGACCTGTACACGTGGATGGCCGAACAACTCACCCAAGACCACCCCGCCCTGAGGGCTCCCGCCCTCGCCGATCCCTCACAGACCAAGGCCAGTACCCAGGCCCGCGCCCTCCTTCAACAGCGGTTGATCCTGCCCATCCTCGACGGCCTGGACGAACTCCCCGAAAGCCTGCGGGCCCTGGCCCTGCACGCCATCAACCAGGCACTGCCGACCCGGCAGCCGCTGGTTCTCTCCAGCCGCACCACCGAGTACCGAAGCACCCTGACCACATCAGCAGGGGTGACGGTGCTCCTCAACGGAGCTGCCGGCGTCCGTCTCCTCCCGCTGGACCCCGTAAAAGCGCTCGCCTACCTGGAGCGCGACGCCGGCGGTCCTGGCACGAAGGCCGCAAACCGTTGGAGGCGGGTCACCACGTCACTGGGTACCACCGCCCCAGTCTCCCAGGCACTGAGCACCCCATTCGGACTGTTCCTGGCCCGCACCATCTACAACCCCCGCCCCGACGAACAACTACCCGACCTACCCGACCTGCCCGACCCCGACGAACTCCTCGACCAGACCCGCTTCCCCACCCGCCAGGACATCGACACCCATCTGTTCTCCGCCTTCATCCCTGCCGCCTACCGCCCCCACCCCGACCAGCCCACACCTTGGAATGCCCAACAAGCCCAGCACACCTTCACCTTCCTCGCCCACCACCTCCAACACACACTCCACGGCACCCCCAACCTCGCCTGGTGGCAACTCCCCAAAGCCCTCCCCAAGCCCAGAAGGGCGCTCATGCTCGGGCTCATTGCCGGACTCATGAGCGGGTTTTCAGCCTGCATCGCACTCGGGCTGCTCGTGTACCTGGAACCATTCACGTTTGAATCTGAATTCACATTTGTCGTCCTGGCTGGGCTTGCTTACGGATTCACCTGCGCAGTAGCGGCGGCATTGGTCGGCTGGCTTTCGAGAACAGAACAGCCAAGCTCGCAGATCCGTTGGAGCTGGCGAGGGAAGTCGTGGCTAATCGGACTCGTCCCGGGGCTCGTCTTCGGAGCCACGCTCGGGATCCCAAATTCCGAGTTTGGGCTGAACTACGGAGTAGTAGTCGGACTTAGCGCCGGGCTCCCCTTCGTGCTGCTGGGCGGCCTCAGGTCCGTGCACCCCGAACTGGCCAAGGCAGTGCGGCCAGGCGCGATCCTGACTCAGGACAGACGTACCTACTCGGTCATTACTGTCACAGGCGGACTCGCGGGCACGCTCGCGTTGCTTCTTGTACAAGCCCTTGAGCTCTGGTGGGGGTTCCCGTTGGAAGGGGTAGCGGTATCACTCGTGCTCTCACTGTCATTCGGCCTGGCTTTGGGCCTTCCTATCGGTTTCATGCTGGGACTCGCTCGGTCGGTGTGGATGGAGTACCTGGTAACACGGATCCGACTGGCGGCACGCGGACGTGTGCCCTGGCGCTTCATGAGTTTCCTGGCCGACGCGCACGAGCGGCGGGGCGTACTACGGCAGGCAGGAGCGGTCTACCAGTTCCGTCACCTCGACCTCCAACGCCACCTCGCACAACGCCAACCATGATCGGCCGCGTGGTCTTGGGATGTTGTCCGGCTGTGTCGTGCGCTTGCGGGGAAGCCGTTGCCGAGGACAGCGGATCGTCGAATCGTGGTGGCCAGCTAATACTCCAGTCTGACTTCGCGATCTTGTCGCGGACCCGGCTGGGAACGGGTACGGCCACCGCGTGATCATCGGGGGTTGTGTGGACTCCTGAAGAT
>NZ_JBIARH010000022.1:0-125153 GCF_042889785.1 Streptomyces sp. NPDC002476 | reverse complement strand
TTCGGGCCATGGGGGAGTCGTCGACCGACGACAACGCCGCCGGGCGCCGCCCATCGCCCCGCGACGCCGACCCACCTATCCGCGCGACCTCTTACGACCTGGGGAGCAGGAGGGAGCGGGCTCCCGACGCCCTGCGACTCCGCCTCCCGCGTCGTCGGTCACCGACGCTCCTTCCCCGAGCTCTCAGCTGCTTTCGGGCAGGGGAGACCCCATCCGCCTCCCTCCTCCGCCCTGGATCCGAAGCCGCACGACGCCGCTCGCCGATCCACTCCCTCTTGTTCCCCAGGTCGTTACCCTGGGCGCGTGCCAAAGACGAAAAAGGCGAAGCCGGGCAAAAACGCGAAGACCAAGAACGCGAAGAAGCAGGACACGAAGCGGCAGGAATCGAAGCAGGAGATGCGGCGGCAGGAAGTGGACGGACCGGTCCGGTCCGAGGACGAGGTCGGCCTCGACTTCGCCCGCGCCTGGGTCGAGTTTCCCGACCCCGCCGACGACGAGCAGGTCTTCCGCTGCGACCTGACCTGGCTGACCTCCAGGTGGACCTGCGTCTTCGGCAGTGGCTGCCAGGGCATCCAGGCGGGCCGCGCGGACGACGGGTGCTGCACGCTGGGCGCGCACTTCTCCGACGAGGAGGACGAGGAGCGCGTGGCGGGCCACGTCGAGCGGCTGACCCCCGAGCTGTGGCAGTTCCACGACATCGGCACGGCGACGGGCTGGGTCCAGGTCGACGACGACGGGGAACGCCAGACGCGGCGCTGGAAGGGTTCGTGCATCTTCCAGAACCGTCCGGGCTTCGCCGCGGGCGCGGGCTGCTCGCTGCACATCCTGGCGCTGCGGGAGGGCCGGGAGCCCCTGGAGACCAAGCCGGACGTCTGCTGGCAGCTGCCGATCCGGCGCACGTACGAATGGATCGACCGGCCCGACGACACGCGCGTGCTCCAGGTGTCGATCGGTGAGTACGACCGCCGGGGCTGGGGGCCGGGCGGTCACGACCTGCACTGGTGGTGCACCTCGGCGACGTCGGCGCACGGCGCCGGGAAGCCGGTGTACGTGTCGTACCGCCCGGAACTGACCGAGCTGATGGGCAAGAAGGGGTACGAGCGACTCGCGGAGCTGTGCGAGGAGCGGATGGCCTCGCTGCTGCCGATGGCCCCGCACCCGGCGGACCCGGCGGATCACCCGGCCGATCGGGCCTGAGCGGGACGAGAAGGGCCCGGACAGGGCCGGAGGGGCGGCCGGGCCGGAGGAACGGCTGAGGACCGGCCGGGGCGGGGTTCGTCCCGGCCGGCCCGGTCGGCCGGGACCGCCCCGCTCCGTCCTCAGCGCCTCCGCGCGGAGCCGTCCGGTTCGGTGGGCGGCGCCGTACCCGTCGGGTCCGGGGTCGGCTCCGGCTCGGTGGGAGCCGGTTCCGTCGGTGACGGCGCGGGGTCGGTCGGCGTGGGAGTCGGGTCGGCCGGCCGCGTGGGCTCCGGCGAGGACGTGGGCTGCCACGGGGGTACGGACGGGCCGGGGCCGGGCACACCCGGGCGGGCCGGGCCCCCGGGCGACGGCACCGTCGCCCCGTTCCCCCGGATGGCCACGACGGAGCCCGAGGGGGTGAGGGCGACGCGCGCGCTCCACCGGCCGGCGGGTTCGCGCGAGCGGTCCACCAGGACCCGTACGGTGACGCTCTCGCCCGCGGCGAGCGTGCCCGAGGAACTGCTGAGGCGCAGCCACGGCACGTCCGCGCGGGCCGACCAGGCGACCGGGGCGCCGCCCGGGGCGGTCAGGCGGATCAGGGTGGTGGCCCCGTACGAACGGGCCTCGACGGTGAGCCCGCCGGCCGCACCGGGCATCCGGCCCGCGCCGATCACCTCGGCATGGACGTCCGCCGCGCGGCCCGCGCCGGAACCGGGACCGGGCCGGGCGTTCCCCGCGTTCTCGTAGTGGTCGCGCGGGTCGTCGAACTCGTGGCGGAGGTCCGCTTCGGTCGCCGCGACCGAGGAGCCCTCGTGCCCCTCGCCGGTCAGCGGAGCACCGCGGTAGGCGGTCCACAGCGCGATCACCGGGGCGGCGACGACCGTGGCCACCACCGTCGTCGTCACGACCCTGGCCCGCAGCCGGTCCCGGCGCGCGGCGTGGTCCTTCGGGTGCAGGGGGAAGCCCGCCCGGTCGAACCGGGGCCCGCCGGACCGGTTCCGCCGGGCGTGGACCAACGCCACGTACGCGGAGGGCCGCGGCGCGGGCACGACCGGCAGCGCGGTGTCCTGGGCAACGGCCGCGCCCGGCCAGGGGCCGTCGGCACCGGCCCGCTCGGCGGCCCGGCGGCAACGGGGGCAGTCGTCGACGTGCCGGACGAGTTCCCGGCGCAGGGTCGCCGAGAGCAGGACCCGATGGCCCCCGGTGAGCCGCGCCACGGTGGGGCAGTTGCCGGACTCGACGACGGCGAGAGCGGCACGGGTGCGCTCCACCTCGCAGGCGGCGGCGGCAAGGAGTTCGCGGGCGGCCGCCGGTTCGAGCCCCAGCACGGAGGCGACGGCGCGCGGGCCGAGGCGGTGGCGCACGGCGAGTTCGAGCGCCTCGCGCTGCTCGGGCGTGGTGCCCGCCGCCTCGGGCCAGGCCAGTTGGGCGAGTTCGCGACGGTGCGCCTCGGCGGCGGCCCCGGATTCGGCGGCGCGCTCCCGGACCGCCGGCGCACCACCCGGCACGAAGGCGGCGGGAGCGGGGGCGGGTTCGAGGCGGGAAGCGGGATCGGGGGCGGGGACCGTCGTGACGACGGCGGGGAGCGTACGGCGCCCGGAGCGCGCCCCCTGTGCGATCGGGCCGTCCGGCTGCTTGCCCGGGGGGCCGCCCGCCCGCTTCGCCTCCCGCCTCGCCTCCCGTCCGCGCTTCGCCGCCTGCTCGGCCGGCTGCCTCGCGGACGGCTTCCCCGCCCTGTGGTGATGCCCCCGGTGGCCCTGCTTCCGCTCGGTGAGCATGCGCAGGCACATCCACCTGGCCAGCGCGTACAGCCAGGATTTACGTTCCTCCTCCCCCTCGGGGCACCGCCCCTCCTGGCGTTCCGCGATCGCCAGCACACCGCCGAGCGCCTCCGTGGCGGCGTCGTGGTCGCAGAGCACGGAGAGGCAGTAGGTGAACAGGCCGTCGAGATGCGGCTCGCAGCGCACCGGGAGCCACTGCGGCACAGGCTGCGTCGAGGAGTGGGGCGCACGATGTCGCAACCGGTGTGCGCCGGTGGTGTGCGTAGGAGGCTCCAGCCTGCTGCTCATCATCCGGTGACCGTAGGCAGCAGGCAGCACGCCTTTGGCGCCCCTTCAGCACATTTAACCCTTACGGGTGAACGTATCGCTCGAAAGGGGACAGGAATCCAGGATTCAACCCCGATCCACCGCCGTTCCGCCCCGATCCGGCCGTGTTCCAGCATCGATTCAGCCGCGATCCAGCCCCGATCCGGTGCGTCGGAATCCACTATTCCGCCGGATGTGGCAGCGGCACAGGTGGGCGCACGCCCGCGCTCGCCGCCGTTCCCGAACGGTGCCCGACGGCACCGTCGTACCCCGCCTATACGGTTGCGTCATGGCTGCCCGTACGAAAACCGCGAAGGACCGACCGTCCTACCGCTGCACCGAGTGCGGCTGGACCACCGCCAAGTGGCTCGGCCGCTGCCCCGAATGCCACGCGTGGGGGACGGTCGAGGAGTTCGGCGGCGCCCCCGCCGTGCGGACCACCGCGGCCGGGCGGGTGAGCAGCGCCGCGCTGCCCATCGGCCAGGTCGACAGTCGGCAGGCCACCGCCCGGTCGACCGGTGTCGGCGAGCTGGACCGGGTGCTCGGCGGCGGCCTCGTCCCGGGGGCCGTCGTGCTGCTCGCGGGCGAGCCGGGCGTCGGCAAGTCGACGCTGCTGCTGGACGTGGCCGCCAAGGCGTCGAGCGAGGAGCACCGCACGCTGTACGTCACGGCCGAGGAGTCGGCGAGCCAGGTACGGCTGCGCGCCGACCGGATCCGGGCGATCAACGACCATCTGTTCCTCGCCGCCGAGACGGACCTGTCGGCGGTCCTCGGCCATCTGGACGCCGTCAAGCCCTCGCTCCTCGTCCTCGACTCGGTGCAGACCGTCGCCTCCCCCGAGATCGACGGGGCACCGGGCGGCATGGCGCAGGTGAGGGAGGTCGCCGGGGCGCTCATCCGGGCGTCCAAGGAGCGCGGCATGGCGACGCTCCTGGTCGGCCACGTGACCAAGGAGGGGGCGATCGCGGGGCCGCGGCTGCTGGAGCACCTCGTCGACGTGGTGCTGTCCTTCGAGGGCGACCGCCATGCCCGGCTGCGGCTCGTGCGGGGCGTCAAGAACAGGTACGGCGCGACCGACGAGGTCGGCTGCTTCGAGCTGCACGACGAGGGCATCACCGGCCTCGCCGACCCCTCCGGCCTGTTCCTCACCCGCCGCGACGAGCCCGTGCCCGGCACCTGCCTGACCGTCACTCTGGAGGGCAAGCGCCCGCTCGTCGCCGAGGTCCAGGCGCTGACGGTCGACTCGCAGATCCCGTCGCCCCGGCGCACCACCTCCGGGCTGGAGACGTCCCGGGTCTCGATGATGCTGGCGGTGCTGGAGCAGCGCGGCCGGATCAGCGCGCTCGGCAAGCGGGACATCTACAGCGCGACGGTCGGCGGCGTGAAGCTCTCCGAACCCGCTGCGGACCTCGCGGTCGCGCTGGCGCTGGCCAGCGCGGCGAGCGACACCCCCCTTCCCAAGAACCTCGTGGCGATCGGCGAAGTGGGCCTCGCGGGCGAGGTCAGACGGGTCACGGGGGTCCAGCGCAGGCTCGCCGAGGCGCACCGTCTGGGCTTCACGCACGCCCTGGTTCCGACCGATCCTGGAAGGGTTCCGGCCGGCATGAAGGTCATAGAAGTCGCCGATATGGGTGATGCCCTGAGAGTCCTCCCGCGCCGGTCTCGCGCACAGGCCCCCCAGGAGGAGAACGCGCGCCGGTAGACTTTGCCCTGGTCTCGCCCGTCCGTACGAACGGTTTGAGGAACACAAGGGCACCGCCAACCCGCGACCGGAGGAGTGCAGTGGCAGCCAGCGACCGGGCAACATCGCCCGGAAAGTCCGGCCAAAGCACCGGTGGCGAGGCGCTGATGCGCGCCTCGTTGTCCGCCGTCGCGCCCGGAATGGCGCTGCGCGACGGCCTGGAGCGCATCCTCCGCGGCAACACCGGCGGACTGGTCGTGCTCGGCATGGACAAGACCGTCGAGTCGATGTGCACCGGCGGGTTCGTGCTGGACGTGGAGTTCACCGCGACGCGCCTGCGCGAGCTGGCGAAGCTGGACGGGGCACTCATCCTCGACAAGGACATGACCAAGATCCTGCGCGCCGGCGTGCAGCTGGTCCCGGACGCCTCCATTCCCACGGAGGAGACCGGCACCCGCCACCGCACGGCCGACCGGGTCTCCAAGCAGTGCAACTTCCCGGTCGTCTCGGTCTCTCAGTCCATGCGCCTGATCGCGCTGTACGTGAACGGGGAGCGCCGGGTCCTGGAGGAGTCCGCCGCGATCCTCTCCCGGGCCAACCAGGCGCTCGCCACCCTGGAGCGGTACAAGCTCCGCCTCGACGAGGTCGCGGGCACGCTGTCGGCGCTGGAGATCGAGGACCTGGTGACGGTCCGGGACGTGGCGGCCGTGGCACAGCGGCTGGAGATGGTCCGCCTGATCGCCGCCGAGATCGCGGAGTACGTGGTGGAGCTGGGCACCGACGGCCGGCTCCTCTCGCTCCAGCTCGACGAATTGATCGCGGGCGTCGAGCCGGAGCGCGAGCTGGTCGTGCGCGACTACGTGCCGGAGCCGACCGCGAAGCGGTCCCGTACGGTCGCCGAGGCGCTGACCGAGCTCGACGGGCTCACCCACACCGAGCTGCTCGAACTTCCCGTGGTGGCACGGGCGCTGGGGTACAGCGGCTCTCCGGAGACGCTCGACTCCGCGGTATCGCCGCGCGGATTCCGGCTGCTGGCGAAGGTGCCGCGGCTGCCCAACGCGATCATCGACCGGCTGGTGGAGCACTTCGGCGGCCTGCAGAAGCTGCTCGCCGCCAGTGTGGACGACCTCCAGACGGTCGACGGGGTCGGCGAGGCCCGGGCGCGCAGCGTGCGCGAGGGGCTTTCACGGCTGGCCGAGTCGTCGATCCTCGAACGGTACGTCTGAGAGCGGTACGCCCGAGAAGGGTCCGGCGCGACCGAGAGCGGTCCGGTGGGGACAGAGCGGCCGACCTGGTCCAGATGCGGTCGGCGCCCGATCGGAAGGTCGCCCGACAGGCTCTCAGCGCCTCGTGGGCCCGCTCAGTCCTTCGCGAGGACGAACGAGGCCCGCTGCACCGGCTCGCCCGGCGCCTTCGCCTCGACCAGGTACGTACCGGGGTGCGCGGAGCGCGCGGGCTTCGTCGCGCAGTGCGCGTCGCTCTCCTTGCGGTCCCACTCCACGGTGTGGACGACGGTCGCGCCCGCCGGGATCCTCAGCAGCACGCTTCTTGAGGCACTCGGGCAGTCCTTGGAGGACCACACCTGACTGTCGTCGCCCCCCGCCTCGGTGACGGTGAGCACCGTGTTCTTCGGTCCGAGGTCGGCCTTGCAGTCGGCGGACGAGGTGTTCCTGGCGACCAGCCGGAACTTCGGCTTCTCGTCGGGGGCGTAGCTGATCTCGGTGTTCAGGCTCAACTGGAGTGCGCCCGGCGTGCAGGCGGGGAGCGGGGAGTTCGCGGGGAGCTGCTGGGCGGCTGTCGCGCCGCTGTCGCCCCCGACGCCCTCGGTCCCGTTGTCCGGACCACTGCCGGCGCCCGTACCGGCGGTGCCGGCACCGCTCGCGCCACCCTCGGAGCCCGTGCCCGTACCACCGCCATCCGATTCGTCCGACTCGTCGCGTCCGCCCGGCTGCTGGGTGAGCGCCGGGCCCGACGGGGTGGGCCCCGGGGTGATCGACCGGACGGGAGACGACCCGCCGGACCGCGAGTCGTCCGTGTTCCCCTTGCTGTCGTTGGAGGTGACGGCCCATACGATCAGCAGGACGAGCAACGCGACGAGCGTCAGCGCCACGGCCCTCCGGCGCCAGTAGATGGAGGAGGGAAGCGGCCCGATCGGATTACGCAAAGATCCCACGCCGCAAACTGTACGAGAGATCCGGGCCGACTCCCGCCCCACCCGCCGCCGGACCGCGAAGTTTTACGGATCATCATCTCGGTTCGTCCCTTTCTCTCCCCTCTTCTCGTCCACTTCTTGCATGCCCTTCGTCCCCTTCCTCCCCGCCCTCGTTCCCCGTCCAGGGAGCACCGGGAAGACCACCCCGTTCGGTTGACTACCCTCTGTCACATGGATAGTTCAGCCACTGCCCCGCTCTACCGGGACGTCACCGACTTTGCTCATGACATGCCGTCATGGGTACAACATCTGGCCGAGGCATGGACGGAGTTCGGTCTCCTGGTCTTCGGCGTCCTGTTCATCACCGGGTGGTGGCGGGCCCGCCGCGCCGACGAGGGCGCCCTCGCGCTGGCGGTGCTCGCGCCCGTCGCGACGGCGTTCGGCTACGTGGCCAGCGAGGCGCTGAAGTCGATGGTGACCGAGGAACGCCCGTGCCGCGCGGTGGCCGGGGCGGCGGCCTCATTGGTGCAGTGTCCGCCGGTGGGCGACTGGTCGTTCCCCAGCAATCACTCCGCGATCGCGGGTGCGGCGGCCGTCGCCGTGGCGATGTGCCGGCCCCTGCTGGCGTGGCTCACCGTGCCGATGGCCCTGCTGATGGCCTTCTCCCGGGTCTTCGTCGGGGTGCACTATCCGCACGATGTGGCGGTCGGGCTGGTCATGGGCGCATTGGTGTCGGCGGCGGTGATCCTCCTGCTGCGCCGCCCGGCGCAGTCGCTCGCCCTGACCGTACGGGGCAGCGGGGCGCCGATAGCCGCCCTGGTCTCCGGTCCGGGCACGGGCACCGTGCCGCGCAGCGGCCGGGGACGGCGGCGCGCCGGGCGGCGCTGACGACCCGGACGGACCGGGCGCGGGGGCGGGCCGGGACGCCGGACGGACCGGGGCGACTCGGCCGGCCCTCGCGGCCGGGACGCCGGGGCGGGCCCGGGTGCCGGGCCCGCCCCGGCACCCCCTTGGGCCGGTTGCCGGACACCGGAGGGACAAAAAGGGTGGCATTATCACCCCAAGGGCCCCCATGAGGAGCGACACCACCGTACGCGGAACCGTCGTCCGTTCTTCCGTGCCAGGATCGTCCGTGCGATGACTGCCATGACTGCGACACAGACGTCCCCCGCCTCCCTCCACACTCCCGTCATCGGGTGGTTCGAACAGCACGCCCGCGATCTGCCCTGGCGCCGTCCCGAAGCGGGCGCCTGGGGTGTGATGGTGAGCGAGTTCATGCTGCAGCAGACCCCCGTGAACCGGGTCCTCCCCGTATACGAGCAGTGGATGACCCGCTGGCCGCGCCCGGCCGACCTGGCCGCCGAGCCGCCCGGCGAGGCGGTCCGCGCCTGGGGCCGGCTCGGCTACCCGCGCCGGGCCCTGCGCCTGCACGGCGCCGCCCAGGCCATAACGGAACGGCACGGCGGCGACGTACCGAGCGAGCACGCCCAGCTGCTCGCGCTGCCCGGCATCGGCGAGTACACCGCGGCGGCCGTGGCCTCGTTCGCCTACGGACAGCGTCACGCCGTACTCGACACGAACGTCCGCCGGGTGTTCGCCCGGGCCGCGACCGGCATCCAGTACCCGCCGAACGCGACCACCGCCGCCGAGCGCAAGCTGGCCCGCGCGCTGCTCCCCGAGGAGGACGAGCGCGCCGCCCGCTGGGCCGCCGCGACGATGGAGCTCGGCGCCCTCGTCTGCACCGCCAAGAACGAGGACTGCACGCGCTGCCCGATCGCCTCGCAGTGCGCCTGGCGGCTGGCCGGGAAACCCGCGCACGAGGGGCCCCCGCGCCGCGGTCAGACGTACGCCGGGACGGACCGGCAGGTGCGCGGACGGCTGCTCGCCGTGCTGCGCGAGGCCGTGGCACCGGTGCCGCAGTCGGCTCTGGACGCGGTCTGGGACGAACCCGTGCAACGCGCCCGCGCCCTGGACGGCCTGGTCGCGGACGGCCTGGTCGAACCGCTGGCCGGCGGCCTCTACCGGCTGCCGCTGAGCTGATCCCCCGCCCCGTCCCACCCTCGTAGGCCCCGCTGTTACACAACCGATGGACAGCCGTGCGTCAGCGTATGGCTGCTCCGCACAACCTCGTGACAACGGCTCCGTAACGTCGTCGACGTCGCCCCGACCGATCGATGGGCGACGGCGGTCGAACGGGGCTCCACGGGGACGGAGGCGGTTGGAATGGCACAGGGCGAGGTACTCGGGTTCGAGGAGTACGTGCGCACCCGGCAGGACGCACTGCTGCGCAGCGCACGCCGACTGGTCCCCGACCCGGTGGACGCGCAGGACCTGCTGCAGACCGCCCTGGCCCGTACGTTCGGCCGCTGGGACGGCATCGCCGACAAGTCCCTCGCCGACGCCTACCTGCGCCGGGTCATGATCAACACCCGTACCGAGTGGTGGCGAGCCCGCAAGCTGGACGAGGTGCCCACCGAGCAGCTGCCCGACGCGAGCGTCGAGGACGGCACCGAGCAGCGGGCCGACCGCGCCCTGCTGATGGACGTGCTGGGCGTCCTGGCTCCCAAGCAGCGCAGCGTCGTCGTGCTGCGACACTGGGAGCAGATGAGTACCGAGGAGACGGCTGCCGCACTCGGCATGTCGGCCGGTACGGTGAAGAGCACGCTGCACCGTGCGCTGGCGCGCCTGCGCCAGGAGCTGGAGAGCCGCGAGGCGGCGAGCAGGGAGGCCCTGCTCGCCGAGGAGCGGCCGACGCCGGCGGCCGACCGCGGTCCGGTCCCCGGTGCCGCGATGCGCACCCGGGTACGGGAGCGGACGGGCAGGCGTATGGACGAACGGGGGCGGGAGCGGTGCGCGGCCTGACAGCCGGTGACGACGGCGGAAACCGCGGCGTGGCGGACGGGGCCGGACGGGCCGCCGTCCGCCGCGGCCGTTCCCCGGGCGGTCGCGCGGCGGGGACCGGGCGGGCCGCCGGGATCGGCTGGACGGCGGGCGCCACGACCCTGGTCGGGTTCACCGCTCTCGCCCTGCTCGCGGCCGGCTGCTCCAGCGGCGGCACCGGAACCCGGGACGAGGGCCCGGCGGGCACCCAGCCGGTCGCCCAGGTCACGCCGAGCCCCGGCGCGCCCACGGCGAAGCCCACGTACCGGGTCGACCCCGTGACGCTGATCAAGAAGGACCCCAAGGTCAGCGAGCGGGTCAGGGCCGATCTGAAGCCCTGCGCAGGCTCCGAGTACCCGGTGGACACCTCGTACGGAACGCTGACCGGCGGATCCTCCATCGATGTCGTGGTGAACGTGATGACCTGCGCCGATTCGGTGGGCGTCGGCACGTACGTGTACCGCAGGGAGTCCGGCGGCCTCTACCGGAACGTGTTCGCGATGGAGCAGCCCGCCGTGTACGGCACCATCGACCGCGGCGATCTGGTGGTGACGGCCCAGGCGTACGAGAAGAAGGACGCGGTCGCGTACCCCTCGGGCGAGGATGTGATCACCTACCGCTGGGCGGGCGACCGGTTCAATGAGCACGACCGCGTGCACAACGACTTCAACCGAGCCGTCGGCAGCGGAACGGCCGGACTTCCGGAATCCGCCGAGCCGGCGGGGAACTGAGAGCAGTTTCGATGGCCGAGACCCACGTCCTGTTCGTCGAGGACGACGACGTCATCCGCGAGGCCACCCAGCTCGCGCTGGAGCGCGACGGCTTCACCGTCACCGCGATGCCCGACGGCCTGTCGGGCCTCGACGCGTTCCGGGCCGACCGCCCCGACATCGCCCTGCTCGACGTGATGGTGCCGGGCCTGGACGGCGTCAGCCTCTGCCGCCGCATCCGCGACGAGTCGACGGTCCCCGTGATCATGCTGTCGGCCCGCGCGGACTCGATCGACGTGGTGCTCGGTCTGGAGGCCGGTGCCGACGACTACGTCACCAAACCCTTCGACGGGGCGGTCCTGGTCGCCCGGATCCGTGCCGTGCTGCGTCGCTTCGGCCACGCCTCGGGCGGGCAGCCGGGCGGCGGCGAACCGGAGTCCCGGCCCGTCGGCGGGGTGCATGTCTTCGGCGACCTGGAGGTCGATACCGAGGGCATGGAGGTCCTCCGGGGCGGCGAGCAGGTGGCGCTGACCCCGACCGAGATGCGGTTGCTGCTGGAGTTCTCCGCCGCGCCCGGCACGGTGCTCTCCCGCGACAAGCTCCTGGAGCGCGTCTGGGACTACGGCTGGGGCGGGGACACCCGGGTCGTGGACGTCCATGTGCAGCGGCTGCGCACCAAGATCGGCCAGGACCGGATCGAGACGGTCCGCGGCTTCGGCTACAAACTCAGGCCATGAGGCGGCCGGCGCTGCGGACGAGCGTCCGCTGGAAGATCAGCATCGCGATCGCCGCGGTCGGCGCGCTGACCGCGGTGGCGCTCAGCTTCGTCGTCCACAACGCCGCCCGGGTCTCGATGCTGGAGAACGCGCGCGAGGTGCAGCTGACACGGCTGACGTACGCGCATCTGCTGTACGAGGCGAAGAAGACGCAGAAGTCCGACCCCCGTTTCGGCGCCAAGCTCAACGACCCGTCGATGCCGAGCAGCCTGCGCGCGGAGGTCAGGAAGAACCACCGGGCCACGCATGTCGAGATACTGCGGAACGGGGTGCCCGACGTGTGGGCGGCGGTGCCGGTCGGCAACGACGACGTGCTCTCGCTGCACACCCGTTTCACCGGCCGCAGCGCCAAGATCATGGGCGATCTCGACCGGGCGCTGATCATCGGCTCGGTGTCGGTGGTGCTCGGCAGCTGTGCGCTGGGCGTGCTGATCGGCGGGCAGCTGTCGCGCCGGCTGCGCAAGGCCGCCGCGGCCGCGGGCAGGGTCGCCCAGGGCAACACGGACGTACGGGTGCGGGAGGCTGTCGGCGGAGTCGTCCTGGACGAGACCGACGAGCTGGCCCGCGCGGTGGACGCGCTGACCGACGCGTTGAACGAGCGGATCGAGGCGGAGCGCCGGGTCACCGCGGACATCGCGCACGAACTGCGGACGCCGGTGACCGGTCTGCTGACGGCGGCCGAGCTGCTGCCGCCGGGCCGCCCCACCGAGCTGGTACGGGACCGGGCGCAGGCGCTGCGCACCCTGGTCGAGGACGTGCTGGAGGTGGCCCGGCTGGACAGCGCCTCGGAGCGGGCCGAGCTCCAGGAGATCGCGCTGGGCGAGTTCGTCAGCCGACGGATCGCGCTGCTGGACCCGAACGTACGGGTGCGGGTCGTCCACGAGTCATGGGTGAGCACCGATCCACGCCGCCTGGAACGCATCCTCGGCAATCTGCTGGGCAACGCCGCGAAGCACGGTGCCACCCCGGTGGAGGTCACGGTCGAGGGCCGGGTGGTACGGATCCGTGACCACGGCCCCGGGTTCCCGGCGGCCCTGCTGCGCGAGGGCCCGAGCCGGTTCCGTACCGGAAGCAGCGACCGGGCGGGACACGGACACGGTCTCGGCCTGACCATCGCGGCCGGTCAGGCGAGGGTCCTCGGGGCCCGGCTGACCTTCCGCAACGCGGCCCCGGAGGGGGCGGCGAAGGGGGCGGGCGGGGCGATCGCCGTCCTGTGGCTGCCCGAGCACGCGCCGACGAACACCGGCAGCTTCCCGGTCCTGCGCCTGTCCGAGCAGCGCGCGGCGGACGACGACGCGGCGGGGAGCGGTACGGCGGGCAGGTCCCGGTCCGGCGCCTGAGACCGGACCACGACGCGACCGGACCACGACGCGACCGGACCACAACGCGGCGGGCTCCCGAGGGCATGTGCCCCGGGAGCCCGCCGCGCGAGGTGTGCGTCTGCCACGGGTCCGGATTCCCGGTCCATGAGGCCCGGACGCGTGACCCGTGAGGCCCGGTTCCGGGCCCGACGGTGGTCGGGTCAGACCCCGACGCCCTTCTGGTGCAGGAACGTGACCGGGTTGACCGCGGAGCCGTAGTCGGCGGTGTGGCGGATCTCGAAGTGCAGGTGCGGGCCGCTGGAGTTGCCGGTGTTGCCCGAGAGCGCGATCCGCTCGCCGGTCGTCACCTTCTGGCCGACGTGGACGTCGATCTGCGAGAGGTGCGCGTACTGCGAGTACGTACCGTTGCCGTGCTTGATCACGACGGCGTTGCCGTACGCGGGGCCGTCGCCGCCGCCGTTCGGGCCGGCCTTCACGACGACGCCGCTGTGCGCGGCCGTGACCTTCGTGCCGACCGGAACGGCGAAGTCCTGGCCGGAGTGCTTGTGGGCCCAGCGGCTGCCGTCGTTGCCGAAGCTCGCGCTCAGCTCGTAACGGCTCACCGGCTTCTCCCAGGAGGCCGCCTTCTTCGCGGCCGCCTTGACGGCCGCCACGCGCTCGGCCTCGGCGGCCTTGGCCGCCTTGCCCTGCACGGCCGCCTGCTTGGCGACCGAGTGGGCGGCGGTGCCGTCGATCAGGTTCGCGGCTTCGGGGGAGCCCATCGTGCCGGCCGCGAACGCAGCACTCGCACCGAGCGCCATCGTCGTTCCCAGGCCGGCTGCCACCACGGCGCCACGGACACGGGACAGGGACGGGCGGCGGGAGTGCTGGAACGGAACGCGCTTCGACATATGCGGAAATCCTCCGGGGATGACGGGACCCGACGCTTTCGGCCGGGCTGGCCGTTCCTTGGTAACCCGCACCCTTGCCGGTGCTCAAACCCCCCATCTACGAACAAAAGCCGTAGCCGAGAGCTCGCGAGGGCCCCGGAGTCCACCCCGCTCACCGCCGAATCCCACCCCGTCGACGCCGCCGCCCGGAGCAGATCCGCCGCAGCTCAAACCCTATATAAACGGACTAAACATACTGATCTCGGCTTTTTTGCACCGGTTCCCGACGCCCCTCCCGCGCGGGTGCGCACGCCGCCGCCGCGATCAGGGCGTTCTCCCCTATCGGCCGTAGTAGTCCCGAAAAGGCTGTGTGCCTTGTCACCGCCGACAGGCCCGGAAGGCGTCCGATCCCGGACCTCCGGCCCCGCGTCCGACCGCCGCGCGCGACACCGCACCGACGCGTGCGACGCCGGACCGAACGCACGGAGACGCCCGACCGAAGACATGGAAAAGGGGCTGCCCCGGACCGTTTCCAACGGTCCGGGGCAGCCCCTTCGGTCGTTCAGACGCCCGATCGCGCCTTCACGGCGTTCTCACGCGTCCGGTCACGCGTCCTTCGACAAGTTCGGACCCGCGCCGCCCGCCGCCTGCTCGATCGGCGGAACGTCGGGCAGCGCCGACTTCTCCTCGCCGCGGAAGGTGAACTTCTTCTCCTCACCCTCGCCCTCGGTGCCGACGACCACGATGTGGCCGGGTCGCAGCTCGCCGAAGAGGATCTTCTCGGAGAGGACGTCCTCGATCTCGCGCTGGATCGTCCGGCGCAGCGGCCGGGCGCCCATCACGGGGTCGTAGCCCTTCTTCGCCAGGAGCAACTTGGCCTCCGAGCTGAGCTCGATGCCCATGTCGCGGTCCTTCAGGCGCTCGTCCACCTTGGCGATCATGAGGTCGACGATCTGGATGATGTCTTCCTCGCTGAGCTGGTGGAAGACGACCGTGTCGTCGACACGGTTGAGGAACTCGGGGCGGAAGTGCTGCTTGAGCTCTTCGTTGACCTTGTTCTTCATCCGCTCGTAGCCGGTCTTGACGTCGCCCTGGGCGGCGAAGCCCAGGTTGAAGCCCTTGGAGATGTCCCGGGTCCCGAGGTTGGTCGTCATGATGATGACCGTGTTCTTGAAGTCCACGACCCGACCCTGGGAGTCGGTCAGACGACCGTCCTCCAGAATCTGGAGCAGGGAATTGAAGATATCGGGGTGGGCCTTCTCGACCTCGTCGAAGAGAACGACGGAGAACGGCTTGCGGCGCACCTTCTCGGTGAGCTGGCCACCCTCTTCGTAACCCACGTAACCGGGGGGAGAACCGAAGAGGCGGGAAACCGTGTGCTTCTCGCTGAACTCCGACATGTCGAGAGCGATCAGCGCGTCCTCGTCGCCGAAGAGGAATTCGGCGAGCGTCTTGGAGAGCTCGGTCTTACCGACACCGGACGGGCCGGCGAAGATGAACGAGCCACCGGGACGCTTCGGGTCCTTCAGACCGGCCCGCGTACGGCGGATCGCCTGCGAAAGGGCCTTGATGGCGTCCTTCTGACCGATGACGCGCTTGTGGAGCTCGTCCTCCATGCGCAGCAGACGCGAGGACTCCTCCTCCGTCAGCTTGAAGACGGGAATGCCGGTCGCGGTGGCCAGGACCTCGGCGATCAGCTCGCCGTCGACCTCGGCCACGACGTCCATGTCGCCGGCCTTCCATTCCTTCTCGCGCTTGTTCTTCGCGGCGAGGAGCTGCTTCTCCTTGTCGCGCAGGGACGCGGCCTTCTCGAAGTCCTGCGAGTCGATCGCGGACTCCTTGTCGCGGCGGACGCCCGCGATCTTCTCGTCGAACTCGCGGAGGTCCGGCGGCGCGGTCATCCGGCGGATGCGCATCCGGGAACCGGCCTCGTCGATCAGGTCGATCGCCTTGTCCGGCAGGAAGCGGTCCGAGATGTACCGGTCGGCCAGGGTCGCGGCCTGGACCAGTGCCTCGTCCGTGATGGAGACGCGGTGGTGGGCCTCGTAGCGGTCGCGCAGACCCTTGAGGATCTCGATCGCGTGCGGCAGCGAGGGCTCGGCGACCTGGATGGGCTGGAAGCGGCGCTCCAGCGCGGCGTCCTTCTCCAGGTGCTTGCGGTACTCGTCGAGCGTCGTGGCACCGATGGTCTGCAGCTCGCCGCGGGCCAGCATCGGCTTGAGGATGCTGGCGGCGTCGATCGCGCCCTCGGCGGCACCCGCACCCACCAGGGTGTGGAGCTCGTCGATGAACAGGATGATGTCGCCGCGGGTGCGGATCTCCTTGAGGACCTTCTTCAGGCGCTCCTCGAAGTCACCGCGGTAGCGGGAGCCGGCGACCAGGGCACCGAGGTCCAGGGTGTAGAGGTGCTTGTCCTTGAGGGTCTCGGGCACCTCGCCCTTGACGATGGCCTGCGCCAGTCCCTCGACGACCGCCGTCTTGCCGACGCCGGGCTCGCCGATGAGCACGGGGTTGTTCTTGGTGCGGCGGGACAGCACCTGCATGACCCGCTCGATCTCCTTCTCGCGCCCGATGACCGGGTCGAGCTTGGACTCCCGGGCGGCCTGGGTGAGATTCCGGCCGAACTGGTCGAGCACCAGGGACGTGGAAGGGGTGCCTTCCGCGGGTCCGCCCGCGGTGGCCGCCTCCTTGCTGCCGGAGTAACCGGAGAGCAGCTGGATGACCTGCTGCCGCACCCGGTTCAGGTCGGCTCCGAGCTTCACGAGGACCTGGGCGGCGACGCCCTCGCCCTCGCGGATCAGACCGAGCAGGATGTGCTCGGTACCGATGTAGTTGTGGCCGAGCTGGAGGGCCTCGCGGAGCGACAGCTCCAGGACCTTCTTGGCCCGGGGCGTGAAGGGGATGTGCCCGGACGGGGCCTGCTGGCCCTGGCCGATGATCTCCTCCACCTGCTGGCGGACCGCCTCGAGCGAGATCCCGAGGCTCTCCAGGGCCTTAGCGGCGACACCCTCACCCTCATGGATCAGGCCCAGGAGAATGTGCTCGGTGCCGATGTAGTTGTGGTTGAGCATCCGGGCTTCTTCCTGAGCCAGGACGACAACCCGCCGCGCGCGGTCGGTGAACCTCTCGAACATCGTTAATCGCTCCTCAGAG
This sequence comes from Streptomyces sp. NPDC002476, assembly GCF_042889785.1. Lineage (NCBI taxonomy): Bacteria > Bacillati > Actinomycetota > Actinomycetes > Kitasatosporales > Streptomycetaceae > Streptomyces > Streptomyces sp. NPDC002476. The sequence continues at coordinate 108,344 of NZ_JBIARH010000022.1, read as the reverse complement.
CGGTCAGGCAGTAAGGGGTCGGTCCCCTCCCTGTCCTTCCGCAGCTTAGTCCCGCAAGCGGGGACCGCTCATTCCAACTGCCGACACCGGCCGGATCACCCCGCTCCCGCGAGGACGGAGTTGCCGCCTCCCCGTCGTCCGAACGCCGACATCTGCTCCAACCCGATGGTGCGAGACGATGTTCCCGCAGGCCAGACAGATACGCCTTTCGCCAGTACGCCGTTGGCGAACGGGAGATGTCCGGGCCCGCGTGTCGCCCCTCCCCACTAGGGATGTCATACCCGCAATTACAGACAGTCCATGCGACGCGCGGCGGTTCCCTCCGCTACGGGCGAACATTTTTGCGCCGCCCAACCCGCCCATACGCCCCCATTCCGGACACACCGCACAACGGGACGTGAACACCACGTAACTCCGGAGGGCTGCCGGACGTTCCTCCGGCATGGCCGACACCTCCCCGCCGTCGCCCGACGGCGGAGGGAAGGGGCACGACGAGGGTGCGCGCTGGGCTCGGTGGTACGAGCGCGAGCTCGGCTGGACGACCGAGGGCGTCGCACCGGTGCGGCTGCCGACCGGTCTCCTCTTCGATGTCCTCGACGTGCCCGCGGCCGTGGGGCGCGCGGTGCTGCGGCGGGTGGGCCGCACCGGTCCGGTGGCGTCGACCGGCTCCCGGACGAGCCTGCTGGTGGCGGCGGGGAGCGCCGGGGAACTGCCCGGGCTGCTCGACTGGCTGGAGTGGGGCGGGGTCGCCCTCTCACTGACCGCCGTCGGCAGGGGCGGTCGGATCGAGGCGCCGGCACCGCCCGGTGGGGCGGCGGGCCGGCCAGGGGCCGCGGTGTGGTTGCGACCCCCCGGACTGCCGCGCGAGGGAGGGCCGGGCTCCCGGACCTCGCCGGCCTCGGGAGCAGGGGTGGGGATGCTCCCGATCTCGTGCGGCTCGTGGACGCGGTGGCAACCGAGTGCCACCGGGCCAGGTTGATGCGTGCCCGAGCGGGGCGGCCGACCGATGGGTCGACAGCTCAGCCGTTGGCCTTCTCGTAAGCCTCACGGATCTCGGCGGGGACACGGCCGCGGTCGTTCACGTTGTGACCGTTCTCGCGCGCCCACTTGCGGATCTCCGCGGTGTCCTTGTTGCCTCCGGCTACGGCGCGACCCCTGCCACGACCGGACGTCGCCCGGCCACCCGTGCGCCGGCCACTCTTGGTGTACGGCTCGAGAAGGCCGCGGAGCTTGTCCGCGTTGCTCGTGGTGAGGTCGATCTCGTACGTCTTGCCGTCGAGAGCGAACGTGACCGTCTCGTCCGCCTCGCCGCCGTCGAGGTCATCGACAAGAAGGACCTGAACCTTCTGTGCCACCGGATTTCCTTTCATCGAAAATGCAGTACGCGGAAAGGAAACCGCTTTTCTCCGGAAAACACAAACCCTCGGCAGAGGTTCAGGATCGCGAGAAGCCGGGAAACATGCGCGATTCGGACATAGGGCCACGGCTTCTTGTGGCCGTCACAGGTGCAGAAGCATCCGACTGTTGCCCAAGGTGTTCGGCTTCACTCGTTCGAGGCCCAGGAACTCCGCCACACCCTCGTCATAGGAACGCAGCAGCTCGCTGTAGACATCTCCGTCGACCGGCGTCTCTCCGATCTCGACGAAGCCGTGCTTCGCGAAGAAGTCGACTTCGAAGGTCAGACAGAAAACCCTGCGTACGCCCAGCCAACGGGCGGTCTGCAACAACTTGTCCAGTACTTGATGTCCGACTCCGGCGCCCCTGATGCCGTGATCGACCGCGAGAGTACGCACTTCGGCCAAGTCTTCCCACATCACGTGCAGTGCACCGCATCCGATGACACGGGCATCCTCGTCGCGTTCCGCGATCCAGAACTCCTGGATGTCCTCGTAAAGCGTCACCGTCGCTTTGTCGAGCAGGATGCCTTCACGTACGTACCCGTCGAGGAGACGGCGGACCGATGGCACATCACTGGTCCTGGCACGCCGGACGGTGACGGCCGTCTTTATAACCGACGGTCCGGTACGGAAATCGCTATGCGGAAGCTCAGAGGACATACCCCGACGCTATCGCCCGGAGGCGGGTCCGGCGTCATCGGCCGGAACACCGGACCGCTCTCCGGGCTGTTGTCCGCCCTGTTGTCCGGCCCGGTCCCCGGTTCGCCGTCCGGCCCGGTCGGCGGGCTGTCGCGCGGGCCGGTCCGCGGCCGGTTCCCCGGCCTCCCGGCTCCCTTCCCCGCCCGCGGGTGCGTTCGCCGGTTCGCCCTCCGGCTCGCCCGACGGAGGCCGTACCGGAACTTCGGACGAGATTTCGGCCCGCTCGTGCGGCACTTCGCGCTCCGGGGGCGGCGGAGCGTCCGGCAGACCCGGGCGAACGATCCGCATGGCGTCCCGGAGCGCCTGGCGCTGTTCGGCCGACATCATGCCGAAGAAGGCGACAAGGGCGGCCGCCGGGTTGTCGCTGCGCGACCATGCTTCGTTCATCAGCGCGGCCGAGTAGGCGGCGCGGGTGGAAACCGCCGTATATCGATATGCGCGGCCGTCGACTTCCCTGCGCACCCAGCCCTTCTGATGGAGATTGTCCATTACCGTCATGACGGTGGTGTAGGCGATGGAGCGTTCCCGTTGGAGGTCCTCCAGGACTTCTCGCACGGTGACCGGACGGTTCCATTGCCAGACCCGTGTCATCACGGCGTCTTCCAGTTCTCCCAATGGACGGGGCACAATGGCATTTTAGTGCCAATTGTCCGAAATGCACGGTTATTCATGCGACGAGAAAGGGCGCACGGCCATGACGAGCCGTGCGCCCTTTCGCATACCGCCGAAGGCATGCCGCCGGACGCGGAGTGCCGGGTACGGGAGTGTGCCGGGTAGAGAGTGCCGGACGGGGAGCGCTCAGGCGCCGCCGCTCCGGGCCTCCTGGACCGAATCGGAGCGGCTCATCGCCGCGTCCGCGGCCGCGTCCTCCTTGGCCTTGTTGGGACCACCCTGGCTCTTGATGATCGTCACGACGATGCCGATGAAGAAGACTGCCATCACCACGGGGGGCAGGAGCGCCGATACGTAGTCCATGGCTTCCAGGGTAGCGAGGCCGGTACGGACGTCCACGCGCACCCTCCGGGTGGCGGGACGGCCGTCCGGTCTCGCGCGGGGCGGCTATCCGACGGCCCGCTGCCTCGGCGGCGACGGCGGGGCCGGGCGGCGGCGCGGCGGGAACACCTCGGAGGGCTTGGGTGCCGCCGGGCGCTCGGACGGCGGGGCGGGCCGGGGCGGCTTCTCCGGGGTCCTGGGCCGTTCGGGTTCGGCGTCGCCGGTCCGGCCGCCGGGCAGGGCGAGGAGACGGCTGCGGGGCGCGGGGGCCGCCGCGGGCACGGCGCGCCCGGCGAGGCGGGCCCGTACCGACCGTTCCGCGAGCACCTGGCAGCGTTCCAGGAGCGCGGCCGCTGTCGGCCGGTGCCGCAGGGCGCGCAGCGCGGCGAGATCGTCGGAACAGGGGTCGTACCCGCCCGCGAGGGCGTCCTGGAGGAGTTCCAGGTAACCACTGGCGGAGCCGGGGAGGGCGTCGCGGTAGCGGGCGAGGTCGGCGAGGAGGAACGCGCGCAGCCGTCCCGCCTCGCCCACCGCCTCGTCGACCGCGCCCGCCAGCCGCAGGCAGTCCTGGACATCCTCTTCGGGCAGGGGGGCGGGGTGCAGGGCGACGGCGAGGGCGCGTCGGAGCACACGCAGCTCGTCCGCGCCGAACGCCATACCGCCGCGTGATCCGTAAGGCGTGGGCATGACGCGACAATACGTGCTAAATGGACAAAATCCGTTTAACTGGGCGTCGGCGGCGCGGCGGCGGCCCCCGTTCCGCCGCGCCGTTCCCGCAGGTGAGCCCGGTGCCCGCTACATCCGGGAGATATTCCGTTCGTACACCAGCCGCAGACCGATGAGGGTCAGCCACGGCTCGTGCTCGTCGATGACCGAGGACTCCCCCAACACCATCGGAGCAAGGCCGCCCGTCGCGATGACCGTGACGTCGTCGGGGTCGTCCGCCAGCTCCTTCTTCATCCGGGCGACGACACCGTCGACCTGGCCGGCGAAGCCGTAGATGATCCCCGCCTGCATCGCCTCGACCGTGTTCTTGCCGATCACGCTGCGCGGCCTGGCCAGCTCGATCTTGCGGAGCTGGGCGCCCTTGACGCCGAGCGCCTCGACCGAGATCTCGATGCCGGGAGCGATGACGCCACCGGTGTACTCGCCACGTGCGGAGACCGCGTCGAAGGTGGTGGCCGTGCCGAAGTCGACGACGATCGCCGGACCGCCGTACAGGTCGGCGGCGGCGGCCGCGTTGATGATGCGGTCCGCGCCGACCTCCTTCGGGTTGTCCATGAGGATCGGCACCCCGGTCTTGATGCCCGGTTCCACGAGGACCGCGGGAACGTCGCCGTAGTAACGGCGGGTCACCTCGCGCAGCTCGTGCAGGACGGCGGGGACCGTGGAGCAGATCGCGATGCCCTCGATGCCGTCGCCCAGCTCCTCGCCGAGCAGGGGGTGGGCGCCCATCAGGCCCTGGAGCAGGACCGCGAGTTCGTCGGCGGTGCGGCGGGCGTCGGTGGAGATCCGCCAGTGCTCGACGATCTCCTCGCCGTCGAACAGGCCGAGGACGGTGTGGGTGTTGCCGACGTCGATGGTGAGCAGCATCAGGCGTCGGTCCCGTCGGAGTCGGCGGTGTCGGTGTCGGTGTCGCGGAAGTCGAGGCCGATGTCGAGGATCGGCGAGGAGTGGGTGAGCGCGCCGACGGCCAGGTAGTCGACGCCCGCCTCCGCGTAGGCGCGCGCGGTGTCGAGGGAGAGGCGCCCGGACGACTCCAGGACCGCGCGTCCACCGACCAGGGCGACGGCCTCGGCGGTCTGCAGCGGCGTGAAGTTGTCCAGCAGAATCAGGTCGGCCCCCGCATCGAGGACCTCCCGTACCTGCTGGAGGGTGTCGACCTCGACCTCGATCGGCACGTCCGGAAACTCGTTCCGTACCCGCTTGAACGCCTCGGCCACCCCGCCCGCCGCGACGACGTGGTTGTCCTTGACCAGCGCCGCGTCCGACAGGGACATGCGGTGGTTGACGCCGCCGCCGCAGCGCACCGCGTACTTCTCCATGGCACGCAGGCCCGGGGTGGTCTTGCGGGTGTCACGGACCTTGGCCTTCGTGCCCTCCAGGACGTCGGCCCAGGCGCGGGTGGCGGTCGCGATGCCGGAGAGCCGGCACAGCAGGTTGAGCGCGCTGCGCTCGCCGGTCAGCAGGTCACGGGTGCGGGTGGTGACGGTCAGCAGCTTCTGGCCGGGGGCGACCCGGTCGCCGTCCTCGACGTGCCGCTCGACCGTGAACTCGTCGGCGCAGACGATCGACAGGACCGCCTCGGCGATGCGCAGACCGGCCACGACGCCGGCCTCGCGGGCGGTGAAGTCGCCGGTGGCCATGACGTCCTCGGCGACCGTGGCGACGGTGGTGACGTCGATCCCGCCGTCGAGGTCCTCCGCGAGGGCGACGTGCGCGACGTCCTCGACCTGGACCGGGTCCAGGCCCGCGTCGGCGAGGAGCCGGGCGAGGTCGGGGTCGAGGCCGCACTCCCATCCGTCGGTGTCGTGGGCCCCGTCGGCACCGCAGCCGCAGCCGTCACCGCAGCCGCCGCCCTCGGCGGGCGCGGGCGCACCGATCTGGATCAGCGGTACGTCCACGGGAGCGGGGCGCGGATTCTCTTCGGGCGTGCTCACGGTTGCGACTCCTCGGTCACGTCGGCGGGGGGTGGATCAGTCGTCGGGGTGGTCGTCGGGGTGGATCGGGGGTGCTGCTGCGCAGTCTGGTGCCTGCGCGGGGCGTACGGGCCCGAATGCCGCGGTCTCCGTCCGACGGAGGACGAGCCGGCGCTCCGGGGTGAGCCGGACGACGAGGTGGCGGCGCCAGTTCTCGTCGTCGCGCTCGGGCCGGTCCTCGCGCCAGTGGCAGCCGCGGGTCTCCTCACGGCGGCGGGCGGCGGCGACCAGGACGCGCGAGACGAGCAGCAGGTTGGTGGCCTCCCACGCCTCGACGCCGGGCTCGGCAGGCTTGGGACGGTCGGCGTCCGGTGCGTCGGCGTCCGGTGCGCCGTCCGGGGCCGCGGCTCGGACGGCGCCGTCGTGCAGGGCTTCGAGCGCTTCGGCGGCGGCGGCCAGGCTCTCGGCGGAACGGAGGACTCCGGCGCCCCGCGTCATGATCCGCTGGACGGTGCCGCGTTGCTCGGGGTCGAGCAGCGGGGACGGGGCGGGAAGGGCGGCCGGGTCCGCGGTCGCGGAGAGGGGCCGGTCGGCCGCGGCGGAGGTCCGGGTGCCGGTCCCTCCGGCGGCAGGCTCGACGTCGTCCGCCCGCGCGGCGCTGTCGGTCTGCGCAACGCCGTTGGTCTGCTCGACGCCGTCCGCCCGCTCGGCATCGTTCGCCTGCTCGGCACCGTTCATGTGCTCGGCATCGTTCGCCTGCTCGACGATGTCCGCCGCGATGCGTTCGGCGAAGACGAGGCCCTCCAGGAGGGAGTTGGACGCCAGCCGGTTCGCGCCGTGCACGCCGGTGCAGGCGACCTCGCCGCAGGCGTACAGGCCGGGTACGGTCGTGCGCCCGCGCAGGTCGGTATGCACGCCGCCGGAGGCGTAGTGCGCGGCGGGCGCGACCGGGATGGGCTCGGTGACCGGGTCGATGCCGTGGGCGCGGCAGGCGGCCAGGATCGTGGGGAAGCGCCGCTCCCACATGTCGGCCCCGAAGTGACGGGCGTCGAGATACATGTGTTCGGTGCCGTGCAGCTCCATCCGGCGCGTGATGGCCTTGGCGACGATGTCACGTGGGGCCAGTTCCGCCAGTTCGTGCTGCCCCACCATGAAACGCGTACCGGACGCGTCGACGAGGTGGGCGCCCTCGCCCCGTACCGCTTCCGACACCAGGGGCTGCTGGCCCTCGGAGTCGGCGCCGAGGTAGAGGACCGTGGGGTGGAACTGGACGAATTCGAGGTCGGAGACCTCCGCCCCGGCCCGCAGCGCCAAGGCCACGCCGTCCCCGGTGGAGACGGCCGGGTTGGTGGTGGCGGAGAAGACCTGGCCCATACCGCCGGTGGCGAGCACCACGGCGGGGGCGCGCACCGCGCCGACGCCGTCGTGCCGGCCCTCGCCCATGACATGCAGGGTGACGCCCGCGGTACGGCCGTCGGCATCCGTCAGCAGGTCCAGGACGAGGGCGTTCTCGATGGTGCGCAGGGCGGCCTCGCGGACCGCCGCGACCAGGGCCCGGGAGATCTCGGCGCCCGTCGCGTCACCGCCCGCGTGGGCGATGCGGCTGCGGTGGTGGCCGCCCTCCCGGGTCAGCGCGATCTCGCCGCCGTCCGTGGTGTCGAAGCGGGCACCGGTCCCGATGAGCCTGCGTACGGCGTCGGGCCCCTCGGTCACCAGGGTCCGTACCGCGTCCTCGTCGCACAGGCCCGCGCCCGCGACCAGGGTGTCGTCCAGGTGCTGCTCCGGGGTGTCTCCCTCGCCGAGGGCCGCGGCGATGCCGCCCTGCGCCCAGCGGGTGGAGCCGTCGTCGAGGCGGGCCTTGGTAACGACGACGGTGGCGAGGCCCGCGGCGGCGCAGCGCAGCGCTGCGGTGAGGCCGGCCACGCCCGAGCCGACCACCACGACATCGGCGTCGATGGACCAACCGGGTGCGGGGGCGGTCAGCCGTATTCCGGTCGCGTGGTGGCGTATTCCGGTCACCGGGTGGCTCCGAAGGTCAGCGGGATGTTGTCGATGAGGCGGGTGGCGCCGACCTTCGCGGCGACCGCGAGGATCGCGTCGCCGGTGGTGCGGTCGTCGGGGATCTCGGTGAAGTCGGACGGGTCCACGAGCGCGAGATAGTCCAGGACCAGCGGCGGCTGCTCGGCCGCGGCGTCGTCGAGGACCAGCCGCGCCGCGGCCCGTACCGCCGCGGGCCCGTCCACGGGGCGGGCCAGGGCCACCGCCTGGGTGTCGGCGGCGGCGCGGGCCTCGCCGAGCGCGGTGAGCGCGGCGGCCCGGCCGGTGGTGGCCGCGGTGGTCTGCGCGCGGGCGTGCAGCGCCTGCTGGGCGGCGAGCCGGTCCCGCGCCGCGAACAGGGCCCGGGACAGGGCGAGGGCGGTGCGCCGCTCCTCGACGTCCAGGAAGCGGTTGCGGCTGGAGAGCGCGAGGCCGTCCGGCTCACGGACGGTCGGCACGCCGACGATCTCCACCGGGAAGTTCAGGTCGCGCACCATGCGGCGGATCAGTGCCAGCTGCTGGGCGTCCTTCTGCCCGTAGAACGCGAGGTCGGGGCGGGTGAGATGGAGGAGCTTGGCAACGACGGTGAGCATGCCGTCGAAGTGCCCGGGGCGGAAGGCGCCTTCGAGGCATTCGCCCATGGGGCCCGCCGAGACGCGGACCTGTGGTTCGCCGCCGGGGTAGACCTCGTCGACGGACGGCGCGAAGACGGCGTCGGCGCCTGCCGCGCCCGCCACGGCGAGATCGGCTTCCAGGGTGCGGGGGTATCGCTCCAGGTCGGCCGCCTCGCCGAACTGGAGCGGGTTGACGAAGACGGTGACGACGACCTGGCCGTCCGGACCCGCCGTCGCGCGCGCGGTACGGATCAGGGTGGCGTGGCCCTCGTGCAGGGCTCCCATGGTCATGACGACGGCCCGGGGGCCCTTGAGCGGCGCGAACGCGGCGAGCTCGGCGGCCGTACGGAGGAGGGCGGCCGACGGAGTGGACGCGGGGATGCGGGCGGTGGTGTGCATGGCGGTGGCGGGGGGTGTGTCGGGGGTGGTGGGTACGGGGTCGGCTCCGGGGACGGGGTCGGCTCCGGGGACGGGAGCGGTTCCGGACTCGGGAGCTGTTCCGGGTATGGGAGCTGTTCCGGGGACGGGAGTTGCTCCGGGTACGGGAGTTGCTCCGGGCTTGCCGGGTGTGGTGGTCATCAGGGCTCCCGTGGTCCGCTGCCGCCCGTGGTGCCGGCGTCGTCGGCCAGGACGCCCAGCAGGTTCTCGGCCGGTTCCGGCTTGAGCATGCCGTGGGCGAGGGCGCGGTCGGCGGTGGCGCGGGCCATCGCGACGTAACCGGCCACGGCCTGCGGCGCGTGCCTGCGCAGCTCGTCGATGTGCGCGGCGACCGTGCCCGCGTCACCGCGGGCCACCGGGCCGGTCAGGGCCGCGTCGCCGGAGCGCAGGGCGTTGTCGAGCGCGGCGCCGAGGAGCGGCCCGAGCATCCGGTCGGGGGCGGCGACCCCTGCCTTGCGCAGCAGCTCCATCGACTGCGCGACCAGGGTGACCAGGTGGTTCGCGCCGAGGGCGAGCGCCGCGTGGTAGAGCGGGCGGGCCTCCTCCGCGATCCACTCGGGCTCCCCGCCCATCTCGATGACCAGCGCCTCCGCGGCGAGCCGCAGCTCCTCCGGGGCGGTCACGCCGAAGGAGCAGCCGGCCAGCCGCTGGACGTCGACGGAGGTGCCGGTGAACGTCATCACTGGATGCAGAGCGAGCGGCAGTGCCCCGGCCCGCAGGGCGGGGTCCAGCACCTTCGTCCCGTACCGCCCCGAGGTGTGGACGAGCAGCTGGCCCGGCCGCACCGCTCCGGTCCCGGCCAGTCCCTCGACCAGGCCGGGCAGGGCGTCGTCGGGCACGGTCAGCAGCACCAGCTCGGCACGCGCCAGCACCTCGGCGGGCGGCACCAGCGGGACATCGGGGAGCAGCTCGGCGGCCCGGCGCACGGACGCATCGGAGACTCCCGACACGGCGACGGGACGATGTCCGGCGAGGCTCAGCGACGCGGCGAGGGCGGGGCCGACGCGGCCCGCGCCCACGACGCCGACCGTGAGTCGGGCGGGGCGGTCCCTCGCGTCGAGGGGTTCCTTGGGGGGTGTTGCGTTCACTCGGCGGTGGCCTTCCGTTCCAGTCCGCAGGGGGTACCGGACGATTCCTCTGCATGCTACGCCAGCGTCGCGTCCGGCCTCCCGGCCGTCCACAGCCTGTGGGCAATGCCGCGGCCCGTGGCAGCGGCCTGCGGGAAATGCCGCACGGGGCCCGGCCGGGCGGCCCGCGCGCACGACGATCACGCGAAAACCATGCGGGGCCGGGCCGGGCCCTGCGTGATGATCGCCCCATGACGGATACAGCGGGCACCGCAACGGACGCGACGGCGGACGCGACACCTGCAACAGACGAGACAGACGCGACAGACGCGACGGATACGGCACACGCGGCGGACATGGCGGGCGTGGCGGAGGGGACGGCAGGGACGGCGGGCGCCGACGAGCAGCCCTCGGCGCAGGAGCGGCGACTGCGCAGGCTGCGGGCCTGGCGCGGCGCCGAACGGGCCCTGTGCCGCCCGCCCATGCACCTCCCGGTCGGTGAACGACTGGCCGCGCTGGTGGCGGGGGCCGGGGACGTCACCGATCTCGACCTGCCCGCGGACATGTACGGCGACGGCGTGGTCGCCGAGCTGGAGGAGCGGGTCGCGGAGCTGCTGGGCATGGAGGCGGCGGCGTTCTTCCCGACCGGGACGATGGCGCAGCAGGTCGCGCTGCGCTGCTGGGCCGGGCGGACCGGCGACTCCACGGTGGCGTTGCACCCCATGGCCCACCCGGAGGTGCACGAGCGCGGCGCGCTGGGGACGGTGAGCGGGCTGCGCACCGTCCACCCGACGTCCGAGCCCCGCCAGCCCACGGCGCAGGAGGTCCGTGACCTCTCCGAGCCGTTCGGCACGCTGATGCTGGAGCTGCCGTTGCGCGACGCCGGTTTCATCCTGCCCACGTGGGAGGAGCTGGAGGAAGTGGTGGCGGCGGCGCGCGAACGCGACGCGGTGGTGCACTTCGACGGCGCGCGGCTGTGGGAGTGCGCGCCCCATTTCGGGCGGGAGCTGCCGGAGATCGCGGCGCTCGCGGACAGCGTGTACGTGTCGTTCTACAAGACCCTGGGCGGACTCTCCGGTGCCGCGCTGGCCGGTCCGGAGTCCCTGATCGAGGAGGCCCGCGCCTGGCGTCACCGGTACGGCGGGCAGCTCTTCCAGCAGTTCCCGGCGGCGGTCGCCGCGCTGATCGGCCTGGACCGGGAGCTTCCCCCGCTCCCGTCGTACGTGGCGCAGGCGAAGGTGGTGGCCGAGGCGCTGGCCGAGGGTCTCACGGCGGCCGGCGCCGGCTGGTTCCGGGTGCATCCGGAGCCACCGCACACGCACCAGTTCCAGGTCTGGCTGCCGTACGGGGCGGACGCCCTGACGGAGGCGTCGGTACGGCAGGCGGAGGAGACGGGCACGGCTCTCTTCCACGGCTGGCACTCCGCGCCCGCCGGTCCGCCGGGGGTGGCGTTCACCGAGGTCACGGTGGGCCGGGAAGGGCTGGAGTGGACGGCGGCCGACGTCCGGGAGGCGGTGACCGTGTTCCTGGACCTGGTGAACCCCGCGGAAGGGCCCTCGTAGGACCAGAAGGACCTCGTAGGACCAGGACGGTCCTCGTACTACGTGGAACACGGCTCAGCCCTCGCAGCGTCCCTCCACCGCACGCCCCGCCCCCGGCCGGTCAGCGCACCGGCCGGGGGCGCCGGGCGAACATCGCGCGCAGGGCCCGCAGCAGCGCCCGCCGACGGCCGCCCACCGGACGGCCCGCGATCACGGCCTCGAACCGTTGCCGGTCACGGGCCCCGCGCAGCACCTCCCAGTCGTGCCGGCCCGGCGACGGCGGCGGCGTCTCGCCCCGCGCGATCGCGCGGTAGCAGTCGAACATCTGCTGCTGAATGGCGTCCATCGCCACAGCGTGGGCCGGGGCCGCCCGCACGGCCCGTCAATTGACGACCGCCGTCAAACGGACGAATGACTTCCGCACGCACCCCGCACCATGGAGGGGTGAGCGTGCACATCGACATCAAGGGCCTGGCCCCCGACCGCATCGTCTTCGAGACCTCTCCCCTCGCGGAACTGGGCCTGGTCCTGCACGCTCTCTCCGAACCCGGGCACCACCCGGGTCTGCACTGCTGGGCGACGGCGACGGCCAGCGCGCTGGAGCCCGATCTCGCCGACCGCCTGCACGAGGCGGACTTCCTGTGGCGCCACACGTTCTCGGACGTCTTCATGGCGTTCGCCGGGGTGCGCGGCGGCGACGGCAGGACGGGCGCGAGCCTGGCCGAGGACCTGGACACCCTCGACCGGCTGGACGACGAACGGTTCGTGTCCGCCGCCCTGGAATTCACCTGCACCAGCCTGTACGGGCTCGGCGCGCCCTCTCCGCTCGGCAACCCGACAATGCAGGCCCGTGCCCTGGAGATGGCGGCGGCGCGGGGCCCCCGTCAGGTGGAGTTCACCCAGCAGCTGCTGGCCGACCCCGCGCCCGTGCGCCGCTGGGTACGGCGCCTCTTCGAGGACTGCGACCAGGCGTTCTTCGCCGAGACCTGGCAGCGGGTTCGGGTTCAGCTGGTCGCCGACGCCCGGCACAAGACGGACCTGCTGCGCCGCAAGGGGCTCGGCGAGGCGCTGAGGGCGGTGTCCCCGGCGCTGGCCCTCGACGAGGCGAGGGCCCTGATCAGTGCGGACAAGCTGTCCGACGGCCGGACCAGCGCCGTCGGCCCCGGGCTCACCCTCATCCCGTCCACCTTCGGCTGGCCGCACCTCAACCTGCTGCACGCGCCGGGCTGGCGGCCGGTGATCCACTACCCGGTGCACCAGCCCGAGCTGCCCTCCCCCGCCTCCGTGGAGCTGCTCCAGCTACGGCTTGAGGCGCTGGCCCACCCCATGCGGATGCGTCTGTGCCGCCACCTCGCCCGTTCCGCGCACACGACCGGCGAACTCGCCGACACGCACAACATCACGGCCCCCGAGGTCTCCCGGCATCTCGCGGTGCTGAAGAAGGCGGGCCTGGTCACCACCCGCCGGCGCGGCCGTTACGTGCTGCACCAGCTGGACCTGACCACGGTGGCCCGGCTCGGCAGCGACTTCCTGGAGGGCATCCTGCGCTGAACCGGCCCGACGGAACGCCCGGGCCGGCCGCCCCCTCGTCCCCGCCGGTCAGATCGCCCCGGCCCCGCCGCCGGCCCGGACCAGCCCCGTCTCGTACGCGAGGACGACGACCTGCACCCGGTCGCGCAGGTTCAGCTTCGTGAGGATGCGGCCCACGTGCGTCTTCACGGTCGCCTCGGAGAGCACCAAGCGAGCCGCGATCTCGCCGTTCGACAGTCCCTGTGCCACCAGCAGCATCACCTCGCGCTCGCGTTCGGTGAGCTTGGCGATGCCCTGGTGCTTCGGTTCGCTCGTACCGCCCGGCAGCATCGGCGAGAAGCGGTCGAGCAGACGGCGGGTGGTGGACGGTGCGACGACGGCGTCGCCGCTGTGCACGGCGCGGATGGCGCTGAGCAGTTCGGCGGGCGGGACGTCCTTGAGCATGAAGCCGCTGGCCCCGGCCTTCAGCCCGGAGAAGGCGTACTCGTCCAGGTCGAACGTGGTCAGGATGAGCACCTTGGGCGCGCCCGGCTGCGCGCAGATGCGCCGGGTGGCCTCCACGCCGTCCAGCCTCGGCATCCGGACGTCCATCAGCACCACGTCGACGGCGGTGGAGCGCAGCACGTCGATCGCCTCGGCGCCGTCACCGGCCTCGGCCACGACCTCCATGTCCGGCTGGGCGGCGAGCACCATCCGGAAGCCGGTGCGCAGCAGCACCTGGTCGTCGACGAGCATCACGCGGATCGCCATGGGGGTCTGTCTCCTGTCTGTCCCGCATCATCCGGGGCGAAGGTGTGGGTGGGCCGGTGGACCCGGAGCGGCGGCCGGGTCCGGCACGTCTGGTGGGCCGACGGGTCCGGCGGGCGGCCGGGGCTCGGACCCGATCCGGTTTCGGTCCCGGCCTGATCCGGACCCGCATCCCGGCCTGCTCCGGATCCGCATCCCGAGCGGGCACGCACACGATCCTCGTCCCGGTCCGGGTCCGGAGCATCAGCGGGCCGGTTTGAGCGGCAGCAGCGCACTGATCCGGAAGCCGCCGCCCGGGCGCGGCCCGGCGTCCAGCGTTCCGCCGACCATGCCGACCCGCTCGCGCATCCCGATCATCCCGTGTCCCGCGCCGTCGGCGCCCCCGTCCTCGTACATCTCGTGCGAGGCGCCCCGCCCGTCGTCCTCGACCAGCAGCCCGAGCCCGTCGTCGAAGTAGACCAGCCGCACGCTGGCCCCGGCGTCCGGGCCGCCGTGCTTGCGGGTGTTGGTCAGCGCCTCCTGCACGATGCGGTACGCGGTCAGCTCGACCCCGCTGGGCAGCGGGCGCGGCGTTCCCTCGATCTTGAAGTCGACGGTCAGACCGGTCTGCCGCACCTGTTCGACCAGATCCTCGATCTGGCCGACATCGGGCTGCGGGACGTACTCCCCGCTCTCCTCCGCGTCCCCGGTCCGCAGCACCCCGAGCAGCCGCCGCATCTCGGCGAGGGCCTGCCTGCCGGTGCTGGAGATGGTCTCCAGGGCCTGCTTGGCCTGGTCGGGCGCCACGTCCATGACGTACGCCGCCCCGTCGGCCTGCACCACCATCACCGACACGTTGTGCGCGACGACGTCGTGGAGTTCGCGGGCGATACGGGCCCGCTCGGCGGCCACCGCGACCTTCGACTGCGCCTCGCGCTCCCGCTCCAGCCGGGCGGCCCGCTCCTCCAGCTGGTTGAAGTAGGCGCGCCGGGTCCGCATCGAGTCGCCGAGCACCCAGGCCAGCACGAACGGCACGGTCATCACGATGGCGACGAAGGTCTGCTGGACCCAGCCGGACTGCTGCGTCTCCGCGGGCCAGCGCAACTGGGCGAGCCCCGCCGCGCCCAGGCTGCACACCAGCGCGAGCCGCGAGGCCCAGCGCTCCCCCACCGTCGCCACGGTGAACACGATCACCAGCATCGCGAAGTTGGCGGTGCCCGGCACGACCCCGGTCAGCAGTTGCGCCACTCCCATCGCGATGGCCAGCAGCAGCATCTTCTCCGGGGCGCGGCGGCGCAGTGCGACGACGGTGCACAGGCCGATGGTGATCAGCGCGGCGGCCAGCAGTCCCCCGCCTCTCTCCACTGCCACCGCCGACAGTCCGGAGAGCCCGAGGAGGAAGACAGCCCAGAAGGTGTCGACGCCCGTCGGGTGTCTGCGGAGGAAGGCGTAGAGGCGCTGCACGTGATCCAGCGTAGGGAAGGCGGAAGGTGCCCGGGTCAGCCGAAGGGCCGATCCGATCTGCGGGACCGTACTCCCCAAGGTGGAGACTTGGAAATCGTGACGGCCGGGACGGGCGGGACGGGCACGCCGGGCATGGCGGACGTGACGGTCGAGACGGGCGCGGCAGGCATGGCGGACACGGCGAACGTGACGGTCAGGACGGGCACGGCAGGCATGGCGGACACGGCGAACGTGACGGTCAGGACGGGCACGGCAGGCATGGCGGACACGGCGAACGTGACGGTCGGGACGGGCACGGCAGGCATGGCGGACACGGCGAACGTGACGGTCAGGATGGGCACGGCGGACATGGCGGACATGACAGGGGCGACAGGCGCGACGGACGAGTGGCGTGGGTGGCGCGAGGCTGCGCAGACGGCTCTGTACGGGGACCGGGGGTTCTACCGGAGGCCCGAGGGACCGGCCGGTCACTTCCGTACCTCCGTCCACGCGTCCCCGCTGTTCGCCTCCGCCGTCGCCCGGCTGCTGGTGCGGACGGCCCGCGACCTGGGCACCGAAGAGGTCGACCTGGTGGACCTGGGGGCGGGGCGCGGCGAACTGCTGACGGGGGTGCTGGCGGCGCTGCTGGCCGAGGACGCCGACGGGCTCGTCGTACGGGCGTACGCGGTGGAGGTCGCCGCCCGCCCGGACGGTCTCGATCCCCGGATCGAGTGGTGCGCGGAACCGCCGTCGGGGGTCCGCGGCCTGCTGTTCGCCAACGAGTGGCTAGACAACGTGCCGACCGATGTCGCGGAGACGGACGCGGACGGCGTCGACCGGTACGTCCTGGTCCGGGCCTCGGACGGGGAGGAGCAGCTGGGCGAGCCGGTGACCGGGCCCGACGCGGAGTGGCTGCGCCGCTGGTGGCCGTCGGCCGGGCCGGGCTGCCGGGCGGAGATCGGGCGCCCGCGCGACGAGGCGTGGGCGCGGGTGGTGTCCACGCTCGGCGGCGGGCTCGCGGTGGCCGTGGACTACGCCCATGCGCGCGGGACGCGACCGCCCTTCGGCACGCTCACCGGCTTCCGGTCGGGCCGCGAGGTACGGCCGGTGCCGGACGGCAGCTGTGACCTCACCTCGCATGTGGCGCTGGACGCGTGCGCGGCGGCGGTGGACGCCGTCGCCGTCCCGGGGAGCGGTGCGGCGACCGGCTCCGGGAACGTCAGGGCGTCCGAGCCGGTATCGGAGGTGCTGACGCAGCGCGAGGCGCTGCACCGGCTCGGCGTCGACGGCGCCCGCCCGCCCCTGTCCCTGGCGTCGGCCGATCCGGCCGGGTACGTACGGGCCCTGACCTCGGCGGGCGAGGCGGCCGAGCTGACGGCCCGGGGCGGTCTGGGCGACTTCGGATGGCTGATGCGACGCGTATGACGGCCGGTGCCCCGGGCGTACGCGCCGGGCGGCGCCATGGAAGCCGCGCCCGTACGCGCACGTGCGCCCCTGGGTCCGTGGCCCCGTGCCCGTCGGTGACCCGCGCCCCGCGGCACCACCGCCCCGCCACCTCCCCCTCCCCGCCTCACCACCCCGTCACCTCGCCGTTCAGGAATACTGGCCGCATGACGGAGACGACGGTCGGCATCGGCGGCGCGGCGGAGAGCACCGACATGGTGCTCAACATCGGCCCTCAGCACCCCTCCACCCATGGCGTGCTCCGACTGCGCATCGTCCTCGACGGCGAACGCGTCCAGCACGCCGAACCGGTCATCGGCTACATGCACCGCGGCGCGGAGAAGCTGTTCGAGGCCCGCGACTACCGGCAGATCGTGATGCTCGCCAACCGCCACGACTGGCTGTCGG
Organism: Streptomyces sp. NPDC002476; assembly: GCF_042889785.1. Classification (NCBI taxonomy): domain Bacteria; kingdom Bacillati; phylum Actinomycetota; class Actinomycetes; order Kitasatosporales; family Streptomycetaceae; genus Streptomyces; species Streptomyces sp. NPDC002476. Next base: position 91,369 of record NZ_JBIARH010000022.1, on the reverse strand, counting down.
CGTTCTCCAACGAACTGGGCGTCGTCATGGCCGTGGAGCGGATGCTCGGCATGGAGGTCCCGGAGCGGGCGGTCTGGACGCGCACCCTGCTCGCCGAGCTGAACCGGATCCTGAACCATCTGATGTTCCTCGGCTCGTACCCGCTCGAACTCGGCGGGATCACCCCGGTGTTCCACGCGTTCCGCGAGCGCGAGGAGCTCCAGGCCGTGATGGAGGAGGTCTCCGGCGGCCGGATGCACTACATGTTCAACCGGGTCGGCGGGCTCAAGGAGGACCTCCCCGCGGGCTGGCTCGGCCGTGCCAGGGACGCCGTCGCGGCGGTTCGGGCCCGGATGGACGTGTACGACGACCTGGTGCTCGGCAACGAGATCTTCAGGGGCCGCACCCGGGGAGTCGGGGTGCTGCCCGCCGCGACCGTGCACGCGTACGGGGTGTCCGGGCCGATCGCCCGCGCCTCGGGCGTCGACTTCGACCTGCGGCGCGACGAGCCGTACCTCGCGTACGGAGAACTGGGCGACATCCTCGAGGTCGTCACGCGCACCGAGGGCGACTGCCTGGCCCGCTTCGAGTGCCTGCTGGAACAGACGCACAACTCCCTGGACCTGGCGGACGCCTGCCTGGACCGGATGGCCGGCCTGGCGCCCGGCCCGATCAACCAGCGCCTGCCCAAGGTGCTGAAGGCCCCCGAGGGCCACATCTACGCCTGGACCGAGAACCCGCTCGGTATCAACGGCTACTACCTGGTGTCCAAGGGCGAGAAGACCCCGTACCGGCTGAAGCTCCGCGCCGCCTCGTACAACAACATCCAGGTGCTCGGCGAGCTGCTGCCGGGCACCCTGGTCGCCGACATGGTGGCGATCCTGGGCTCGCTCTTCTTCGTCGTCGGAGACATCGACAAGTAGCGGACGGGCGGTGCCCGGCCATCCGTACGAACACGGTCCGGACCGCCTTCGCACCGCTTCGCGGACAACGGTCCGGACCGCCCGCGCACTATTTCGCGGACAACGACCGGGCGACCCGCGCGCGAGCACACGGAACAACAATCCGGGCCGCCCGTACGCGAACGACGGGCGGCCCGGGAGAACGGCGCGAGCACGCGGCTACGAGATCGCGGTGCGCAGCTCCACCATGTCCATCTGCTCCGTCTCGTCGTGTGCGGTCAGGTCGATGACCTTGCCGACGGCGCCGTTCTCCGCCGTGCCCGTGCGGTGGGCGGCCAGCGCCTCCTCGCCCACCACGTCCGCGAGGTCCTCGTTCTGCACGGACTCGATCGCGGTGCGCGTCTTCTGCGTGCCGAAGAAGTCGAAGCTGCCCTGCGGCACCTGCTGGCGGCGGGGCGCCGGCCCCGGGGCGACCGTGCTGGCGGCCGGCACCGGACGCGCCGGGAGCAGCGCGGCGGACGGCCGGGACGCGGGAAGGGCGGTCGCCGGACGCGGCTGAGGCGCCGGGGAGACGTCGTCCTCGGCCGCCGTGTGCCTGCCCGGCCGCTCCTCCGTCTTCAGGCCCCGCTCGGCGAGGTCCCGCTTCCGGGCCTCCTCGGCGTTGCGCCGTGCCTCCTGGAGCGCCCTGTTGCGCGGCAGATCCTCCAGCGCCTGAGCGGCACGCAGATAGGCGGCCGGGGTCGGGGTGCTGAGCGCGGCCGGCAGCTCCCTGGGGGCCGCGGCTTCGAGCGCGAGCCGCCTGCGGCCCTCCAGCGCGCTGGCGCGCCCCGTCTCGGCGTTGGCGTACCGGCGCAACAGCGCGGCGTGCTCCCCGCGCAGATTGGCCAGCTCCACCCGCTTGCGCCGCAGCTTCGTCTCCAGCCGGGTGCGCAGCTCGCGCAACTCCTCCAGGTCGGACTCCAGCTCGGCCACGCGTTCCTCGGCCCGCCACTCGTCACCGGCACGGGCACGCTTCAGCTCCGCGACCCGACGGCCGGCCTCCCGGTCCCAACTGCGCATCAGATACGCGCCGGTCACCGCGGCGGTCGCCGTGGCGGCCACCAGACCGCGCAGGACCAGGGGTTCCGCGAGCAGCCAGGCGCCCGTGGCGCAGAGGACCGAGACCCCGGCGACGGCCGAGGGCGGAAGGATTCTGTGCAGCGGTGTCGAATGGCGATGACGTCCACGTGGCATGGCCTGAAATTTACCGTGTGTAGGAGGAACTTGGGGGCTGCCCGGCAATCTGTTCCCGGCCGGTTACCTGACGGCCCCCTTCCCGTCCCGAATCGCGCCTTGCTTCTCCACTTCTCCCTGCTTCCGGCCCCTACTTCCGGATGAGGCCCTTCGACCGCAGATAGTCCTTGGCCACATCAGCGGGCTTTGCGCGCTCCGCGTCGACCTTGCGGTTCAGTTCCGCGAGATCCTCGGTGGTCAGCGCCTTGGTGATCTTGCCGAGCGCGTCGGCGACGTCCTGCGAACCCGCGTCCTTCGCATTGACGACCGGCAGTACGTTGTCCGCGTTCTGGAGCTTCTTGTCGTCCTCCAGGAACACCAGGCCGTAGCTGTCGAGCACCGCGTCCGTGGTGGTCGTGAGGACCAGTTGGTCCTTGCCGTCCTCGACCGCCTGCTTGGACTGCGGCGTGCCGACTCCCTTGGGGTCGATGCCGGTGACATTGATGCCGTACGTCTTTTTCAGACCCGGCGCGCAGAACGGCCGCACCTCGCACTCGTCACCTGCGGCGATCTTCACCGCGACCTTCGATCTGCCGAGATCAGAAAGCGACTTGAGCTTGTGTTCGGCGGCGAATTCCTCGGTCACCGCGAAGGCGTTCTGGTCGACGGCCGCGCCGGCCGGGAGCACCTTCAGTCCGCGCGGGGCGGCGAGCTTCTCCAGCGCCGCGACCGTGGCGGCGGCGTCGCCCGAGGCCACCGGCTTCTTCGCGGCCTCCTTCGCGCCATTCGCCTTGGCGTTGAGGAATTCCGCGATCGTCGCGGCATATTCGGGAACGACATCGATCTCGCCCTTCTCCAGGGAAGGTTCGTAGAGTTCCCGGTTGGCCACGCTGGTGACCGAGGTGCGGTATCCGGCGTCGCCCAGGATCTGCGCGTACAGCTCCGCGAGCACCTTGGACTCGGTGAAGGAGGCCGCGCCGACGACGAGCGAGCCCTTCTCGCCGCCGCCGGATCCGCCGGAGGGCGCCGAGCCGCCCTTGTTCTTCTCCAGGCTGTCGCCGCCGCACGCGGCGAGCGAGCCCGCCAGCGCGACCATGCCGATGACCGCGCCGGCTATGCGCGAGGTCTTGCTCATCGTGTTCTCCGTCCACAGCACCAGGGCTGTTCGAGTACGAGATGGGTCAGGACTGTTCGGGTGCGGGGCACGCTTCGGCGGTCGGGGCGGGCGGGGCGCTCCCCCGCTCGGGGTACGAGCGGCGGGCCCCCTGGTGCCGGCCCTCATGCGGGCCCCCTCGTGCCGGGTCCTCATACCGGGCCTCATGCCGTCCCGCGGCGGCGCAGCGGTGAGAGCACCCGTCCGAGCACCACCAGCACCGCCTCCACCAGCAGCGCGAGCGAGGCGACCAGCACCGCCCCCGCGACGACCTGCGGAGTGTCGTACGTGTTGAAACCGGCCGTGATGATCCGGCCGAGACCGCCCTGGCCGACCATCGCCGCGATCGTCGCCGTGGCGACCACCTGGACCGCCGCCGAGCGCAGCCCGGTCATGATCATCGGGTAGGCCAGCGGGAGCTCGACCCGTACGAACAACTGCCCGCCGGACATCCCCATGCCCCGCGCCGCCTCGGTCACCGAACGGTCCACCTCCGCCATCCCGACGTAGGTGTTGGTGAGCAGCGGCGGCACGGCGAACAGCACCAGCGCGACGATCGTCGGTACGTACCCGGCGTTGCGCAGCGGCGAGACCATGAAGAGGGCCAGAACCGCGAAGACCGGGACCGCCCGCCCCACGTTGGAGAGGTTGACGGCCGGCGCACCCCCCTTCCCGATGTGGCCCAGATACAGCGCGACCGGCAGCGCGATCGCGCAGGCGGCAGCGAGCGCGATCCCGCTGACCCAGAGGTGCTCCACGAGCCGGTGGGCCGCCCCGTTCTCCCCCGTCCAGTTCGCCCCGGTGGTGAGCCAGGCCCATGCCTGACCAATGACGCCCATGGTCAGACCGCCTTCGCCGTGGTGCGTGAGGGAGTGACGCGTATTCGGGTCCAGGGGGTCAGCAGTCGCTGGAGCCCCAGCAGCAGCAGGTCGGCGACGACCGCGAGCAGCACGCACAGGACCGAGGCGGTGAGCACCTGCGCCTTGAAGAAGCTGGGCAGGGCATCCGCGATCAGATTGCCGAGGCCGCCCCTGCCGATGATCGACCCGACCGTCGTCAGGGCGATCGTCGAGACCGTGGCGATCCGCACGCCTGCCATCACCGCGGGCATCGCGAGCGGGAGTTCGACCTCCCAGAGCAGCCGGACCGGCCCGTACCCCATGCCCTTCGCGGCTTCCCTGGCCTCCTGCGGAACGGCTTCGAGACCCGCCAGGATGTTCCGTACGAGGATGGTCAGCGAATACAGCACCAGGCCGGTGACCACCAGCGCGGCGGACAGTCCGAAGAACGGCAGCAGCAGCGAGAACATGGCCAGCGAGGGCACGGTGTAGAGCACCGTCGTCAGGCCGAGGACCGGACCGGCGAAACGAGGGCCTCGGCGGGCGAGCAGCGCCAGCGGAAATGCCACGAGCAGCCCGATCAGCACCGATACCGCCGTGATCCAGATGTGCTGGACCGTCGCGTCCGTCAGCTCCTCGCCGCGGGAACGGAGATACTCCCCGCAGATCCAGTCATTCGTCACCATGCAGTTCTGTACGGCAGCCATCCGCCCCCACCTCCCTTTTGCCGCCTCGCGCCGAAACGGCGGGATACCGCGTACGACGCCGGGCTGTCCCGCACGTCGAAGCACCGAAGTGCCCGAAGTGCACCGAGCACCGGAGCACTCGACGCACCGAAGCACCGGAGTACCGAAGTACCCGGAGCATCAAAGCACTCGACGCACCGAAGCACCGCCGTTCCGAGACCCTATCCCCGACCACTGACACTCGCCGCGACCGTCGTATTCCAGCAACATGGCCTCCACACCACACCCGCGACAATGGGGAACCATGATCCGTTTCGAGCACGTCACCAAGCGGTACGCGGACGGCACCACCGCCGTCGACGACCTTTCCTTCGAAGTCGCCGAGGGTGAACTGGTCACGCTCGTCGGACCGTCGGGCTGCGGCAAGACGACCACCATGAAGATGGTGAACCGGCTGATCGAACCGACCGAGGGCCGGATATTCCTCGACGGCGACGACATATCCGCCATCGACCCCGTCCGGCTGCGCCGTCGTATCGGGTACGTGATCCAGCAGGTGGGCCTGTTCCCGCACCGTACGATCCTGGAAAACACCACGACGGTCCCTCATCTCCTGGGCTGGAAACGGGGAAAGGCCCGCGCACGCGCGGCGGAACTCCTCGATCTCGTCGGACTTGACCCTTCCGTCTATGGCGACCGCTATCCGGAACAGCTCTCCGGCGGCCAGCGCCAACGCGTGGGAGTGGCGAGGGCGCTGGCCGCGGACCCGCCGGTGCTGCTGATGGACGAGCCTTTCGGCGCGGTCGACCCCGTCGTACGGGAACGGTTGCAGAACGAATTCCTGAAACTCCAGGCACAGGTCCGCAAAACCGTGCTGTTCGTCACGCACGACATCGAGGAAGCCGTCCGGCTCGGCGACCGGATCGCCGTCTACGGGCAGGGCACCATCGAGCAGTTCGACTCCCCGGCGACCGTGCTCGGCGCGCCCGCCACCCCCTATGTCGCGGACTTCGTCGGCGCCGACCGCGGTCTCAAGCGGCTCTCCGTGACCCCCGTCGAGGCGGGCGACCTCGACCAGCCTCCCGTCGTCCATCTCGACGACTCCCTGGAACGGGCGACCGAACGGCTCCGGGCCGAGGGAGCGCGCTGGGCGGTCGTCCTGGACGGCGAGGACAATCTGCACGGCTGGATCCCGGCCGGCCCTCCCGCCACCGCGCACACCGCCGGATCCGCACCCAGCTCCGCCGGTTCGGAAGCCGGCCCCGCCTCCGGCGCCACGGTCCGCGCCCACGCCCGGCGGATGGAGGCGTGGCTTCCGGTCGGCGCCCCGCTCAAGCAGGCGTTCGCCACCATGCTCCAGCACGACGCGGGCTGGATCGCCGTCATCGACGAGGAGGCGAACGGCCGGTTCCTCGGCGTGCTCACCCCGGCACGGCTCCACGAGGCGCTGCGCCGCTCCATCGACGCCGACGCCCAGGACGTGCCGCGCGCCGAGGTGGCCGTCGAGTCCGTGGAGAGCCTGGCCGGGCCGCTCAGTTCTCGCTGAGCCGGCTGCTCATCCAGTCCAGGGCCGGGGGGATCTCCCGCCGCCAGGTGTTGAAGTTGTGCCCACCGCTGTCGAGCACGATCGACGAGACCTGGGCGGGCGCCTTCACCTTCGCGATGAACTTCTGCGTGGACCGGTAGTTCCCCTCGCCCTGCCTGGAGGTCGTGACCAGGAAGGACGCATCGGGCTGCGGCAGGTGGTCCAGACTCCACATCAAGTTCGCCCGGTCGCGCGCCCGCCGGTCGCCGTGGAAGAGATCGCCGGTCGTCGGGTCCTCGGCCGCCTTGTAGTACGCGGAGAGTCCCGCGCTCGCGGCGAACCGGTCCGGGTGATGGAGACCAATCTTCAGCGCGCAGTAACCCCCGGTCGAGTTGCCCATGATGCCCCAGTTGCGGGCCCGGGTCCCGACCCGGTACGCCTCCGAGATCGCCCGCGGCAGGTCCTCGGCGAAGAACGTCTCCGTCTGCGGTCCGCCCTTGATGTCCACGCATTCGGTGTCCCTCGGCGGCGCCACCGTGGGCCGCAGCATCACCAGGATCATCGGCTGCGCGCGCCCGGCCTTCACCCGCGCGTGTGCCGTCTGGGGATACCGCAGGCCCTTGAGGAGGTTCTCCGACACGCCCGGATAGCCCGTCAGGACGACGACCGCGGGAAACTTCCGACGGGCGAACTCGGGCCGGAAGTACTCCGGCGGGAGGTACACGTACGCCGAACTCTCTATCCCCGACTTCCGGCCCGCGATCACGACCTTGTCCACCCGCCCGGACACGACGGGGCGCGGTGCGCCCGGAACCCCCGAGTGCTGCGTCCCGACCCGGACGATGTTCCTGGAGGCCGATGCCCCGTCCGCGTGGTCCGTGACCACACCCTGTTCCTGCTCCTGGCCGAACAGATCCGCCCAGGAACCGTAGAAGAGGAACGACTTGTTCGCCGCCAGGGCAACCGAGACGAACAGCATCACCTGGGTCACGAGCAGCAGCCCGACCCGCCCGAACACCACGGAGACGCCACGCCGGGCCAGCCGTGGCCAGAACCAGACCGTGGCGGCGAAGGAGACCACGCCCAGCGCGATGGCCGCGACCAGAAGCGTCGTGCTGGTAAGACCCATGGGGGTGAGCTTTCTTGTCTGGAAATTTCCGGTGCGCGGATAAACCCTTCGCGCGGAAGCCTCGTCCTACAGTTCGCACATCGTCCGAAAGCCCTTCGGACGAAGGACTCAGAAAACTCAGGAATCTCTCGCGGAGCCACGGGAAGCGATGTCTGTCACGCTAGATGGGGATAAATCAGGATCGGTTCCGAGTTCCGTACGCAAGTTCGTACGGGGCCCGCGCCCCGAGGCCGTCCCGACGCTGATCGGTACCGCCTGCACCGTCGTCGGCCTGATCGACGTCGCCGCAGGCGTCTTCCCGCGCTTCCGGCACAGCCGGATGCACGCGCTCGCCGAGGTGCTGCCGGGCGCGTTCGGACCGTTCGCCGCCGCTCTCTCCCTGAGCGCGGGCGTCCTGTTGCTGCTCCTCGCCCACGGTCTCAAACGGCGCAAGCGGCGGGCCTGGCGGGCCGCCGTCGTCCTGCTGCCGGCCGGGGCACTGGCGCAGTTCCTCTACCGGCACTCGATCACCGGCATGCTCGTCTCGCTGGCCCTCTGCGCGCTGCTGGTCCGTCACCGCGGCGAGTTCTCCGCGCTCCCCGACCCGAGGAGCCGCTGGTGGGCACTGGCCAACTTCGTGGTGCTCGGTGCGGGTTCGATGGGCCTGGGCCTCGTCATCGTCAGCTCCCATCCCCGGCGGATCGTGGGCAGCCCCAGTATCGCCGACCGGCTCCAGCACGTGCTGTACGGGCTGTTCGGTGTGGAGGGCCCCGTGGACTACGCCGGGGACACCTCCTGGACCGTGGGGTACTCGCTCGGCGCCCTCGGCCTGCTGACCGCCGTCACCACCATCTACCTGGCCTTCCGTCCCGAACACCCGGCCGCGCGCCTCACCGGGGACGACGAGGCCCGGCTGCGCGCCCTGCTGGAGAAGCACGGCGGCCGGGACTCGCTCGGCCACTTCGCGCTCCGCCGCGACAAGGGCGTCGTCTTCTCCCCGAGCGGCAAGGCGGCCGTCTGCTACCGGGTCGTGTCCGGGGTGATGCTGGCGAGCGGCGACCCGATCGGCGACGTGGAGGCATGGCCCGGCGCCATCGAACGCTTCATGGACGAGGCCAAAGCCCACTCCTGGACCCCCGCCGTGATGGGCTGCAGCGAGACCGGCGGCGAGGTCTGGACCCGCGAGACCGGGCTCGACGCGCTGGAACTCGGCGACGAGGCGGTGGTGGACGTCGCGGATTTCTCGCTCGCCGGGCGCCCGATGCGCAACGTACGCCAGATGGTGAAGCGCATTGAACGCCTCGGCTACGAGACCCGGGTCCGGCGCGCACGCGACATCGGCGAGGACGAACTGGCCCGTATCCGCCGGGCGGCCGACGACTGGCGCGGCACCGACACCGAGCGCGGCTTCTCCATGGCGCTCGGCCGGATCGGCGACCCGGCCGACGGAGACTGCGTCATCGCCACCGCCCACAAGGCCGACGAACCGGATGCCGAGTCCCCCTACGGCGACCTGAAGGCCGTGCTCCACTTCGTCCCGTGGGGCCCCGACGGCATGTCCCTCGACCTCATGCGCCGCGACCGCTCCGCCGATCCCGGCATGAACGAGCTGCTGATCGTCGCCGCCCTCCAGGCCGCTCCCCGGCTGTCCGTCGGCCGGGTCTCGCTGAACTTCGCCATGTTCCGCTCCGCCCTCGCCCGCGGCGAGAAGCTGGGCGCGGGACCGGTGCTGCGGCTCTGGCGCGGGCTGCTGATCTTCCTCTCGCGCTGGTTCCAGATCGAGTCGCTGTACAAGTTCAACGCCAAGTTCCGGCCCCGCTGGGAGCCCCGCTTCGTGGTCTACCGCACCGCCCGGGACCTGCCCCGGATCTCCCTGGCCGCCATGCGGGCGGAGGGCTTCGTGAACCTCGCCCTGCCCCGCCCGTTCGCCCGCCGGTTCCCCCGCTCCCAGCCCCGCCCCTGCGCCCACGCTCCGGCCACGGGCCGCGAGCAGCACGCCCGCGCGGCGTAACCCGCACACCGTGCGGGGCCTACGCTGGTCGCATGAGTACGTTGCGTGGACGAGGCACGGTCCAGGGCCTCCCGGAGTGGGACCGCTGCGCGGTCATGGGTGTCGTCAATGTGACCCCGGACTCCTTCTCCGACGGGGGCCGCTGGTTCGACACCACGGCCGCGATCAAGCACGGTCTCGACCTGGTCGCGCAGGGCGCCGATCTGATCGACGTCGGCGGTGAGTCGACCCGGCCCGGCGCCAGCCGGGTGGACGCGTCGGAGGAGCTGCGGCGCGTGGTCCCGGTGGTCCGGGGCCTGGCCGCCGAGGGCGTCACGGTCTCCGTGGACACCATGCGGGCCGGGGTCGCCGAGCAGGCCGTCGCGGCCGGGGCCACCCTGGTCAACGACGTGAGCGGCGGCCTCGCCGACCCGGCCATGGTCGGGGTCGTCGCCGACGCCGGGGTGCCGTTCGTCGTCATGCACTGGCGCGGTTTCAGCGAGTCGATGAACAGCCGCGCGGTGTACGAGGACGTCGTCGCCGAGGTCGTCCAGGAGCTGCGGGAACGGATGGACGCCGTGGTCGCCGGCGGCGTCGCCCCGGAACGGATCGTCATCGACCCCGGCCTCGGCTTCGCCAAGGAAGCCGCCCACGACCTCGCCCTGGTCGCCCACCTCGACGACCTGCACGCCCTGGGCCGCCCGCTGCTGGTCGCCGCCTCCCGCAAACGCTTCCTCGGCCATGTGCTGGCCGGCGAGGGCGCGCCGCCGCCCGCCCGGGAACGCGACGCCGCCACCGCGGCGATCTCCGCACTCTCCGCCCGCGCGGGCGCCTGGGCCGTCCGGGTCCACGAGGTGCACGCCACCGCCGACGCCGTCCGGGTCGCCCGCGCCGTCGAGGGCGCCGCGTGAGCGGGCCGCGCGACGAGCACGCGGAGGCCGCCGCCGACATCGCGGCCGTCGAGCAGGCCAACACCGCCTTCTACGAGGCGATGGAGCGCGGCGACCTCGACGAACTGTCCGGGCTGTGGCTGCCGGGCGAGGACCTCACCGTCTCCTGTGTCCACCCCGGCTGGCCGGTGCTCCGCGGCCGCGGCGAGGTGCTGCGCAGTTACGCCCTGATCATGGCCAACACCGAGTACATCCAGTTCTTCCTGACCGACGTCTCGGTCTCGATGACCGGCGGCACCGCCCTGGTGACCTGCACGGAGAACATCCTCAGCGGCGGGCCCGCCGAGGACGGCAACGCGCTCGGACCGCTCGTCGGCCAGCTCGTCGTGGCCACCAATGTGTTCCGGCGCACCCCCGACGGCTGGAAGCTCTGGTCCCACCACGGCTCGCCCGTGCTGACCGAGTCCGACGACGACGAGAACGAGAACGGAAACGGCGAAGGCGCCTCCTGATCGTCCGAAAGCCGTCTCCCGGCAGGCTCTGAGCGGGAACGAGCCCTTTCCCGATCGTCCGGAAGCCGTCTCCCGACCGGAAAGTTCACCTCCTGGGAGGGTTGGAATTCACCTCTGCGGGTAGTAGCGGCTACCAGTCCCGTGAGGTTCTGTCCATAGCCCCCACGGGGGAGCACTGTCGGTGCTCGAAGGTAGATTCGAAAGAGAGCACCTCGCCGTCCGTGCGCGGCCCCGTGTCTCTACGCCCAACGACAGCAGGAGTGATTCGCGTGGATCGTGTCGCGCTGCGCGGCCTCAAGGCCCGTGGACACCACGGCGTCTTCCCCCGGGAACGGGAAGAGGGCCAGACCTTCATCGTGGACCTGGTGCTCGGCCTGGACACCCGACCTGCGGCAGCCACCGACGACCTGACCAAGACGGTGCACTACGGCATCGTCGCCGAGGAGGCCGTCGAGGTCGTGCAGGGAGAACCGGTCGATCTGATCGAGACGCTCGCGGAGCGCATCGCCCAGAAATGCCTCAAGCACGAAGGAGTCGAGGAAGTGGAGGTGGTGGTGCACAAACCGGACGCGCCGATCACCGTCCCCTTCGACGATGTCACCATCACCATCACACGGAGCCGAGTATGACTGGTTTTTCCACCAAGGGGCAGAGCGACCCCACCGTACAGCCGGTCCCCGCCTCCGTGGTCGCGCAGGTGGACGCCGCGGACAGCACCCTTTCCAACCCCAAACGCGCCGTGCTCTCCCTGGGGTCCAATCTCGGCAACCGGCTGGAGACCCTCCAGGGCGCCATAGACGCGCTGGAGGACACCCCGGGCCTGCGGGTCAAGGCCGTCTCACCGGTGTACGAGACGGAGCCGTGGGGCGTCGCCCCCGGCTCCCAGCCCTCGTACTTCAACGCGGTGGTCGTGGTGCGGACGACGCTCCCCCCGTCCTCGCTCCTGGAGCGCGGCCAGGCCATCGAGGAGGCGTTCGAGCGGGTCCGCGAGGAGCGCTTCGGGCCGCGCACCATCGACGTCGACATCGTGGCGTACGCGGACGTCGTCTCCGACGACCCGGAGCTCACCCTCCCCCACCCCCGGGCCCATGAGCGGGCCTTCGTCCTCGCCCCGTGGCACGACATCGAGCCCGATGCCCAGCTTCCGGGCGCCGGTCCCGTCGCGGAGCTGCTGGCCGGTGTAGGGCGCGCCGGCATACGGCCCCGCGCCGACCTGGAACTCCGTCTGCCCGAGTAGTCGTTAGGCTCGACGGACGGAATCCGGCCGGACACGAGCAGGCCGGGCGGGACCGGACGGACACGATCATGGGCGGCGAAGGGCGGATCACTCGGTGAAGCAACTACGGCTCGGGGTACTCATCGGCCTCTTCGCCGCGGCCGGGGTGCTCTCCTGGGGCGGTGCGCGCCTCTGGGACTCCCTGGGCAGCCTGCCGAGCGTTCCCCTCGCCGCGCCGATCGTGCTCGCGGTGATCGCCGCCGTCCTGCTCGCGACGGCGCTCTCCATCCGTTCCCGGCTGCGCGCCCAGCGCGAGCGCCGGCCGGGAGCCAAGGGCGTCGAGCCCCTGATGGCGGCACGGGCCGTCGTCTTCGGCCAGGCCAGCGCGCTGGTCGTCGCCCTGGTCTCCGGGATGTACGGCGGCACGGGCGTCTTCCTGCTCGGCTCCCTCGACATCCCCGCCCGCCGCGACCAGGCGATCTACGCGGGCTTCGCGGTCCTGGCCGGCATCGCGGTGGTCGCCGCGGCCCTCTGGCTGGAGCGCATCTGCAAGCTCCCGGAGGACGAGGACGGCGACAAGAGCCGCTCGTCCGCCTGACGGCGGCACCGGCCCCGGAGCCGGAACCCGCCGTCCGCCGTCTCCCGGCCGGAGCAAGGCTCCGCGCCCCCGACCGGGCCCAAGGCCCTCCCCGGCCGGGCAGGGGCCTCAGCGGGCCAGTATCAGGCTCATCGCCTCGGCCCGCGTGGACGCTTCGCGCAGCTGGCCGCGCACCGCCGAGGTCGTCGTCTTCGCACCGGGCTTGCGGATGCCCCGGACGGACATGCACATGTGCTCCGCCTCGATGACCACGATCGCGCCGCGCGCCTCCAGGATCCGCATCAGCGAGTCCGCGATCTGCGTGGTCAGCCGCTCCTGCACCTGGGGCCTGCGGGCGAACACGTCGACCAGGCGGGCGAGCTTCGACAGACCTGTGATCTTGCCGCTCTCCGCCGGGATGTAGCCGACGTGGGCCACCCCGTGGAACGGCAGCAGGTGGTGCTCGCAGAGGCTGACGATCTCGATGTCCTTCACCAGGACCATCTCGTCGTGCCCCAGATCGAACGTAGTGGTCAGGACATCCTCGGGCACCTGCCGCAGCCCGGCGAGAATCTCCTTGTACGCCCGCGTCACCCGGCTCGGTGTCTCGCGCAGCCCCTCGCGGTCCGGGTCCTCGCCCACGGCGAGGAGGAGTTCGCGCACCGCGGCCTCGGCCCGCTTCTCGTCGAACTCGCCGATCGGCCCCTGGCCGTCCAACGTCACCGGGTCGGTCATCTGTGCCTCGTTCCTCTGAGCTGTCACCGCACACGCTTCTCGTACGGTCGTACGAAAAAGCCGCGCCCTCACAGGCTAGAACCTGCGAGGGCGCGGCATCCATTCCGAGCCCGGTCCGGCCCCCGTGACAGGGACCACATCCGGGTCAGGACTCGGGGCGGTCCTCCGGCAGCGCCTCGGCCGCCGGAACACTGTCCGTCGGGACGACCGAGCCGTTCGCCGTGGTGGCGCCGTTGGTGAGCGCGAGTTCCTTCGGCGAGAGCACCGGGGGCCGCGTCGACGGGGTGCGCCGGGCGGAACCGGTCCACGCCGGGCGGGCCGGGCGCTTCACGACCGGGGCGAAGATCTCGGCGATCTCCTCCTTGCCGAGGGTCTCCTTCTCCAGGAGCTGGAGAACGAGGTTGTCCAGCACATCGCGGTTCTCGACGAGGATCTCCCACGCGTCGTTGTGGGCGGTCTCGATGAGCTTCTTGACCTCTTCGTCGACGAGGGCCGCGACCTCTTCCGAGTAGTCGCGCTGGTGGCCCATCTCCCGGCCCACGAAGGGCTCGGTGTTGTCACCGCCGAACTTGATCGCGCCGAGCCGCTCCGTCATGCCGTACTGCGTGACCATCGCGCGGGCCGTGGCCGTGGCCTTCTCGATGTCGTTCGCCGCACCGGTGGTCGGGTCGTGGAAGACCAGCTCCTCGGCCGCGCGCCCGCCCAGCATGTAGGCCAGCTGGTCGAGCATCTCGTTGCGCGTCGTGGAGTACTTGTCCTCCTCCGGGAGCACCATCGTGTAACCGAGGGCGCGGCCGCGGGAGAGGATCGTGATCTTGTGGACCGGGTCCGCCTGCGGAGAAGCCGCCGCGACCAGGGCATGTCCGCCCTCGTGGTACGCGGTGATCTTCTTCTCCTTCTCGGACATGATCCGGGTCCGCTTCTGCGGGCCCGCCACGACGCGGTCGATGGCCTCGTCGAGCATCTTGTTGTCGATCAGCTTCAGGTTGCCGCGCGCCGTGAGGAGCGCCGCCTCGTTCAGCACGTTCGACAGGTCGGCACCGGTGAAGCCGGGCGTGCGCCGGGCGACGGCGCCGAGGTCGACGTCCTTCGCGACCGGCTTGCCCTTCTGGTGGACCTTGAGGATCTCCAGACGGCCCTGCATGTCCGGCCGGTCGACCGCGATCTGCCGGTCGAAACGGCCCGGACGCAGCAGCGCCGGGTCGAGGATGTCCGGCCGGTTCGTGGCGGCGATCAGGATGACGCCGCCCTTCACGTCGAAGCCGTCCATCTCGACGAGCAGCTGGTTCAGCGTCTGCTCGCGCTCGTCGTGTCCGCCGCCCATCCCGGCACCGCGGTGCCGGCCGACGGCGTCGATCTCGTCGACGAAGACGATCGCCGGGGCGTTCGCCTTGGCCTGCTCGAAGAGGTCACGGACCCGGCTGGCACCGACACCGACGAACATCTCGACGAAGTCGGAACCGGAGATCGAGTAGAAGGGGACGCCCGCCTCGCCCGCGACGGCGCGCGCGAGCAGCGTCTTGCCCGTACCGGGAGGCCCGTACAGCAGGACGCCCTTGGGGATCTTGGCGCCGACGGCCTGGAACTTCGCCGGCTCCTGGAGGAACTCCTTGATCTCCTGGAGCTCCTCGACCGCCTCGTCCGAGCCCGCCACGTCGGCGAACGTCGTCTTCGGGGTGTCCTTGGTGATCAGCTTGGCCTTGGACTTCCCGAACTGCATGACCCGGGAGCCGCCGCCCTGCATCTGGTTCATCAGGAACAGGAAGACGACCACGATCAGGACGAAGGGCAGCAGCGACAGGAGGATCGAGATGAACGGGGACTGCTTCGACGGGGAGACCGTGTAGCCCTTGTCGATCTTGCCGCTCTCGAACTTCTGCTGCAGCGTGTCGGCGAGCTCGACGCCCTGGGTGCCGATGTAGTTCGCCTGGAACTTGCTGCCGGACTCGCCGGAGAGCTTCTGGCCGTTCTTCAGCTCGATCTTGATGATCTGTTCGTCACCGGTGGTCAGCTTGGCCTGCGCCACCTGGTCCTTGCTGATCGCCTGGACCACCTTGCCGGTGTCCACCGATTTGTAGCCGCCCGACGAGCCGACGACCTGCATCAACACGACCACGGCGAGGACGGCCAGCACGATCCACATGACCGGCCCACGGAAGTATCGCTTCACGTCCATCCATACGGGGCGATCACGCCCCGTCCCTCCTGCCCGTAGGTAAATGCTGCTGTGAGAAAAGACTGTTCTTCGGACGGTACCCCAGCATTGTCACCCGCGACTGCCGGGGACGTCTGTCAAAACCGTCCTTCCATGTCTCAACGACGGGAATCGAGTAAAAGGTTCCCGTCGCCGGTCGCCGCCGTCGTCCGTACCGGACGGCGGCACCGGGCGGGCGGTCAGCCGCCGTAGACGTGCGGGGCGAGCGTGCCGACGAAGGGGAGGTTGCGGTACTTCTCCGCGTAGTCCAGCCCGTAGCCGACGACGAATTCGTTGGGGATGTCGAAACCGACCCACTTGCAGTCGAGCGCGACCTTGGCCGCGTCCGGCTTGCGCAGCAGCGTGCAGATCTCCAGGGACGCGGGCTCGCGCGACCCGAGGTTGGACATCAGCCAGGACAGGGTCAGGCCCGAGTCGATGATGTCCTCGACGATCAGGACGTGCTTGCCCTTGATGTCGGTGTCCAGGTCCTTCAGGATCCGGACCACTCCGGAGGACTGGGTCCCCGCGCCGTACGACGAGACGGCCATCCAGTCCATGGTGACGGGGTTGGACAGCGCACGCGCCAGGTCCGCCATCACCATCACCGCGCCCTTGAGGACGCCGACGATGAGCAGCTCCTTGCCCGCGTACTCCGCGTCGATCTTCGCGGCCAGCTCGACGAGCTTCGCGTCGATCTCTTCCTTGGTGAGGAGCACCGACTGGAGGTCGGTGCCCATGTCCTTCTCGTTCACCCGCGTCTCTTTCTGTGCCTGCCGGGCCCGGGGCCGCGCCCCGTACCGGCGGCGGCCTCTCGCCTGCGTGTCAGCCGCTCGTGCTTCAGCTCTGCCGAATCACAAGTCTGCCACCCTGGCGCATGGCCTCGACGCGGCCGGGCAGGTTGATGGCCCGCTGGCCGCGCCAGCCGGTGATCAGGCGGTCGACCTCCTCGATGTGCCGGGCGAACAGCGAACCGGCCGGGGATCCGGCCTCCACGACGGCCCGGCGCAGCACCCGGCGGCGTACGGCGGGCGGCAGCGCGTACAGCTTGGCGCACTCCAGCCGGCCCGCCTCGTCCCGTACGGTGCGCTCGGCCTCGGCGGCCCAGGTGTCGAGCGCGTCGGCGTCGTCGCGGGAGAGCTGCGCGGTACGGGCCAGGGCCTCGACGACCCCCTTGCCCAGCGCCTTCTCCAGGGCGGGCAGGCCCTCGTGGCGCAGCCGGGAGCGGGTGTAGGCGGGATCGATGTTGTGCGGGTCGTCCCACACGGGCAGGGACTGGACGAGGCAGGCCTTGCGGGCGGTCTGCCGGTCGAGCTGGAGGAAGGGACGGCGGTAGCGGCCGGACGGGCCGGACGCGGCGGCCATGCCGGAGAGGGACCGGATGCCGGAGCCGCGGGCGAGGCCCAGCAGCACCGTTTCCGCCTGGTCGTCGCGGGTGTGGCCGAGCAGCACGGCGGCGGCTCCGTGCCGTTCGGCGGCCTCGTCCAGGGCTGCGTAGCGGGCGTCACGGGCGGCGGCCTCGGGCCCGCCCTCGTGGCCGACGCGCACGGCGACGGACTCGACCGGGTCGAGGTGCATGGCGGCGAGGCGGTCGACGACTTCGGCGGCCCGGGCGTCGGAGCCGTCCTGGAGGCCGTGGTCGACGGTGATGCCACCGGCCCGGACGTCGAGCTTGCGCGCCTCGAAGGCGAGGGCGGAGGCGAGTGCCATGGAATCGGCGCCGCCGGAGCATGCGACGAGCACCAGTGGGGTATCGGGGAGTGCGGGGCGCTGTCTGCCCGCACCGGCTTCGGCGAACGCGGGCCCGGGGTGCGGAGTGCGCCGGGGGTGCCCGGCGTCGCGGGCGCGTCCGGCGTTGTCACAGGTGTGGCCGTGGTTGCTGTCGCGGGCGTTGTTGCGAGTGTGTTCGGTGAGTACGTCGTGGAGTACGCGGCGGACCGCCAGGCGTATCGCCGCGACCGCAGGATGGGGACCCATGTCCGGTGCCCTTCGTGGAGTGTCGGGGGTGCCTAGGAGTGACGGAACGAGCGAGAATTCCGTCACTCAGAGTGCATCGATGGTGACAGAGGCAAGCCGTCCATCGAGCATTGCACGCCTTCCCATGCCTCTACGGTCCCTCGGATGGGTGATTACCGGCGCGTTCTCGTCCTGTCGCGCGCCGTCGTGGCCGCCATGGTCACGGCTCTGCCTTACGGTGCACCCTCACTCCGCCCTGCGGTGCACCCGCGCGATCCAGTCCGCGGGCTTCGAGATCTCCGCCTTGGTGGGGAGCGTGTTCGGCGAGGTCCAGACCCGGTTGAAGCCGTCCATGCCCACCTCGTCGACCACGGCGCGGACGAACCGTTCGCCGTCGCGGTACTGGCGCAGTTTGGCGTCGAGCCCGAGGAGCTTGCGCAGCGCCTGGTCGAGGCGGCTCGCCCCGCGCGCCCGGCGCTGCTGGAACTTCTCGCGGATCTCGGCGACGGAGGAGACGACCTCGGGGCCGACGCCGTCCATCACGTAGTCGGCGTGCCCTTCGAGCAGGGACATCACGGCGGTGAGCCGGCCGAGGATCTCCCGCTGGGCGGGGGTCTGGACGAGTTCGACGAGGCTGCGTCCGCCCTCCTCGCCGTCCTCGCCCTCGGGGCGGCCCCCGGCCAGCGACTGGGCGGCCTCACGAAGCCGCTCCAGGAAGGTCATCGGGTCGACGTCGGTCTCTTCGAGGAATGACTGGATCTCGCCCTGGAGGTGGTCACGCAGCCAGGGCACCCCGGTGAACTGGGTGCGATGGGTCTCCTCGTGCAGGGCGACCCAGAGCCGGAAGTCGTGCGGGTCGACCGCCAGCTCGCGCTCGACGTGGACGATGTTCGGCGCGACCAGCAGCAGCCTGCCGCCGTCGGCCGCGGCCGGGAATTCCCGGCCGGCGGGTGCGAACGTCTCGTACTGGCCGAGGACCCGGGAGGCCAGGAACGACAGCAGCATCCCCACCTCGACACCGGTCACCTTGCCGCCGACGGCGCCGAGCACGACTCCCCCGGGGCCGTTGCCGCGCCGCTCGCGCATCTTCCCCAGCAGCGGGCGGAGCAGTTCGCGGAAGCCGTCGGCGTTGGCCCGGATCCAGCCGGCCCGGTCCACGACCAGGACCGGGGTGTCCTCCGGTTCGCTCCCCTCGGGAATCATCCGGGTGAAGGAGCGGACGTGGTCCTCGGACGCCTTGGCGTGCCGGCGCAGCTCCGCGACGACCTCGCGGGCCTCCTCACGGCTGATCTCCGGCCCGGGCCGGACCAGCCGGGTCGCGGTCGCGACCGCGAGATTCCAGTCGACCATCTCGGCCCCACCGATGCTCGTCATGTGTCAACCGTACGTGCTCGGGTCCGTCCGCGCCGGGGTGTCGACGGGGCCACGAGCGGAAGCCCGGGGTCCGGGCGCCCGGTGGACCGGTGCCGGAGGGGCACCGGTCCACCGGGCGCACCGGCTCACCGGGCGGGGGCGGCGAGGCTGGTGGCGAGGGCGTCGAGGGAGGACTGTGCCTCGGACGGGGAGGTGGTGCCCGAGGCCAGGAAGGCGAAGGCGAGCAGCCGGCCCCGTGCGTCGACGACCGTGCCGGCGAGCGAGTTCACCCCGGTCAGGGTGCCGGTCTTGGCACGGATCAGGCCGGTGCCCGCGGACTTCGCGGTGTAGCGGTCGCTGAGCGTGCCGGTGAACCCGGCCACGGGGAGGCCGGTGAGGACCGGGCGCAGTTCGGGGTGGGCCGGGTCGGCGGCGCGGGCGAGGAGCCCGGCCAGCAGTCCGGCGGTGACCTTGTCCTTGCGGTTCAGCCCGCTGCCGTCGGCGAGGTTCACGCCCTTCAGGGGCAGGCCGAGCTTGCCGAGTCGCGCGGTGACGGCGCGTCGGCCGCCGTCGAAGTCGGCCGGTTCGCCCGCGGCGACGGCGGTCTGCCGGGCAAGGGCCTCGGCGATGTCGTTGTCGCTGTTGGTCAGGGTGCGTTCCACCAGGGCGGAGAGCGGGGCGGACAGGTGCCGGGCGACCGGACGGGAGTCGGCGGGCGCGCGGCCGGAGACCGGGTCGGACGGGACGGCGATCCCCGCGTCGTCGAGGAGTTCGCCGAAGGCGCGGGCGGTGTCGCCGGCCGGGTCGTCGCTGCGCGGGGCGGGCCCGCTGTCGCTGCGGTCGAGCCGGCCCTCGTCGGTCATCAGCGCGGTGAGGGGCGCGATGTTCTCGTTGCGGCCGATCGGATGCCGTGCGGGGCCGGAGTAGTGGGAGGTGTCGTACGCGAGGCGGACCTTCGTCACACCCCGCTGCTTCAGGGCCCGGGCGGTGTCGGCGGCCAGGGCACGCAGGGCCGCCTTGTCGAGGGTGGGGTCGCCGCCGCCGACAAGGGTGACGGCACGGAAGTCGGGGGACGCCCGGACCGTCGTGGCGATGCGGTGGTGGGGGCCGAGCGCGCTCAGGGCGGCGGCCGAGGTGGCGATCTTGATCGTGGAGGCGGGGGTCATGGGCGTGTCGGCGCCCTGCTCGTAGAGCCGCTTCCCGGTGGCGGTGTCGATGACGACGGAGGCGCGCGCGGTGCCCAGGGCGGGGTCCTTCAGCAGTCGGCCGAGAGCGGCGGTCGGGTCGGACGCCGCCCCGTCGGGGGCGGCGTCGCCCGCGGTGTCGGCGGCGCCGGCCGGGGCGGAGAGGGGGGCGAGGACGGGCGGGGCGCTGGGCGCGGGACGCGCGCCGGACGGCGTACCGGCTTCGTGATGTACGCCACCTGTGCCGCCGCGGGCCGCTGCCCAGTCCTGCTCGGCCTTACGCTGACCCGAGTCCCACGGACCGGCGGCAAGGGCGGCGCCGGCCGCGAGCACCAGACCGAGGCCGGCGGCGACGGCCGTGAACTGCCGGTCGCTCAGTCCCTTCAGCCTGGTCGCACTGCCCCTGCGGGTGAGCGCGCCCAGTCTGTCCAGCGGGTTGACCGACGGTCTCTTCACCGGCTCGTCCACCGTTGACCAGCCCCTTTCGCGAGCACACATCTGCGTGGGGGACACTTAATCACCAGTCGTATGTCTTGATCATGGAGGAGCCACCCGTGGAGTTCGACGTCACCATCGAGATTCCGAAGGGTTCGCGGAACAAGTACGAGGTGGACCACGAGACCGGTCGGATCCGTCTGGACCGTCGGCTCTTCACCTCGACGAGCTACCCGGCGGACTACGGCTTCGTCGAGAACACCCTCGGCGAGGACGGCGACCCGCTGGACGCGCTGGTCCTCCTGGACGAGCCGACCTTCCCCGGTTGCCTCATCAAGTGCCGCGCCATCGGCATGTTCCGCATGACGGACGAGGCCGGCGGCGACGACAAGCTGCTGTGCGTGCCGGCCTCCGACCCCCGGGTGGAGCACCTGCGCGACATCCACCACGTGTCGGAGTTCGACCGCCTGGAGATCCAGCACTTCTTCGAGGTCTACAAGGACCTGGAGCCCGGCAAGTCGGTCGAGGGCGCCGACTGGGTGGGCCGCGCCGAGGCCGAGGCCGAGATCGAGGCGTCCTACAAGCGCCTTGAGGCGCAGGGCGGCGCGCACTGACGTCCCCGGTCCGGTTCGCGGGACCGATCACGGTTCCGCTTGTGCTCCGGCCCGCCGTTCCGTCCGCGGTTCCGCGCTCAGGCTCCCGCCCACGGCTCCGTGTGCGGCCCGGCCGACACTGACTTTCCGGAAACGGGCGGCACTCCTTCCCACGGAGTGCCGCCCGTTTCGTCTGCCCGCCGCGCCCGCCCGTTCCCTGCGCCCGTTCCGTACGTCCGGCCCCTCGCGTTACCGCCCCGGCCCGTGCCCATACTGGGGTGCAGAGGAGCGAGCCGAGGTCGCACAGCCGAGGAGGAACTGGTCGAGTGGTGGCGGAACCGGGCGGTCCGGAGGACCAGAAGCCCCAGTCCGACGAGGCACGCAGCGCCTTCGTACCACCGGCGGGGGTGGAGCCGCCCGCGCCGGCCGCGGACGACGACCACCCGACCTCGGAATTCGCCGTCCCGGCCGGTCTGGCGACCGAGTCCCAGGGGGCCGGGGCGGGTTCCGCTTCGGGTTCCGGCTCGGGGCCGGGTTCCGGTTCGGGCTCGGACACGATCGGCTCCGCCTTCGTGCCGCCGAGCACGTACCGCGCCCACCAATCGCCTCCCGCCTTCACTCCCGCGCACGGCAGCCCGATGATCCGGCTGACCAAGGAGGCTCCCTGGCAGGACCGGATGCGCACGATGCTGCGCATGCCGGTCGCCGAGCGTCCCGCGCCCGAGCTGGTGCAGAAGTCCGACGAGACGGGCCCGGCGGTGCCGCGCGTGCTCGACCTGACGCTGCGCATCGGGGAACTGCTGCTCGCCGGTGGCGAGGGCGCCGAGGACGTCGAGGCGGCGATGTTCGCGGTGACCCGCAGCTACGGGCTGGACCGCAGCGAGCCCACGGTCACCTTCACCCTGCTCTCCATCTCGTACCAGCCGTCGCTGGTCGACGACCCGGTGACGGCGAGCCGTACCGTACGCCGCCGGGGCACCGACTACACCCGGCTGGCCGCCGTCTTCCGGCTCATCGACGACATCACCACCGGGGAGGTCGAGGTCTCGCTGGAGGACGCCTACCGGCGCCTGGCGGAGATACGACGCAACCGGCACCCGTACTCCGGCTGGGTGCTGACGCTGGCCGGCGGCGGTCTCGCGGGGGCGGCCTCGGTGCTGGTCGGCGGTGGCGCGCTGGTGTTCGTGGTGGCGGCGATCGGCGCGATGCTCGGTGACCGGCTCGCCTGGCTGTGCGCCGGGCGCGGGCTGCCGGAGTTCTACCAGTTCGTGGTGGCGGCGATGCCGCCCGCCGCGCTGGGCGTGGCGCTGACCCTGACCCACTGGTCGGACCTGCGGCCGTCCGCGGTCATCACGGGTGGGCTGTTCGCGCTGCTGCCGGGGCGGGCCCTGGTCGCGGGCGTGCAGGACGGGCTGACCGGTTTCTACATCACGGCGGCGGCACGCCTGCTCGAAGTCATGTACCTGTTCATCGGCATCGTCGTCGGTGTGCTGCTCGTGCTGTACATGGGCCTCCAGCTGGGCGCACAGCTGAACCCGGGGACCAGGTTCTTCGCCACCGACCGGCCCGTGGTGCAGATCCTGGCGTCGATGGCACTCTGTTTCGCCTTCGCGATCCTGCTCCAGCAGGACCGTTCCACGGTCCTGGCGGTCACCCTCAACGGCGCCGTGGCCTGGGTGGTCTTCGGGGCGATGGCCCGTACCGGAGGCATCTCACCGGTGCTGGCGACGGCGACGGCGGCCGGTCTGGTGGGCCTGTTCGGGCAGCTCCTCTCGCGTTACCGGCACACCTCGTCGCTGCCCTTCATCACGGCCGCGATCGGCCCGCTGCTGCCGGGTTCGGCCACGTACTTCGGGCTGCTGGCCGTGGCGCAGGGGAACGTGAACGCCGGGCTCGTGTCGCTGTCCACCGCCGTGGCGACGGCGCTGGCCATCGCGATCGGGGTGAACCTGGGGAGCGAGATCTCCCGGTTGTTCATGCGGGTGCCGGGAGAGGTCGGCGGGGCGAACCGCCGCGCGGCCAAGCGGACGCGCGGCTTCTGAGCCGGTCGCGACCTCCGGGCCGGATTTTCCGGACTCCCGCCTGACTCCCCGCCGGAGTCTCGGCACACGGACCTGCGGCCCAAGTGTCCGGGCCCGCAGTACGGGTCTCCAGGCCGGAGCTTCCGGTCCCGGGGCCTGCGGGTGCGGGTGCCCGAGCCGACAGCCGCGGCACGGGTGCCCTTGTCGGCGGCACCGGACCACGGGCCCACGACGCCGGGGCGCGGCCCCGGGGGCCGAGTCGGTGGATACGCCGCGGGGGCGTACGCGCCGTACGCGTACGCCCCCGCGGGAAGCGAGCATCGTGGGCCTCGGGGCCCGGTCAGCGCTTGGCGTGGCGCCCGCGCTGGACGGCGACCGGTCCACCGTCGGCGGCCGGCCCGTCGCCCGAAGCCGCGATCCCCGCCGCCGCGTCCTTCTTCGCCCTGGAACGGGCCCGCAGGAACTCGATCGCGATCGGCACCACCGAGATGAGCACGATCAGGATGAGTATCGCCTCGATGTTCTTGTGGACGAACTCGATCTTGCCGAGGGCGGAGCCGAGGAGCGTGACGCCGACCCCCCACAGGATCCCGCCGATGATGTTGAACACGATGAACGAGCGGTAGTTCATCCGGCTCACGCCGGCGATGATCGGCGTGAACGTACGCACCACGGGGACGAAGCGGGCCAGGATCAGCGACTTCGGCCCGTACTTCTCGAAGAAGTCGTGCGCCTTCTCGACGTTCTCCTGCTTGAAGAGGCGGGAGTCCGGGCGCTTGAAGAGCGACGGGCCCACCTTGCGGCCGAAGAGATACCCCACCTGGTCACCGATGATCGCCGCCACGGCCACCAGCGTGCAGACCATCCACAGCGGGAACCGCAACTGGCCCGTGGTGACCAGCAGGCCCGTGGTGAAGAGCAGGGAGTCGCCGGGCAGGAAGAAGCCGATCAGCAGTCCGGACTCGGCGAAGACGATGAGGAGGACACCCGGGAGTCCGAAGGTGTTGATGAGATAGTCCGGGTCCAGCCAGCTCGGTCCGAGCGCAAGCGTATTCAAGGGTCCGGGCTCCTGAGTCGGTCGATGGCGGCTGCGTGGCCGCCGACAACTGCGTGGCCGCCCAAAGCTATCAACGCAGAATGCCGTCGTCGGGTTCCAGTCTCCCTCACGGGCGCACGGACCGGAACAACCAGGGACAAATCTCCCCTTGCGCGGCCACGCGAGTCCCCCGCACGGCCGCGCGCGACTACAAGAGGCGTTCCGCGTTGGCGACGACGGCGTCGCGCAGGTGCTCGGCCATGCCGGGCCGGATCGACTCGTAGTGGGCATGGAACCGCGGGTCGGACACGTACATCTCCGCGAGCGCCCGGTGCATCTCGGGCGTGCACGGGTAGAACCACTTGGTGATGTGCTGCCGGTACGCCTCGACCAGGTCCATGGCGCGCGCACCCGTGGCCGGCTCGCCGGCCTCCATGAGCGCGACGTAGGCGGCGTCCCAGTCGGCCAGCTCCGCCTGCATCCGCTTCCAGTCCTCCTTCGTGTACCGGGCGGCCCGGCGCTGCGACTCGGTGTAGGCGTCGGTGCCGCCCCAGCGGCGTTCGGCCTCCTCCGCGTGCTCCTCGGGGTCCTTGTCCCCGAACACCTCGAACTTCTCCTCCGGCGTGAGGTCGATGCCCATCTTCCGTGCCTCCATGGCTGTCTCGACGGCGTCCGCCATCCTCTGGAGCCCGGCGATCCGGTCGGTCAGCAGTCGGTGCTGGCGGCGCAGGTGCTCCTGCGGGTCCGCGTCCGGGTCGTCGAGCAGTACCGCGATCTCATCGAGCGGGAAGCCCAGCTCCCGGTAGAACAGGATCTGCTGCAACCGGTCCAGGTCCGCGTCGTCGTACCGACGGTGACCGGAGTAGCTGCGCCCGCCGGGCGAGAGCAGCCCGATGGCGTCGTAGTGGTGCAGGGTGCGCACCGTGACCCCGGCGAAGCCGGCCACCTGTCCCACGGAGTGGCCCACGACCCTCCCCGCTCCCTTCTCCGCTCGCTACGTCTCCTGCCCCGGGACGCCTGAATCCCGGGTACGTTCCGATCCTGCGTCCTGACGTCACGTGAGGTGCAAGCCGGAGCCCCTTCACGGCACCGCTCGGCCGGCCGACGCGCCGGATGCCCCCACATTCCGTATCGTCACCTCCATATGGATACGTCCGGATATGTTCGGATTCGTTCCCTCCTGCCTGCCGGAGGTCTCCGCGATGCCCACGCCCGTCAACGTCGCCGTCATCTACTACTCCTCGACCGGTACGGTCGCCGCGATGGCCGAGGCCGTCGTGGAGTATGCGGAGAAGGCCGGTGCACAGGTACGGCTGCGCAAGGCTGCCGAACTCGCCCCGCAGGCCGCCATCGACTCCAATCCGGCCTGGGCCGCCAACGCGAGGGCGACCGCCGACGTCGCCGAGGCGTCGCCCGACGACATGATCTGGGCGGACGCCGTGATCTTCGGCACGCCCACCCGCTTCGGCAACGTCACCTCCCAGCTGAAGCAGTTCCTGGACACCCTCGGGGGCCTCTGGCAGGCGGGCCGGCTCGCCGACAAGGTGTACAGCGGCTTCACCTCCACCAGCACCGCGCACGGCGGCCAGGAATCCACCCTGCTGGCGCTCTACCACACGGTTCACCACTTCGGCGGCATCCTGGTCGCCCCCGGCTACACGGACCCAGCGAAGTTCGTCGACGGGAACCCGTACGGCACCTCTCACGTGTCGGGGCAGGGCGACATCCCGGTCGGCGAGCAGACGCTGACCGCCGCCCGGATCCAGGCCGAGCGGGTCGTGAAGTTCGCCCGTGCCATCAAGGACGGTCTCGCCGCGCAGAGTTGACCCCCGCCGTCCCGAGTCCGTCGAGAGCCGAGAAGGGCTGTCCGCCGATGTCTCTCCACACTGGTTCGCCCCCCGGCACGGAACCGTCCCGGGAACGCCGCAGGCTCGCCCTCAACCCGTTCTTCGGCGAGGCCGATCCGGTCGCCGGCATGGAGACGGCGCCGCCCCGTCACCGGCTCCCCGACGGGCCGATGGCGCCGTCGACCGCGTACCAACTGGTCCACGACGAGTTGATGCTGGACGGCAACGCGCGGCTCAACCTCGCCACCTTCGTCACCACCTGGATGGAGCCCCAGGCCAGGGTGCTGATGGGCGAGTGCTGCGACAAGAACATGATCGACAAGGACGAGTACCCGCGCACCGCCGAGTTGGAGCGACGGTGCGTGGCGATGCTCGCAGATCTGTGGAACGCGCCCGATCCGTCGGCCACCGTGGGCTGCTCGACGACCGGCTCCAGCGAGGCGTGCATGCTCGCGGGGATGGCGCTGAAACGCCGTTGGGCGGCCAGGAACGCCGACCGCTACCCGGCGTCCGCCCGGCCGAACCTGGTCATGGGCATCAACGTGCAGGTCTGCTGGGAGAAGTTCTGCAACTTCTGGGAGATCGAAGCGCGGCAGGTCCCGATGGAGGGCGACCGCTTCCATCTCGACCCGCAGGCGGCGGCCGACCTCTGCGACGAGAACACCATCGGCGTCGTCGGCATCATCGGCTCCACCTTCGACGGCTCGTACGAGCCGATCGCCGAACTCTGCGCCGCCCTGGACGCGCTCCAGGAACGCACCGGTCTCGATGTCCCCGTCCACGTCGACGGGGCGTCCGGCGGGATGATCGCGCCGTTCCTGGACCCGGACCTGGTGTGGGACTTCCGGCTGCCCCGGGTCTCCTCGATCAACACCTCGGGCCACAAGTACGGACTGGTCTACCCCGGCGTCGGCTGGGCGCTGTGGCGCTCGCCCGCCGAACTTCCCGAGGAGCTGGTCTTCCGGGTCAACTACCTGGGCGGCGACATGCCGACCTTCGCGCTGAACTTCTCCCGGCCCGGCTCCCAGGTGGTCGCGCAGTACTACACGTTCCTGCGGCTGGGCCGGGACGGATACCGGGCCGTCCAGCAGTCGTCCCGCGACATCGCCTGCGGACTGGCGGGAAAGATCGAGGAGTTGGGGGACTTCCGGCTGCTCACGCGGGGCGATCAGCTGCCCGTCTTCGCGCTGACGACCACACCGGACGTGGAGGCGTACGACGTCTTCGACGTGTCGCGGCGGCTGCGCGAGCACGGCTGGCTGGTGCCCGCGTACACCTTCCCGGCCAACCGGCAGGACCTGTCGGTGCTGCGGGTGGTGTGCCGCAACGGCTTCTCGTCGGACCTGGCCGAACTGCTCATGGAGGACCTCCGGCTGATCCTGCCCGAACTACGCCGTCAGCCGCACCCGTTGAGCCACGACAAGCAGGCGGCGACATCCTTCCACCACTGATGTCCGGCGCTGATGTCCGGCGCTGATGTCCGGCGCTGATGTCCGGCGCTGATGTCCGGCGCTGATGTCCGGCGCTGATGTCCGGCGCTGATGTCCGCCGACATGCGTCACCGGCCTCCACCACCGACTTCCGGCCGGTCACTCGCCCTTCCGCCCGGTCACTCGTCGTCGCCGGGAGCCCGGACGCCCGTCGCGTACGGGTTCTCCTGCCCCTCCGCGAGCACGCCGACGAACGGTTCGCCCTCCCCCGCGAAGCTGTACGCGCCGCCCTCGATACGGGCTATCAGCCCGCGCGTCCACTCGGCCCCGGCATCCGCCGAGTGGACCCACATGTTCATGATCTCGCCGATGTGCCCGAGTGCTTCGGGCCCGGCCTCCGGCGTGTAGTACTCCGTGACCGATGCCCGCCAGGCCACGAGACCGGCCACCCGCTGCCTGAGCAGCCCGACCACCTCGGAGCGCTCCAGGTCGACCATGCCGCCGAGGCCCGCCGCCAGTGCGTCCGGCTTCTGGTCGTACGAGGTCAGCGCCTCGCGCAGCAGCGCCAGGTACTCCTCGTTCCCCCGCTCGGTGATCTCGTACTCGGTCCGGGGCGGGCCGCCCACCGTGCTCGGAGCGGTCTCGTGGGCGACCAGCAGCCCCTGCTTCGCCATCTGCTTCAGCGCGTGGTAGATCGATCCGGGCTTGGCGTTGGACCACTCGTGGGCGCCCCAGTACTCCAGGTCGTTGCGGACCTGGTAGCCGTGCGCCCGCCCGTGCTGACGCACCGCGCACAGGACGAGCAGCCGGATCGCGGACATGTCACGCACCCCTCCTGATCAACTTTGACCAGCGTAACCCTCCGCCTTGGCGACCAGCTCGAACGCGGTGCTGCCGTCCAGGGACTCCCGGATGATGTCGGCATGTCCGGCGTGACGCGCGTGCTCCTCGACGAGGTGGAGCAGCAGCCAGCGCATCGAGACCCGCCCCTCCTCGGGGAACCAGGGCGCCTCGGGAAGCGGGAAGGTGTCGTCCAGGCTGGGCACCGAGCGGATGAACTTCTCGACCTGGACCGCGACGTCCTCCCAGAACTCCAGCATCCCCTCCACGGTCTCGTCACCGAGGAGCCGGAAACTGTCCGCCCAGGTGTCCTGGTTGCGCGAGGTCTCGCTCGGCCGCTGCTGGGCCATCCGCAGCCAGTTGAGCTCCGCCTCGGCGGCGTGCTTGAGCAGCCCGCCCAGGGACAGTTCGCTCGCGCTGGGACGGCTCGCCGCCTGCTGCGCGGTAAGACCGATCAGCGAACGGCGGATCGCGCCGCGCTGTGCCGCGACGAAGGAGAGGAGCGCGCCGCGCTCGTCACCGAAAGCTTCTGCGGGAACGTGAGTGACCATGATGTCCACCTCGGGAACCGTGCCGGATTCTGCTTGCTCTTCCTGACGCCGGTCACGTTAGGACCCCAAGAGGTCAGATCCTGACCTCATCGCGCGACGGCCCGACGGACGCCCCGACCGGCGACCCCATGGCCGCCCCGGATCGGCCCGGCCCGGCCCCGGAACGGAAGCCCTCGGAAGCCCTCGGAAAGCCCTCAGCACTAGAAGGGGAAAGCGCTCCGCCCGTGCTGGATGGACATCCATGTCTGGGTCGTGAAGGCTTCCACGGCCGCCTCGCCGTTCAGCCGGCCGACCCCGGAGGACTTCTCGCCGCCGAAGACCACCAGCGGGTCGTCCTGGACGGTGGGCCCGTTGACGTGGAACATCCCGCTGACCACGCGCCGCGCGAACCGCACCCCGCGCTCGATGCCACGGGTGTGGACGGCGCCGCTCAGGCCGTACGGGGTGGCGTTGGCGATCCGTACGGCTTCGTCCTCGCCGTCGAACGTCATCAGGACCACCACCGGGCCGAATATCTCCTGGGACAGCAGCGGGGAGTCCTCCGGCAGCCCGGTGAGCACGGTCGGTTCGACGAGGTTGCCACGCGTACGGCCCCGTACGGGCGCGGTGGCCCCCTCGGCGAGGGCCTGGTCGACGAAGGCGGTCAGCGCGTCGGCCTGGAACGTGTTGATGACCGGGCCGATCTCGGTCCGCGGGTCGCGGGGGTCGCCGGTCCGCAGGGCGGCCACCCGGGCGGTGAACTTCTCGGTGAACTCCCGCTCGACACGTCGGTCCACCAGGACGCGGTTGGCGGCCATGCAGACCTGGCCCTGGTACATGAAACGACTGAAGACGGCGGCGTCGACGGCGTGGTCGACGTCCGCGTCGTCCAGCACCACCAGAGCGCTGTTGCCGCTGAGTTCGAGGATCGTGCGCTTGAAGTGCCCGGCCGCGACGGCGCCGACGTGCCGGCCGGCCCGGTCCGTACCCGCGAAGGAGATCATCTTCGGCACAGGGTGTTCGATGAACGCGTCCCCGATCTCGGCGACATCGGTGATCAGCACGTTGAGGAGTCCCGCGGGCAGCCCGGCGTCCTCGAAGATCTTCGCCAGCAGCACGCCGCCGGAGACCGGGGCGTTCTGGTTGGGCTTGAGGACGACGGCGTTGCCGAGCGCGAGAGCCGGTGCAACGGACTTCATCGCCACCAGGAAAGGGAAGTTGAAGGGGCTTACGACACCGACGACGCCTATCGGCCTGCGGTGGACACGGTTCTCCTTTCCGTCCACCGGGGAGGGCAGAATGCGGCCCATGGGGCTCAGTGCCAGCCGTGTCGCGTCGCGCAGGAATTCCTTGGCCACGTGGATCTCCTGCTCGGCCTTGGAACGGATGCCGCCCAGTTCGTCGATGACGACCTCGACGATCGCTTCGTGCTGCTCCTCGATGATGCGCAGCGCACGTTCCAGAATTGCCCGGCGCCGGTACGGTCCCGTGGCGGCCCAGGACTGCTGGGCGCGTTCGGCGGCGCGGTAGGCCAGGTCGACCTCGCGCGCGGTGGCGATGGTGATCGCGGCGAGTTTCTCACCGTTGTAGGGATTGAAATCGATGATGTCCCACGAGCCGGTTCCGGTCCGCCACTCACCGTCGATGTACTGGTCGGCCAGCTCGTAGAAGAACGACATACGATCCCCAACTCAGGTGCAGACTCCCATCGGACCGTCATCGTAACGATGAATCAGGTGAGTTGGAGGAGACCACGAAGGAGATCGCGGCTCTCCTCGGGACCCGGACTGTCCTCGTGCAACCGCGTCATGGCCTTTTCGTACTGAGCGACTTCTTCGGCCTTGTCCAAATAAAGCGCACTTGTCAGCTGCTCCAAGTAGACGATGTCCGACAGATCGGATTCCGGGAATCGGAGCATGGTGAATGAACCTCCCTCTCCCGCGTGTCCGCCGAAACTGAAGGGCATCACCTGAAGCGTGATGTTGGGGTGTTCGGACATTTCGATGAGATGCCGCAATTGCCCGCGCATGACTTCGCGGTCCCCGTACGGGCGGCGCAACGCCGCCTCGTCCAGCACCGCGTGGAGACGCGGCGCGCGTTCGGACACGAGGGCCTTCTGGCGTTCCAGCCGCAGCGCGACGCGGCGCTCGACCTCGACGGCGGGGGCGTCACCGCCCATGCCCCGGACGACGACCGCGTGCGCGTACGCCTCGGTCTGCAACAGCCCGTGGACGAACTGGACTTCGTACACCCGGATGAGCGACGCCGCGCCCTCCAGGCCGACGTACGTCTGGAACCACCCCGGCAGCACGTCTCCGTAACTGTGCCACCACCCCGCCACGTTGGCCTCGCGCGCCAGGCCCAGCAGGGCCTCGCGCTCCGCCTCGTCCGTGACTCCGTAGAGCGTGAGCAGGTCCTCTACGTCCCTGGCCTTGAAGCTCACCCGTCCCAACTCCATGCGGCTGATCTTGGATTCGGATGCCCGGATGGAGTAGCCGGCCGCCTCGCGGGTGATTCCACGCGAGTCACGCAATCGCCTGAGCTGTGAGCCCAGCAGGATGCGCCGCACCACAGATCCACTCGACTCGCCTGCAGCCACTGGCCCGGTCCTCCCCATCGCTTCCTGGACAAGGGGCCGCCCCCAGAACCCCAAGTGCCGGATTCTGCCACCAAAACGCTTCGCCCCGTACTCATTCGATTACGCAGACAGGAAGGGCTTCGTAAAGCTGTGAAAATCCCCGCAGGAAGAAATGACCAAGAACCGGCACGGGATCGGACAGTCCCGGCGCGTGCACGTGCATCTGCCCTTGCATCTGCTCGGCGCATTCGGAACGATGGCCATCGCGCACCTGCGTGCTCGTTCGTGTTGTGCCGCTGTACCCCGTAGTACCGATACAGCCGCGAATCCCGGGAGTGCCTCGCATGGGGACGAATGGATCGACGATGCTCGCGCCGTTACGGCAAGGGCTTCCACCCATCGATCCCTCAGCCGTCTCCGGCTCGGCCACCTGCACCTTGCCCGCACGCTACGAAGCCGTGAGCGGAGCGCGACGGTTCACCCGGACGACACTGACCGGCTGGGGGCTGGACGACCGCTTCGACGACGTCGCCCTGGTCGTCTCCGAACTCGTCACCAACGCACTGCGCCACGCACTCCCCTCGGACATCGCGCCGGAACCGCAGGAACCACCCGTACGACTGCACTTGATGCGGTGGAGCTCGCGTCTGGTGTGCGCGGTGCGCGACCCCAGCCAGGAGAGCCCGATCGCCTCGGAGGTGGCGGACTCCGCCGAGTCGGGGCGTGGTCTCTTCCTGGTGGAGTCCATCAGTGACTCATGGGGCTGGTATCCCTCCCCCTTCCTGGGCGCGGAGGGCGTCGGGGCCGGGGTGATGCCGCGCGGGAAGGTCGTCTGGGCGCTGTTCCGGCTGTCCGGGTGCCCGGAGGCCGCGTCGACGGCCCCCCGGGTGCCGTACACCCGCGCACCGGGCGGACAGCTGACGAGCTGACGACCGGCCGTCGGACGGGCCGGGCCGTCCGGCCGACCGGCAGGCCGCTCGCAAGGCGGGCCACTTGACCGGGGCGGGCCACCTGACCGCAGGGGACCGGGCCGTCCGGCGACGGGCAGGCCATCGCCCGGTGGGCGGCGGTCCGGACGATCGAGTGAACGGCCGACGGGTGACACTGCCGCCCCCACCGGCCCGCGCGACGCCCGCTCCCCTTCGAACTCCGCCCTACGGAAGCCCCGTTGAGGGTTCGGGTCAGCCGCCCGCGACAAGGTGGTCGAACTCGCCGTCCTTCACGCCGAGCAGCAACGCCTCTATCTCGGCCGGCGTATAGACCAGTGCCGGACCGTCGGGGTGGCGCGAATTCCGCATCGCCACATCTCCCCCGGGCAGTTTCGCGAACTCCACACAGGATCCTTGGGAGTTGCTGTGTCTGCTCTTCTGCCAGACGACTCCGCGAAGCTCTGTGGCCGCCATGCCGTTGTACACGTGGTGCACAGGACGCTCCCCGAGTTACAAGGTGCAAGTGTCAACTGTCTCGGATCATAACCTTGTTCAGATATCCATGCATGAGCAGATGCATGAGCGGATGCACGTGCACACAAGGTGTTCCCACGATTACAGACTCAGACGCAGGAAGAGGCGTCCTGGATGCCTCTTCGGTTCGCCCACCTCGCCTCGGCCCGCCCATCCCGATACCGCGCACTGGTAGCTTGGCGCGGTCTTTATGCCGTACGAGGGGGAATTCCAGATGTGGAAAGTCGTACGCTCAGGCGCCGTGATCACCGCCGGACTCCTCACCGCGCTCACGCTGACCGGTTGCGGCGGCGGTGATGGCAGTGAGGGGGGAAAGAACGGCCCGGGCAACGGGCAGGACGCCGGGAAGACCGGCCGGACTCCAGGCGGCGACGGCTCCGGAGACGCTACCGGGGAGGGGCCGGGGAACGGGTCGGGGAGTGGCTCGGGGGGTGCCTCGGGGGGTGCCTCGGGGAGCGATTCGACCAACGGCGCCGGGGCTCTGGAGGGGGCGTGGGCCGGGAAGACCGACGGCAAGGCGGTGGTCCTGTCCGTCGCGTCCGGGAAGGCGGTGCTCATCACGGAGCAGGGCGCCTGCACGGGCGAGGTGCGGGACACCGGCAGGGTGACACTGGCACTCAAGTGCGCCGACGGAAGCACCGACCGCACCGACGGAACCGTGGAGTCCGTCAACGGCCGGACCGTCGTGGTGTCCTGGTCCGTCGGCACGAAGGACACCCTGGCGAAGACCGCGCCGGGGGCGCTCCCGTCGGGCCTGCCCGACCTGCCGGACCAGTAGAACTTGCCGAACCGGTGAACTTGCCGGACAAGTAGCCCCCGGTCCAGTAGGTCCTGCCGGACCGGCGGGACCTACCAGACCTGCCGTCCCTGCGCTCCCTGCGGGACTTGCCCGGGCCTGCCGGGCCCTGCCGGGTCCCTGATGCCTGAGCGGCAGGTCGGCCGCCGGGCGTCACCCCGCCTTCTTTCCCGGAGGGTTGCCGCCCGGCACGCCGTCCAGCCCCCGGGAGAACTCCTCCAGGGCGTCGAGCAGCAGCCCCGCCCCGCTGCGCACGACCGGGTCGGCGCCCCCCTCGGCCGCTTCCTGCCGCGCGTCCCACCGCGCGAGTACCTCGCGCACCTCCGTCCAGTCCGGTACCCGTCGCTCCCGCACGTCCTTCGCGGCCCGCTCGGTGGACCGGCGCAGCGCCTCGGCCAGCGGCCCGGCCTCCGCTACGGGGGTGGCGGCGCCGCACGGGAGATGCGCCTCCAGCAGCATCGCGACCCGCCCGAACTCGGCCAGGGCGTGTTCGGTGTCGTCCGCGGCGGCACGGGAGAGACCGCGGCTGCGCACGGGTTCGTGCTGGGCGGCGGCCACCGCCTCCTGCCAGGCGACCCGGGCCTCACGGGTGTCGAGCAGGGCGGACCGCACCTCGTCCGGTCCGCGCTCGGCCGGTACGGCGTACTGGCCGACGACCGTGGCGGCGTACTTCCCGCCCGCCTTCAGCCAGTCACCGAGCCTGCCGCGCAGCCGCGGGGTCTCCCAGGCCGGGTAGACGGCGTACGAGGTCATCGCGAGGAGACCGCCGACGAGGGTGAGGATCACCCGCTCATGCACGGTCTGCGACAAGTTGTCGCCGCCCATGCCCAGCAGGAACACGACGTAGGCGGAGACACACACCTGGCCGACGACGTACCCGGTGCGCATCAGCAGGTACATCAGCAGGGCGCAGCACACGGCGAGCACCGCCGAGAACGTCACACCGGGGTGGGCGTTCCGGACGATCGCCGTCGCGAGCGAGACCCCGACGATCGTGCCGCCGAAGCGGGCCACGGCACGCCCGTAGGTCTTGGAGAACTCCGGCCGCATGGTCATCACGGCCGCCATCGGCGCCCAGTAGCCGTGGCCGAACGGCAGCGCGGTACCGATGAGATATCCGACGGCGGCGACGACGGCGACCCGTACGGCGTGCCGCAGGATCGGGGAGCCGGGACGCAGTTCGGCACGCATGGCCCGCGCCACGACGGGGACCAGACGCAGCAGCGTCGGACGGCGGCGGTGCGGGCGGTGCGGGGAGACCGGGGCCGCCTCCTCCCCCGCCGCCCTGAGGGCCTCGACGGCCTGTTCGGCACGGGCCTGGTCCTCCTTCGTCCCTTCGCCCTCGGCGGTCTCGATGACGTCGGACAACAACTTGTCGAGCCGCTCGGCGGCGCGGCGGGGCGGGCCTTCGAGGAGGGAGCCGGTGTCGGGGGTCTTCAACGCGGCGACGGCCGAGGGGGACAGCTTCACCGGGTCGCCGTGGCGGATCGCGCCGGCCGCCGAGTCGAGCACGGAACCGGCGGCGGCGAGAAGTTCGCGGACCCGGTCCCGCTCGGGACCCTCGGGCGGTACGCCCATCGCGGGGTCCGCGAGCGAGGCGAGCACCGGCCTGATCCGCTCGGCGACACCACGCGAACCGCGCAGCTCCGGCGGACGGCGGCGGGCCTGCCAGGGCGTGACGGCGGCGGCACTGCGGGCGGTCATCAGCGGTACCGGGTCGAAGGGGGCCAGCGGGTCATGGCGCAGCCGACGGGCGTAGTCGGCCTCGGCGGCCAGTGCGTCGGAGAGGGCGTCGCGCTGGGCACCCCATCTGCGGACCGGGAACAGCACGATCAGGGTCGCCTGCACGACGCCGCCGAACAGGATCACCGCGGCATGCACGGCCGAGTTCGCGACGGACGTGGGCAGGGTGACCGTCACCAGCATGATCGCCACGTTCGACGACGCGATGAGCCCGCCCGTCGGCCCCGCCGCCCATGCCAGGCCCGCGAGAAAGGTCCAGAGCACCAGCAGGGCCAGGAACAGCGGCAGGTGGGCACCGGTGAGGTAGCCGAGAAAAGTCGACACGGCGAGGCTCGCCCCGGAGACCAGGGCAAGCACGGGCCGGGGGCGCCAGCTGCGCTGGAACGTGGCAACGGCGGCCTGGAACGCGCCGAACGCGGAGCTGGCGGCGACGACCGGCCCGAAGAACACGAGGCTGATCCCGATGACGAGGGCGAGGCCGGCCGCACCGCGGATCGCGACGAGCGGCTCGAGACGCCGCCGCTCGATCGTCAGCCCCGAGCGGGCCGTCTCCTTCAGCGCCCGGAGCCAGCTCACGCCCAGAGCGTAACCGGAATTATCCTATTCACCCGACTTGCTCGACTTTGGGGTCGCATCCCCTCGCACCGGTGCTCCGTATCTCGACGTCCCGCATCTCGGTGTCCCGTGGTGCAGCACATGTTCGGGGACCGGCGTCCCGTGCTTCAGTACGCGCCCAGGCGTCCGGCATCCCGTGGCTCGGCGTCCCGGTGATTCTCCCGGCGCCTGCGGTCCCGATGCCCGCGGGCCGGTGCCCGCCGCCTCAGTACGCGCCCAGGGGCCCGGCATCCCGGCGCCATGGAACCACCGCGCCCCGGTACGCCGGGGGCTCGGCCTCCCGCCTCACGTCCGCCTCCCGGACCCGCGGCGCGGCTTGCGCCCGTCGGGAAGGCCGGGCCCCGGGCCGCCCGTCCTGGCACGGTCGGCGGCGGCCGTTCCGTCGTTCCATCCGTCGAGGTCGGTGACGCCGCGGACCCTGGTGGTCGTGGTCTGCGGGAACATCCGATCGGCGGCCTCCGTGACGGCGACATCGCGAGCCGCGAGGACCGGAAGCAGCCGGGCCGCCGAAGCGCCTTCACCCCCGGCCCCGGTTCCGGCTTCCGTTTCGGCCTCGGCCCGGGCCTCGGTGACGCGGGCGGTGTCGGCCGCGAGCCGGTCGCCCAGACGCTGGGCGTACGCCATGAGGAAGGACTGCCGGAACGTCTTGGTGCGCTTGCGCCCACCGGCCCGCTGCCCGGCCTCCGCCTTCGTCATCGCCGCCGTGCCCTGGACCAGCAGGGACGTGTACAGCAGTTCCGCGGCCTCCAGGTCCGGCTCGAAGCCGACCACCGTGGAGAAGCCGAGGTCGCCGTTCCACACCGCGCGGCAGCGGTTCGCCGAGGCGACCGCGTCGAGCAGGATCGCCTTCGCCGTCTCGTACGGAGCGTCGACCCCGATGCGGCACGCGCCGGGGGCTTCCGCGCGGTGAGTACGGGCGGCGAGCAGGGCCTCGTCGATGGAGTGCCGGGCCATCAGCTCCTGCGCCTTGGTGGTCAGGGCCTCCGCCTCCTCGGGGTAGCCGGTCGCCTCCGCCTTGGCGAGCAGGGCACGGATGCGGGTGAGCATCCGGGGTTCGTCATGCGCGGGCGGCAGGGGCCGCACGAGGGAGGAGGTGCCGGGCGGCGGGCCGACGGGTTCGATGGCGGGGAGCCGAAGCAGCAGCCGGTAGAGCCCGAGGAGGGCGGAGGCGTAGGAGAACCGGTCGGGCCGGTTCCGGGCGGGCGCGTCGGGCAACCTGTCGATCTGCCCCCGCCAGCGGGGCGGCAGCCCCTCGTACCGTCCGGTCTCCGAAACGATCAGCCCTGCGACAAGTCCGACGGCCGTCTCGCCGAGTTCACGACGGACGAAGCGTATGAGGTCGGCAGGCTGCCAGCCGCGTTCCCAGGCTCGGCGGACGAACTCCTCGCCGCGCCGGACGAGCTCCGCGTCGGCCGCCGGCGCGGCGGCCAGGAACGAGGCCCCGGTGTCGAGACCGGCGTCGCCGTCCGAGTAGAGGGCAGCCGCGAATGCCTGGTCGATCACCGATTCCATGAGGTCAGCGTAGGCAGGGCGCCGGACGGGCGGGGCACCGGACGGATCCGGCCTGCCCCCGTCCCGGCAGGTCGGGCGGTCTGCCCACACCGCCGTCCACAACCTGTGGATATCGCGGTCTCACATGATCACCGGCCGCTCCTCGCCCCGCCTCCCCCTCCTCTCCCACCATCCGCCCGACCACTCACCGGCCGGCTCAGGTCCGCGGTTCCCATCGGAAGCGGCGGGCCGCGATCCAGGCGAACACACCGGTCCAGGCGAGAGCGAGTACGGACCTGCCCAGCACACCGCTCATGGACAGCTCTCCGGTCCACCCCGAACGCACGAGATCGACCGTGGAGGAGAGGGGGGCGAACAGCAACGCCTCACCCAGGGCGTCCGGCAGCACCTCCCGGGGGATGTAGACCCCGGAGATCATCGGCAGGATGAAGATCGCCGGCAAGGTGGCGACCAGTACGGATTCGACCGTACGACACAGAGCCGCCGTGGCCGCCGCCATCGCCGTCATGAGCGCGACCCCGGTGATCAGCCCCATCACGGCCGAGAAGGGCTGCCGCGGGACCGCTCCGAACATCACGGACAGCACCACCGCCACCGCGACGATCTGAACCACACAGATCGCGACGTACATGGAGGCGCCACCCGCGAGGATCACCGGATCGGACACCTCCCCGGTGCGCAGCCGCTTGAGGACGAGCTCCTCCCTGCGCGCCACGTACAGACCGGTGACGGACGAGTACAAGGAGAAGATCAACAGAATCCCGGTGGCGGTGGACACCATCAACGGCCCGGGTTGGAGACCGTGCTCCCCCAAGTCCAGCTGTTCCTGCACGAACCGCATCGCCATGAGAATCATGACCGGGACGAGAAGCACGAAGATGTAGTTGGACTTGATCCGGTTGAACAGCTTCCATTCGATCCGGAACAGGGTCCGCATGTGCCGCATGGCCGTACTGTTCACACCGCTCACGCCGCCCGCGTCATGATCGCCGCCCGTGCGTTCCACCTCGTCCACGCCGCTCACACCGCCCCCAACGCTCACACCGTCCACGCCGTCCACGCCGCTCACACCGCCTCTTCCTGTCGTCGGCCCTCTTGTCGCCGGTCGTCCTGCCGCCGGCCCTCCTGCGGCTGGTCCTCCTGCGGCTGGTCCTCCCGCCCCTGGCTCCCGCCGACGCCCGCGATGCTGATGAACGCCTCTTCGAGGGAAGCGGGCCGTGCGGTGAACCGGTCGAGCACCACATCGTGGTCCTCGGCCCACGCGAGAAGGCGGGCGGCGTCCTTCTGCAACTGCCCGGTGGTGACGGTCACCCGGCCGTTGCGTTCCCGCACCGTCCCGCTGACGGGCAGTTCGGCGGCCGTCCGCCCGTTCAGCCCGAAGGACAGGGTGGACGGATGATCGGCGACGATCTGCGCGACCGAACCCGAGGCCGCGATCCGCCCACGGTGCATGATCGCCAGTTGGTCGGCGAG
Source organism: Streptomyces sp. NPDC002476 (assembly GCF_042889785.1). Taxonomy (NCBI): domain Bacteria; kingdom Bacillati; phylum Actinomycetota; class Actinomycetes; order Kitasatosporales; family Streptomycetaceae; genus Streptomyces; species Streptomyces sp. NPDC002476. Next base: position 52,446 of record NZ_JBIARH010000022.1, on the reverse strand, counting down.
GGATTCGGCTTCTTCCAGGTAGTGCGTGGTGAGCAGGATCGTCGCCCCCCGGGATTGCAGCTCCCGTATCAACTCCCAGGTCGCATGGCGCCCTTCGGGGTCCATGCCGGCGGTGGGCTCGTCGAGGAAGAGGATCTCGGGCCGCGACAGGGTGGAAATGGCCAAATCCAGCCGCCTCCGCTCCCCGCCGGACAGGTTCTGCACCATCACATCGGAGCGATGGGAGAGGCCCGCGAGCTCCAGGGCCCGACCGACCGGGCGCGATCTGGAGGTCAGCTCGGCCCACATCCCGACCGTCTCCCGCACGGTCAGATGGGAGATGAAACCTCCCTCCTGCAACATCGCGCCGGTACGCGGACGCACCCGGGCACGGTCGGCGACGGGGTCGAGAGAGCCGAACAGGCGGATGCTCCCCTGCCGCGGCGCGGCCAGACCTTCCAGGAGTTCGACGGTGGAGGTCTTGCCGGCCCCGTTGGTGCCGAGCAGGGCGAACAGCTCACCCGGCCGCACGCTGAAGCTGACACCACGCACGGCGTCGAACGCGTTCTTCCCGCGTCCATATCGGCGCCAAACATCGTGGACATCGATATGAGCGGCTTTCGCTTCCTTCACTTCCGCCATGTTCTCGTCCTCCTCGCATGCGGGGGTGAGGCGTAACAGATCCTCACACGACGACCGCCTTCCAGCTAACCGGATTGAGTGATTCCGAATTGCCTACCAGGCACAAACCTCTCCTCTTTGAGCTTCCCTTGAGGTTCGAGCCCCTTTACATTTCCCGAGACCTCAAAATTCGGACATTTTACCCGATCATTAACAAATGGCAATACATAAAGGTTTCGCCAAGTTGACCTTGACTCATGCTTTGCGGTCGATTAGCTTCATGTCTCGCAGGACGGCTTGGCCATCTGACCTGGGCACTTGCCGTCAAGCTCAACGGGGTACGGGGAATCAAAGCAAATGGTTGGGCATTACCATGCCCGAATCCATTCGCCATCTTCCCCGATTTTCTTCACCACCCCTTTGCCGCCCACTGCACATCATGAAGCCTGACCGGATTTTTCCCTCAGGCAGCAGCGCGTAATTCATCACAGGCCATGAGAATTCATATCCGCCGCCTTGATTGAACAATGCGACGGGATTCTCCACGCCTGAACACACGGAAAAGGGAATCCATGCTCACCAAGAAGGTAAACGCCAACTCGTCCCTCGCGGGAATCCTTGAGGCAGGCGCCCCTGCCGGCGGTGCGGCCCCGGTCATGGCCACCCCGGCCCTGATCGCGACGCCCGTGGTCGCCAAGGCTGCCGGTGCCGTCGTCGGCGCCGCCGCGGTGACCGGTGCGGCCTACGTGGCGTACAAGGTCGCGACCGGCTGACCCTGGTGACCGCGCCCGCTCCGGGCGCCGGCCATGGGCCGGCCCGTGGAAGGGCCGTTCACCACGCACCACCCCCACACACCCGCTCGGCACGGTCGTTCCGGCGCATGGACGGCATCGGCCCACGCCCGGGAAGCAGTCATTGCCCGGGCAGCCATTCCCTGGCAGTCGTTCCTCGGGCGGCCGTTCCCCGGCGCCCGTCCGCTCATGGCCAATTCTGTTCGGTCCGTTGCGTGAGCGTGTGGTGGACCCCATCAGCAGCCCCGTTCGGGCTGCGCCAGACGGTCCGGTTCTGGCAGGCAGTGCTGGTGCCTGCCAGAACCGGCCCCAGTCCGATTTACCAGATCAAAGGAGGAAGCACCATGTCCGTGCTCATTGAGAAGGTCAACGCCGGTATCGGCCAGTCGGCCGACGGTTCGGTCGCCCCTGTCATGGCCACCCCGGCCGCCTTCGTGGCGGGCGTCGTGGCGGGCGCGAAGGCGTCCGCCATCCTCACCGCCGCCGCCGGTGTCGGCGTCGCGGTCAAGACCGCCCAGAAGTAACGGGGACACCGGCGGGGAGCCCTCTGGTCAAGGGCTCCCCGCCTCCTCCTTGCTCCGCCACCGCAACAGCCAAGCGATCAGGAACAGATCATGTTGTCACGTCTCCGCAAGGTGGCTGAATCGGCATGCGCCAAGCCGCTCACCACCGCCGAACGGCTGTCCGCCGCCACGCATCTCCTGTCCAGCCTCGAATACATGGTGCGCAGGACGGACCGTGAACCGGGCGGTCTGAACGACTGGACCCACACCAGGGCACAGGTCCCGGCCCGGACCCGGGGAATGCAGGCGGTCAGGGACTTCATCGCCCGCGAACCAGTCACCCAGGCCATGCACGGTTCCCGCGCCCTGGCGGCGGCGCTGCTCATCTCGCCGGTGCGGAACAACAAGGTACGGATGGCCGCCAACGCCTATCTGGCCGTCAGCCAGGTCCTGGTATACCCCCGGCATCTCTTCGGCACCGACGGCTCCGACCAGGTGTCCTTCCTGGTGCAGACCGCGGCGGCGCTCGGCCGCGCGGGCGGTACGGACGCCACCCGCCGCGCCGCCGTGCAGTTCATCGGCGCCCAGACCGTGTTGTCGTACGGCGCGTCCGGATGGGCCAAACTCCCCGGTGACGCCTGGCGCTCGGGCGACGCACTGGCGAAGATCATGCGGACGCAGACCTACGGCGACGAGTGGTTCTTCAAGCAGCTCGACCGGTATCCCGCCGTGTCCCGCGCGATCTGTCACGGGGTCCTCGCCCTGGAGTCCGGTTTCCCGCTGCTGCTGCTCAAAAAGGGCAAGTACATCGACGCCGGTCTGCTGGTGATGGGCGCCTTCCACCTGGCCAACGCCCGCTTCATGGGTCTCTCCCGCTTCGCCTGGGCCTTCGTGTCGACCTACCCGTCCGTGCGCGCACTCGCCAAGGGCACCGGGGAGGCGTCGTGAACACGCGACCGGCACTGACCTTCCCCACACTCACGACGGCGGGACTGGCGGCGTGCCTGGCCGCCGGCCTGGCCCACCGGACGTACGCCAACTTCGTTTCCCGCCGCGGCCACGCGGGGTTCGAGGAGCACCGACGGCGCTGCTCCAGCGGCAACATCCTCACGTACCACACGCGCCGCGGCACCCCGGGGGGACCGACCCTCGTCCTCGAAGCCGGGCTGATGAACACCTCGGCGTCCTGGCTGCTCATGGCCGACCACCTCGACCCCGGCATCTCCCTGCTGCTGTACGACCGTGCCGGGTACCGCGGTTCGCTGCGCCGCTGCCCCGAGGACTACTCCCTGAACGAGTCCGTGAACGATCTCCTGGAGATCATCGACGAAGGCGTGGGCAACGACGGCCCCTGCCTGCTCGTCGGTCACTCCCTCGGCGGCTACCTCGTCCACCGCACCGCGGCGGCGGCCCCCACCGGCCGGATTCACGGCCTGGTCCTCGTCGACCCGACCCACCCCGGCGAGCTGTTGAACTCCCGCAAGCAGCGCGAGGGTTCGCGCGGTGTGAACCTGACGATGAAACTCGGCCCCTGGTCGGCGGCGTTCGGCGGCGGTCTGCTGATCGACAAGAAGGGCCTGTTCGCCTTCGCCGAGGGCAGCCCGCACTACCGGACCCTGCGGCTCGAAAGCTCCTCCACCTCGACCTGGCACACCACGCGCCGGGAGTGGGACTACTCGTACGCGTTCATGCTCGACGGCGGCCGACCCCTCGACTCCCTGGAGATGCCGGTCCGGGTACTGGCCGCCGAATCGACCATGCGGAGCACACCCGAACACGGCGAACTGTACGAGGAGTACGTCGCCTCGGGCACCGGGGGCAGCGTCCTCACCATCCCGGGCTCCACCCATCTGTCCATCACCGGCGGGACCGAGCACGCCCCGCTCACCGCCCGGGCGATCGAGGACGCGGTGGCGGAGGTCACCAGCCGGTTCTCCGCCGGGCACCAGCAGCAACCGCAGGAGGCAGTGTGAGCAGGACGGCGAAGGCGATGGAGCGGGCGGTTCCCGCGATCTTCGCCGGATGGTTCGTGGCATCCGTGCTGGCCCAGCACCCCGACCGCGGCTTCGACAAGGTCCGCAAGGCGGACAAGACCGGCACCGGGATCGCGATCCCCAACTGGCGGTTCTTCGCGCCCACGCCTGCCATGGAGGACCAGCACTTCCTGTACCGGCTCGCCAGCGAGGACAAGAAGCGGCACACGGAGTGGCGCGAGGTGTACGCGATCAACCCCCGGAAGATGATCCACGCCTTCTGGTTCCCTGGCCGCCGCATCGAGAAGGCCATCTTCGACGTCGCGTCGACCCTCGTGCACAACCCCGGCGCGATGACCCCGTTGCACGAGGAGGCCAAGAAGTCGGCCTACCAGCTCGTCAACGAGTTCGTGCGGACCCGTCTGACGCCCGAGCCGGACTATCCGCTGTTCCAGGTCATGCTCGTGCGCTACTCCGGCTACGACCACAGCGAGGACCCCAAGTACGACCTGGTCTTCGACTACGAAAAGGTGAACCCGTGACCCACGACGTGCAGTACGGCACCGCGGTGGCGTCCGTCTACGACTCCCTGATCGCCCCGGCCATGCCGACCGAGGAGGCCGTCGACCGGCTGCGCCCGTACGTCACGGACGCGCGGGTGCTGGAGATCGGCGTGGGCACCGGCCGCGTGGCGCTGCCGGTGGCCGGCATCGCCCGCGAGGTGACCGGCATGGACAACTCCCCGGCGATGCTGGACGAGTTCCGCCGCAAGGACGTTCCCGAGAACGTGACGCCGGTGGAAGGCGATTTCCGCCGCCCCCTGCCTTTCGACAGCCCCTTCGACGCGGCCTACTCCACCATGGGCTCGCTCGCCTGCGTGCGCTCCCGTGAGGAGCTCACGACCGCCTTCGAGCACATCTTCCAGGTACTCGCGCCGGGCGGTTCCCTGTCGCTGGAGTACTACTCCACCAGCGCCTACCGGCCCCTCGTGGAGCAGCACACGCTCACCGTTCCCATGCCCCACCATGGCGGAACGACCACCTTCACCGTCGTCCTCGACGAGGCGGACGTGCTCACCATGGACACCCGTGTCGACAAGGACGGCGAACCACCGGTCGAGTTCAGCGAGCGGATTCTGCTGATCGAGCGTGAAGAGGTCGAGGCATGCCTGGTCGAGGCCGGGTTCACGATCGACCGCGTCTATCCCGCCGAGGGCTTGCAGCCCTATGACTGGTACGTGGCGCACCGCGCCGACTAGGAAGGAGCCGGCCAGTGTTGACAGCAAGCCGCGTGGCGTGGTTCTTCTCCGCCCTCGCGTTCACCGTGCCGAGCATGTTGGTGCTGTTCAGAGGGGACGGCGGACTGACCCGGCGCACATGGGTCCTGAGCCTGATCTTCGCGGCCTGCATCGCCGCGATCGTCGCGATCTTCTTCGGTGAGGGCAAGTCGTGAACATATCCGTGATCGTGCGCCGCCACCGGCTGCTGCTGGCCGTCGGCATCTTCCTCGGGCTGCTGGGTACGGCCGCCACCCTGCTGCAACCTCTGCTGATCGGTGAACTGATCGAAGCGGTCGCGCTGGACGAATCGGTGGGCCGGCCCATCGCGTTCATCGCCGCCCTGTTCGCCGCCGACGCGTTGCTGGCGGCCACCCACTTCTACCTGATCGGACGGGCCGGCGAGAACATCGTCCTGGACATGCGCACCACGCTCACCGGGCGACTGCTGCACGCCCGGGTGAGGGAGTTCAACAAGCTCGAACACGGCGATGTGTTCACCCGCACCGTGGCCGACACCTCCATCGCCCGGGTCGCCCTGTCGTCGTCCGTGGCCCAGGTCGTCACGGCCGGGTTCACCAGCGTGGGATGCATCGTCGTCATGGCCTGGATCGACTGGCGGATGCTGCTGGTCACGGCGGGCTGTCTGGGTGTCGCCTCCGCGGTGGCCCTGGGGCTGGCCCGAGCGGTCCGCAAGGCGGCCGTGACCAACCGCGAGGACACCAGCGACTACGGCTCCGGGCTGCTCAGGATCCTCGGCGCGCTCACCACGGTGAAGGCGTCCCGCGCCGAGCGGCGGGAGGCCGACCGCCTCAAGGAACTCGCCGACGCCGCGCGTGACAGCGGTGTCCATGTGACCCGCCTGTCGGCCATGCTCATGCCCGCCATGAACGTGGGCACCCAGGTCTCCCTTGCCGTGGTGATCACCTGGGGCATGGCCCGGACCGCCACCGGGGACCTGCCCATCGAGGACCTCACCGCGTTCATCATGTACCTGTTCTACCTGGTGTCTCCGCTGGTGATGCTGTTCATGGCCCTCGGGGAACTGCAACAGGGCCGGGCCGCCATCGACCGGGTCCGGGAGCTGGCCGCGGTGGAGCAGGAGACCACCGAAGGCGACGCCGAGGAGAGCGCCGATTCCGCCGCCGGCACGGATGTCTCCGGCAAGGATGTCTCGGTCGTGGCCGTCACCGCCGAGGACGTGTCCGTCGCATTCGACCAGGTGACCTTCGCCCACAGCGGTCAGACCGTCCCCGCCGTGCAGGAGGTGTCGTTCTCCCTGCCCCCCGTCGGCGTGACCGCGATCGTCGGCCCGTCCGGCGCGGGCAAGACCACACTGTTCCAGCTCATCGAGCGCTTCTACGCCCCCGACCGAGGCACTGTACGCGTCGCGGGCCGCGACATCACCGCCATGCCGCTCACCGAGCTGCGGGGCCGGATCGGCCTGGTGGAGCAGGAGGCTCCGCTGATGCGCGGCACCGTACGGGAGAACCTGGTGTACGCCCAGCCCGATGCCACCCCCGAGGACATCGCCGAGGCCCTGCGGGCGGCTCATCTCACCGACGTGATAGCAGCCCTGCCCAACGGCATGGAAACGGAACTCGGCGAGGGCGGCCACGGCCTCTCCGGCGGCCAGCGTCAGCGCCTGGCCATCGCCCGCGCGCTGCTGACCAAACCAGACGTCCTCCTCCTCGACGAAGCCACCTCCAACCTCGACTCCGACTCCGAGAACGCGCTGCGGGACGCGCTCACCACCATCGGCGCCCACTGCCAGGTCCTCACGATCGCGCACCGTGTGTCCACCACCGTCGGCGCCGATCACATCCTGGTCATCGAAGACGGCCGGCTGCGCGCCCGCGGCACCCACGCCGAGCTGATGGACCGGGATGCCACCTACCGCAGGCTGGTCACCCGTCAGCTCGCCGCGGCCGAGGCCGTGTCATGACCGACGCGGCGGTCGTCGGCACCGGACCCAACGGACTCGCAGCTGCGGTGACCCTCGCCAGAGCGGGCCTCCAGGTCGCCCTGTTCGAGAAGGCCGACACCATCGGCGGCGGCCTGCGTACGGCGCCGCTGTTCGACAGCGACGTAGTGCACGACATCTGTTCGGCCGTGCACCCGATGGCTGCCGCCTCGACGTTCTTCCGTGCGTTCGATCTCGGGGCCAGGGGAGTACGGCTCCTGCAGCCCGGCATGCCGTATGCGCACCCTCTCCCCGACGGGCGCGCCGCGGCGGCATGGCGTGACATCGCACGCACCGCCGAGGGCCTGGGCGCGGACGGCCCGCGCTGGACCCGGCTCATGGCTCCGCTGGCCGAACGGTCCGGCGCGGTCGTCGACCTGGTCCTGTCCTCTCAGCGTTCCCTGCCCCGGGACCTGACGGCCGCCGTGCTGCTCGCCTCCCGCGCCCTGGCCCACGGCACGGCACGTACTCCGTTCGCCACCGAAGAGGCGCGGGCTCTCCTGACCGGAGTGGCCGCCCACGCGGTGGGGAAACTCCCTTCACCGACGTCCGCGGTGGTCGCGCTGCTCCTGGGACACGCCGCCCACAGCAGTGGCTGGCCGCTCGCGGAAGGCGGAAGCGCGCGCATCGCCGACGCGCTGGCGGCCGACATCATCGCTCACGGCGGCACCATCCACACCGGTCACCATGTCCGCGACCTGGCCGAACTCGGCGATGTCCCGCTGGTCATGCTGGACATCAGTCCCAAGGAATTCCTCGCCGCCGCCGGGCAGCGGATGCCCAGCCGCTACGCACGTGCCCTTCGCCGCTACCGGTACGGACCGGGCGCGGCCAAGGCCGACTTCCTCGTCAGCGAACCCATCCCCTGGGCCAATCCCCTCGTACGGCAGGCCGGCACCGTACACCTCGGCGGTACCCACAGCGACATCGTCCGGCAGGAAACGGCCACCGCGGCAGGTCGCGCGGTTCCCGACCCCTTCGTCCTGGTCGTGGACCCCGCCGTCACCGATCCGTCGCGCGCGGCGTCGGGCAGGCGGCCCGTATGGGCCTACGCCCACGTCCCTCATGGTGACGAGCGCGACCCGACCGACTTGATCCGGCGGCGCATCGAGGAGTACGCGCCCGGCTTCAGCGACACCATCGTCGCCTCCCGGGGGCTGCCCGCCGCCCAGTACGAGGAGTACAACCCGAACTACGTCGGGGGCGACATCGCCGCCGGTGCCATGACGCTGCGCCAGTCCCTCGCCCGGCCCGTGGCACGCTGGGACCCGTACAGAACGCCACTCCCAGGCGTGTATCTGTGCTCGGCGTCCACGCCCCCCGGGCCTTCCGTACACGGCATGTGCGGCTACCTCGCGGCCCGGTCCGCACTCCGGACCCGTTACGGGCTGCGCACCCCACCCGATCTCTCCCCGAAGCCGAAGGAACGCGTCTGATGCTCAGATGACGCCCAGGCGTGTGCCGTGGCCGCAGCACCCACGTGCTCCGCGTCGGACACACGCCGTTCCACCATCTTCCCACCGGCCACCCGGTGTTCGCGGCAGGGGGCGCCATGCGTACCGTGCCCCCGCGCCTCGCCACAGGGCCGCGTCCGGTGGGCAGTCAACGGGGCCGCTCACGCCCCGTCCCCCCATGAAAGGAACAGAACCATGAACGGCATCGACAAGAACACCCTGGACGAGGTCATCGCCAAGACCTTCAAGGAAGTCAAGACCGCAATCGACACGCACAGCGAGAAGAGCATTCACATGTACAGCGAGGCTCTTCGCGCGCTGGTGGAACTGCGGCAGCAGGTCGTTTCCGAGGAGCGCGCCAACGGCTGACACCGCCATGCGCGGTGGTGAAAGCACCACGTGAGGAAACCTCATGCGTGCTCGGTCCTCAGCCCCGTCCCCGGTCGGGGCTGAGGACCGAACCCTTTGAGGGCGGAAGCAGTGTGGCCGGGGTGCGGAAGGTCCACGACGGTCACACCACACAGCTCCCGGTGAAGCCGGGAGGCGAGCATGCCGAGAAACCGGGCTTGTCGTACGCCGACAGCACATCGCGCTCGGACGTGCGCCATCCGTCGTCCGTCAGGCGGTAAGGGGTGCCCGATACCTCATGGAGCCGGGGTTTCCGCACGCGCAGTACGACGTACTCGGCCTTGCGCAGGAACGGGCACTGCCGGGGACCATCCCCGCGTGCGCGCGGCTTCTGACACAGCGCCAGTTTTGACAGCCTCCCTTCCGCCCCTCCCACCCCAAGCACTTGGCGGCCACACCACCGGCCGCCCGTACAACCCTCCGGGAAAGCAAAACCAATCGGCGTGAACGGGCGCGACCACCGCCCCCGTGGCGTCGCACGCGTTCGTCGCCGCGCCGCGGCGACAGGGCGGGAAGCGAAGCGCCCGACAGGGCATCCGGTGAGGCCATTGGGCCATCCGGCCCGACCCGCTGACGATGTATCCGCTTTCATTCTTTTGTCCGCGTTTCACGTGTTTTCATCGCGCCATGGAGGCGATCACGTGAAGACCGACAGCAGGACCGGAGACCGACAGCACGACACGAATGCACAGGCGTTCACATCACGACGCCGAGTGCTGGCGGCAGCGGCGCTCGCGCCGGCGCTGACCGCCGCAGGGGCGTCCACCGGCGCCGCCACCGGCACCAGCAACAAACTCACAGGGCGCACCAACCCGCGCGGCGGGCGGGTCTCGCCGGTGCCCACCGCGCTGGAGGACTGGGCCGGCGTGGCACGGGCGCTGGGTCGCGCGGGCAACATGTTGCGCGGGACCATCTACCACACGGGCTTTCCCCGGCGGGACCTGCACGTGGTCTCCGAGGGGGTGAACGTCACCCCGGGGCTCGCGCTCGGCACGCACGTGGCCTTCGTCCGCTACGCCGACGGCAGCACGATGCTCATGGGCGACGTAGCGGTCACCGAGGACGAGTTGCAGCGGGTGACCGACGCCTGGCTGGCGCACGGGATCGGGCAGACCGCGCTTCACAAGCACCTGCTCGCCCAGACCCCGGACATCTGGTGGACCCACGTCCACGCGCACGGCCACGACCCCGTGGCCATGGCCCGTGGCCTGCGCGCCGGGCTCGACCGTACCGGCACCCCGCCCGCCCGGCCGCCGCGGCCGTCGGCCCCGGTCGACCTGGACACCGCCGGGATGGAGGCAGTGCTCGGCACAAAGGGAACCATCGAGGACGGGCTCTACAAGATTCTCTTCATCCGCCGCGAGACGATCGCGGACGGTCACTTGATCCTGCCGCCCGGCCTGGGTTCGACCAGCGCGTTCAACTTCCAGCCCCTGGGCGGCGGCCGGGCCGCGCTCAGCGGCGACTGCGCCATGCTCGCCGACGAGACACCGGCCGTGTTGAAGGCCCTGCGGCGGGGCGGGATCAAGCTCGTCGAGCTGCACAACCACCACCTCGCCGAGGACCCCCGTCTGTTCTTCACCCACTTCTGGGCCGTGGACGACGGTGTCGCACTCGCCCGCGCGATCCGGCCGGCCCTGGAAGCGGCCAACGTCGTACCGGCCCCGATCGGCTGAGCCGCCCCGAACCCGAACCCGTACCCGTACCTGTACCGCCGGTACAGCCACCGCGACGCGCGCCCGGTCCGCCGCCCGTGACACCGCGAGCACCGGCCCGGCGCATCCCGGCCCGCCGAACCTCCACTCCACCCCGCCCCCGCCCCACCCCGCCCCACTCCGCTTCGCCTTACCCGCCCGCGCGCCGGATCCGCCGGTCCAGCGAACCCGGACACGCCCGGCCGTGGGATCCGTTCTGCATATGGACCAATATGTGGACCAATCGGACCCCGACGGCGCGTGCCCTTGTGGGAGACCGGGCACCCATGTCCCGTCCAGCCCACCCGCCCCTCCTCCACCTCCTCGAACCACCCCGTCAGTCTTTCTCCCTCTGGAGCTCCGTATGGAACCAGCCACCGGCGCCCGGCTCTGCCCGTTCGACTACGCCGAGGCCCTCGAATTCGACCCGGTTCTCAGGCACTTGATGACCGAAGAACCCGTCTCCCGCATCCGGTTGCCGCACGGCGACGGCGACGCGTGGCTCGTCACCGGCTACGACGACGTGCGCACGGTGACCACCGACCGGCGCTTCAGCCGGAGCGCCATCATCGGCCGGGACTTCCCGCGCATGACCCCTGAGCCGATCGTGCAGGACGAAGCGATCAACGTGATGGACCCGCCGGGCAGCAGCCGGCTGCGCAGCCTGATCTCCAAGGGCTTCGCCCCCCGTCACATGGAACGCATGCGGGTACGCACCCAGCACGTCGTGGACGAGTTGCTGGACCGGATGGAGGAGCACGGCGCCCCCGCGGACCTCTTCGAGCACCTGGCCGCTCCGCTGCCACTGACCACCATCTGCGAGGTGCTCGACATCCCCGAGGGCGACGACGCACAACTGCGCGCCCACGCCCGGACCATGATGGACACCACCGTCGAGAACCGGGACAACGCGGTACGGTCCAAGGCCGACCTCCGCGCCTACTTCCAGAAGCTGACCGCGGAGCGCCGCGCGAACCCCGGCGACGACCTGATCAGCGCACTGGCCACGGCGCGCGACGGGGACGAGATCCTCAACGACCAGGAACTGACCGTGATGGCCATGGTCCTGCTCATCACCGGCCAGGACACCACCACATACGAGCTCGGGAACATCTCCTACACCCTGCTGACCAGGCCCGACGAGCTGGCCATGCTGCGTGAGCACCCCGAGAAGCTGCCGCAGGCCATCGACGAGATGCTGCGTTTCATCCCCTTCCGCAAGGGCGTCGGCATCCCCCGGGTCGCCACCGAGGACGTGGAGCTGAGCGGGGTACTGATCCGGGCCGGGGACATCGTGCACGTCTCCTATCTGACGGCCAACCGCGACCCGCGGAAGTTCGACCGCCCCGACGAGCTGGACCTGGAGCGCGAAGGACCGTCGCACATGACCTTCGGCTGGGGCGGCCACCACTGTCTCGGCGCGCCGCTCGCCGCCACGGAACTGGAGGTCGCCATCGGAACGCTGCTCAGGCGCTTCCCCGCGCTGAAACTGGCGACGCCAGCCGAGGAAGTGCGCTGGAACAAGACCTCGATCTGGCGCTACCCCCTCGAACTGCCCGTCACCTGGTAACCGGTCAGCCTCCGCCCGGTCGGCCGGGCACGGGTCGGCCGGGCACACCGCGAACGGCCCTCGGCCTGTTGTCGGCGTCATCCCTGACGTCGTCGGCCGTCGCTCCCGGCGTTGCCGAAGTCTTCTCCGACGTCGTCGGCGTCTTCTCCGACGTCGTCGGCTGTCATTCGTGGCTCGTCGATCGTCATTGCTGACGTTGTCGGCCGTCGTCCCCGACGCGACCGTCATCGATGATGCGGCCCGGTGATGCGCCCGGCAACCGGAAGGGCCCAGGATCGGGCCCAGTACAAGCCCGGCCCGGGAACGGGCCCCCGCACGCAAGGCACCACCGGGCGCATCGGACACATGGGGCACATCAGGCGCACCAGCCACGTCGGGCCCGCGCCGAGCACACCAGCCATATCGGGCCCACTCCGCGATCCCGTCCTGCCTGCCCCGCCCCGCCCCACCCTCGTTCGCCCTCCTCGGCTTCGTCCCCACCGCCCTCACCCCGCCACAGCACGGCGGGGTGAGGGCGGTGGGGACGGCGTTCGGCGTCTCGACGTGCGGCTCCGATCCACCTGCCGTAGCGTGTTCCCGACGGCCACCCAAGCCGTGGCGGACCAGGGTCCGCCCACGAACGGCGAGAACTCAGTCTTCGACGGTCGGCCCGTCCGCGCCCGCTCCAGGGGTATTGAGACCGGCGCGGGATTTCCCCCCACAGTCCCTCTCGCACGACGCGGTGCGCGGGGGTCGTGGTGGGCGGATCCCGCCCTTTCTCTCCGTCTCCCGCCGTCGGCGGACACTCCTCGACCGTTCCGGGCCCGGCCGTGTGGACCAAGTCCGCTAGGAGGAGTTCCATGGCGGTTCTCTGCAAGCCGGCAATCGAGGTCCCCGAGTACGTCATCACCAACGAGGAAACCCTCGAACTGGCTCGACGGCTGCACGGCGACCACCCACAGCTCGGCCTGGTCCTGCGCCTGATAGAACACACCGGGGTGCAGAAGCGGCACCTGATCCAGCCGATCGACAAGGTGCTCCAGCACCCGGGCTTCGACGCCCGCAGCATCACGTACGAGCAGCACACCAAGGCACGCGTCCCGGCGGTGGTGCGCCGGGCGCTCGATCAGGCCGAACTGGAGCCGCGGCAGATCGACCTGATCGTGTACGTCTCCTGCACCGGGTTCATGATGCCGCCGCCGACGGCGTGGCTCATCGGCGAGATGGGCTTCCGGCCGGAGACGCGTCAGCTGCCCATCGCCCAGCTCGGCTGTGCCGCGGGCGGCGCCGCCCTCAACCGCGCCCATGACTTCTGCCGGGCGTACCCCGACGGCAACGTCCTGGTGGTCGCCTGCGAGTTCTGCTCGCTCTGCTACCAGCCGACCGACCTGGGCGTGGGCTCCCTGCTTTCCAACGGGCTGTTCGGCGACGGCATCGCCGCCGTCGTGCTCCGGGGCCGAGGCGGCACCGGGGTCCGGATGGAACGCAACGGCTCGTACGTCATCCCGGACACCGAGGACTGGATCTCCTACGCGGTGCGGTCCACCGGGTTCCACTTCCAGCTCGACAAGCGGGTGCCCGGAACGATGGAACCCCTCGCCCCGGCCCTGAACGCGGTCGCCGAGGAGCACCAGTGGAACGCCGGGAAGATGGACTTCTACATCATACACGCGGGCGGTCCGCGCATCCTGGACGATCTGAGCCGCTTCCTCGATGTACCGCCCGAGGCGTTCCGCTTCAGCCGCGCGACACTCACCGAGTACGGCAACATAGCCAGCGCGGTGGTGATCGACGCCCTCGGTCGCATGTTCGATGAGGGGTCGGCCCTGGACGGCCATCGCGGCCTGATGGCGGGCTTCGGACCCGGCATCACCGCCGAGATATCGCTGGGCACCTGGACGACGGACTCGTAGCCGTACGCCGTCGGCCGACCCCGTCGGCCTCTCCGGTGCGGGAAGCCGGTGGCGGGACGAGGGTGAGGCCCAGGACCTCATCCCCGTCCCGTCACCGTACGCATCCAGGACACTCACTGTCCGTGTCCATTGTCAGTGGTGGGTGCCAGAATCGATGGCATGTCTGAACGCTGGGCCCTGGCCACCATGGAGAACGGCGGCGCGCTCCTCGCCCCGCTGGACGCTTCCGGCGTGCCCACCGGACCGGTCCTGGCCGAGCCCGACCTCGTGGCGGCCGTCCGCTCCCGGCCGGAGGTCACGCGCTGGGTCTGGCGTTCCACCGCCGAGACGTACCCGCGACTGCTCGCGGCGGGCGTGCCCGTGGACCGCTGTTACGACATCGAGGTCGCCGAATCCCTCCTCCTCGCGCACGAGGGCCGCCTGGGCGAACCCCGCTCCGCTGCCGCCGCCCACGCCCGCCTGCACAACGCCCCCGTGCCTCCCGATCCGCCGCCCCGCGCCGCCGAGCCAGGCTCCCAGTCCGCCCTCTTCGAGCCGCGCCCCGGCACGGACCTGCCCTTCGAGGACCTGATCCAGGTCTACGCCGACCAGCTCCGCCGTCACGACGCCACCGCGCACCCGGGCCGGATGCGCCTGCTGACGGCCGCCGAATCGGCCGGGATGCTGGTGGCTGCCGAGATGAACCAGGCCGGCCTGCCCTGGCGCGCGGACGTGCACCGGGAGGTGCTTCAGGAGCTGCTCGGCGAGCGTTACGCGGGCGGCGGGGAGCCCCGCAGACTGGCCGAGCTGGCCGACGAGGTCTCGGCCGCCTTCGGCAGACGCGTCCGCCCCGACCTCCCCGCCGATGTCGTGAAGGCGTTCGCGCAGGCCGGGATCAAGGTGAAGTCCACGCGGCGCTGGGAGCTGGAGGAGCTGGACCATCCGGCGGTGGCACCTCTCATCGCGTACAAGAAGCTGTACCGCGTCTGGACGGCGCACGGCTGGGGCTGGCTCCAGGACTGGGTGCACGACGGCCGTTTCCGCCCCGAGTACCAGCCGGGCGGCACCGTCAGCGGCCGGTGGACGACCAACGGCGGCGGTGCGTTGCAGATCCCCAGGGTGATACGCCGGGCGGTCGTCGCCGACGAAGGCTGGTGCCTCGTCGTGGCCGACGCCGACCAGATGGAGCCCAGGGTGCTGGCCGCGATCTCGCGCGACCCGGGCCTGATGGAGGTGGCCGGCCACGGCGGCGATCTCTACACGGCACTGTCCGACCGGGCGTTCCACGGCGACCGGGACCACGCCAAGCTCGCCCTGCTCGGCGCCATCTACGGCCAGACCTCGGGCGACGGCCTGAAGAACCTCGCCGCCCTGCGCCGCAGGTTCCCGCTGGCCGTCGCCTATGTCGACGAGGCCGCGAAGGCGGGCGAGGAAGGGCGCCTGGTACGGACGTGGCTGGGCCGGACCAGCCCGCCCGCGGTCGGTGGGGGGGCGGAGGACGACGAGGCCGGCATCCCCCAGGAGGAGCCCGCACACCTCTCCGCGGACGGAGCCGGAAACGGATCCGCTTTCGGGTCCGCCGACGACTCCGGGGGTTCCACCAGCGGCGGGTTCACGCCCGGCTACGCGTCGTCCAGCGCCCGCGCGCGGGGCCGTTTCACCCGCAACTTCGTGGTGCAGGGCAGCGCCGCGGACTGGGCGCTGCTGCTCCTGGCCGCCCTGCGCCGGGCGATCGGTTCCGCCGGACTCCGGGCCGAACTCGTCTTCTTCCAGCATGACGAGGTGATCGTGCACTGTCCACGCGAGGAGGCGGAGGCGGTCGTGGAGGCGATCCGGGCGGCCGGTCACACGGCGGGGCGAACGGTCTTCGGCGAGACACCGGTGCGTTTTCCGTTCACGACGGCGGTGGTGGAGCGCTACTCGGACGCGAAGTAGGGGCCCGCATGCCGACGGCTGACGTCAGCCGGAGCCTGCTCCGGGGCCCGGGTTGGGATTGGGGCTGGGGCTGGGGTTGGGGCTGGAGCCGGTATCGATACCGCTACTGGGCCCGTTGTCGGTACCGGTACTTGGGTCGTTGCCGGTGCCGGTACCGAGGCCCGCTCCGGTGCCGGTACTTGTGCTGGTGTCTGTCCCGGATGTGCTGGTGTCTGTCCCGGATCCGGAAGCGTCGGCTTCCTGCCGTCCGGCCACGTCCTGCCGCTCGGCCACGTGATGTCCTTCGGCCATGTCCCGTCGCCCCAAAGCCGTGCCGGGGGCCGGGCCCGACGCGGGGCCGTCACCGAACCCGGCCAGGCCGTGGTCGTAGTGCGCGGGACGCAGATGCTGATGCCGGTGCCGGGTGTTGAGCAGGTGGATGACGAACGCCGCGATCGCGATCATCGCCAGGACGACCACGACATTGATCAGGGTGTCCATGCGTCACGGCCTCCTTTGACGTGCGGGCCCACACGACCGGCTCACCTCACCGGGAAGCCGTACACCCCCAGGCTACTCCGCGGCCCCGCCGCCACCCCCGGCGTCGGTGGTGGAGACGGTCGGGGCGGCGTCGTCACCGCTCACTCGCGCCCCGGCGAGGTCCGCACCGAGGGAACGCTTCAGGCCGGCCGCCGGCAGGCCCGAGGGCTCTGGTGGGTGCGTGTGCTCTGATGGACTCGCACTCGCCGGTGAACTCACACGCCGGTGAACTCCCCGTCGCACGCGCCTACCCATAGGTTCGTCCCATGCGAATAGGTGAGCTACTGGGGGCCGGGCGTACCGCCAACGTGTACGCGCTCGACGAGAACTGGGTCCTGCGGCGCAACCGTGACGGGCTGGACGCCACTCATGAGTGGGCGGTCATGTCCTACCTCAGCGCACACGGCTACCCGGTCCCCCGGCTCGGTCCGCGCGACGCCACGACGGCCCCCTGCGACCTGATGCTGCGGCGCCTGACCGGCCCGACCATGCTGGTGTCCCTGGAGTCCGGCGGCCTCGCCACGTCCGAAGCCGCCACCGTACTGGCCGGGCTCCTCACCGAACTGCACACCGTCCCGGCGCGGCTCTCCCCGCGCTCCGAGGACCGGATCCTCCACCTCGACCTGCACCCGGGCAACGTGGTGCTGACGCCCCAGGGACCGGTGGTGATCGACTGGAGCGACACGGCGGAGGGCGCGCCCGCCCTGGACCGCGCCATGACGGCCCTGATCCTGGCACGGACCGCGGTCGCCCCCCGGGCCAGTCGAGCGGCATCGGCGTGCGCCCTCGCCCTGTTGAACGCCCTGGTGCCGCACTTCTCCGCCTCCGGTGGCATCCCCGCCGCCCGTCTCGCGGAGGCCGCCGCACGCCGCACCGCCGACGCGACGCGCGGCGGTGCGGCTCACAAGGGGCACGACAGCACCGACAGCACCGACAGCAGGAACGAGGCGGGCCTGTTCGACCGTGCGGTCGCTCTCGTCACCGAGGTGATGTGACACCACGACACCGACACGCCGGAGACACTGGTACGCCGGAACGGGCGCCGGGACGCATCACACGCTCCCGACCCTCGGACCCGGCTCCCGGCCCCGGTCCCCGGCCACACCTGCCCGCCGACCCATCCACCGCTCGGCTCCGCCCAACGCTCGCGCCCCACCCACCGACCGCGGCTGTCTGTCCGTCTGCCTACCGACCGCCGCTCCGGCCCCCGCCGTCAGGGTGGAGGACGACCTCCGTCCAGCCCGCGTCCCGGTTGTCGAAGTGCTCGTACCCCTGCGCCGCCTCCGCAAGCGGCAGTTCGTGAGAGACGATCCAGGACGGCTTGGCCTTCCCCTGCTGGATGAGGTTGCACAACTGACGGTTGTACGCCTTGACGTTGGCCTGACCGGTCCCCATCGACTGGCCCTTGAACCAGTACATGCCGTAGTCGAAGGCGATCTCTCCCTCGTCCTTGTACAGCTTGTCCGGACTTCCGGGATCGTGGGGCACGAAGACGCCGACCACACCAATGGTGCCGGTGAACTTCACGGACTGCACCAGGTTGTTCAGCGTCAGGTTCGGCTGCTCGTGGCCCTGGGCGTCATGCGCCTGGTAGCCCACGCATTCGCAGCCGCGGTCCGCGCCCAGTCCGTCGGTGAGGTCGTTGACCCGGTCGATGGGCGAATCCCTGGAGTCGTCGATCGGGATGGCGCCGATCTCCTCGGCCAGCCGCAGCCGGTCCGGATGCCGGTCGATGACCATGACCTTCGCCGCGCTCTTGAGGGTCGCGGACAGCGCCGCCATCAACCCGACCGGACCCGCACCGTAGATGACCACGGTCTCGCCCGGCCGCACCCCGGCGAGTTCCGTGCAGTGCCAGCCGGTCGGGAAGACGTCCGACAGCATCACGTAGTCGGTCTGCTTCTCCCACGCCTCCTCCGGCAGGACCAGGCAGTTGGAGTCGCCGTACGGCACCCGCAGGAACTCCGCCTGTCCGCCGTTGTAGGGGCCCATCCCCGCGAACCCGTACGCGGCACCCGCCATCCGCGGATCCGACGGCGTGGTCAGGCAGAACGCCGTCAGCCCCTGCTCACAGTTGCGGCAGAACCCGCAGCTGATATTGAACGGCAGGCACACCAGGTCGCCCACCTTGACCCGGTCCACGCCGTCTCCGACCTCGATCACCTCGCCCATGTTCTCGTGGCCCAGGACACGCCCCTTCTCCATGTCCGTGCGCCCCTCGTAAATGTGCAGGTCCGAGCCGCAGATGTTCGTCGAGGTGATCTTCACGAGCACATCCGTGGGCCGCTCGATCCTCGCGTCCGGTACGTCCTTGACGCACACCGAACGTGGCCCTTCGTACACCAACGCCTTCATGGGACTGCCTCCGCGTTCGTCGGGCGGGAACGCCGTCCGGCGGGAATGCCTCTTCAACCGTCCCACCGGGCCGTCGCATGTCAAACGCAGAGCGCCCCCGGAACGGCCCGTGACAAGGCACGCACCAGAGGCGTTGGCGAAACCACCGCGACACGATCCGCGCGGGACGTGACCACCGCCCCGCGACACCGCGGCGCGAGCATCGGAGTCGGCCCGCGGTCGGTCGCAGGGCGCTCGGCGCACGGTCGGCTGAGGCCCCAGCTGGGACCGCGGCTGCGTGTCGGGGCCCGACAGCGGGAAGAACGCGCAGTCGCCGATGGCCGAGATGCACGGATCGCCGGTCAGCAGCCCGGCGTCGACCACGGTGCCGCCGGAGACCGCCAGCCCGCCGCCTCGGCCGGTTCCGTACGGGGCACGACGCCGATGCCGACCAGGACCAGGTCCACCGGCAGTCGGCGCGGCCGTCGGCCGTCCCCGAAACATGCCGGTGCCCGCGGCCCCGACGGCTGGGTCACCAGCAGCCCCAGTCCCGCGCGCTCTCCCCCGTCCCGCACCCTCCACCGGCTCCGGCTCCGAACCCCACTCCAACTCCAACTCCGGCTCCGGCTCCGAACCCCACTCCGATTCCGACGGTACGGCGACGTCCGCGGCCGCTCGGTACGCTCCCGGAACCCCGCCCGGTCCAAGACTGTCGTAACGGCCGTACAGACGGCGGCGATCCCGACGGCCGACTGGTAACCGTGCGGGAAGGAGCCGAAGGCCGGTTCTGCCGGGCCACGTTCAATACCCCGGAAGCCGTTTCGGAGACACCGGAGGGCACATCACGCATGACCACATGGGTCACGGCGGGTACGAACGTGCCGAACCCGCCGCCGTACAACGCGTATCCGAGGGCGCTGACCTCGAAGGGGACGATCCCCGCCCGGCCGAGGATGAGAGCGTGATGATCGACAGCCCAAGGGCCCGACATCGCCGCGCCCCGGGGCCCTGCACGGCACGGCACGAGAGGCATGGAATAGGAGCGCGGACGGGTGCCGTCCCAGGAACCCCGAGCACAGGAACGCCGAGCAACAGAAAACCCCAGATAAGAGAGCATCTGACCTGGGGTTTCTCTGAGCCGCCTTCGGGATTCGAACCCGAGACCTACGCATTACGAGTGCGTTGCTCTGGCCAACTGAGCTAAGGCGGCACGCCCGTCGCACTATGGTGCGATCAGCGGCGTCGCCAAGTCTACACAGTTTCCGGAGGTGCTCCGTACCACCCCGGATCCGGGCCGTCTCCGCAGGTCAGCGACCTAAAGGCGGCGAAGGGGGCGGAACGGGGGCATGAGTGGTCAGGAGCAACGCTTGCCGTCGGTCGGCGGGGTGCCGTCCAGGAGGTAGGTGTTGATCGCCGTGTCGATGCAGTCGCTGCCGCGGCCGTACGCGGTGTGGCCGTCGCCTCGGTAGGTGAGGAGCGTGCCGGAGGAGAGCTGGTCGGCGAGCGACTCCGCCCACTTGTAGGGGGTGGCCGGGTCACGCGTGGTGCCGACCACCACGATCGGGGCCGTACCCCTGGCCTCGATGCGATGAGGGGTACCCGTGGGGCGGACCGGCCAGTGGGCGCAGTTCAGGGCGGCCCATGCGAAGGACCGGCCGAAGACCGGCGACGCCTTCTCGAAGTCGGGGAGCGCACGGGTGACGGCTCGGGCGTCGGCGAAGGCGGGCGGCTGGTCCAGGCAGTTCACGGCGGCGTTGGCGAACATCAGGTTCGCGTACGTGCCGTTCGGCTCGCGCTCGTAGTAGCTGTCCGACAGGGCGAGCAGACCGGAGCCGTCGCCCTTCGCGGCGCCGACGAGCGCGTCGCGGAGCTGCGGCCAGGACGATTCGTCGTACATGGCGGCGATCACCCCGGTGGTGGCGAGGGACTCGGTGAGTTCGCGGGTGTCGCCCGCGGGGATCGGCTTGGCGTCGAGGGCGGCGAAGAGCCCCTTCATGCGGCTGGCCGCGTCGGCGGTGGAAGTCGTGCCGAGCGGGCAGTCCGTCCTCTTCACGCAGTCGGCGGCGAAGGACTGGAACGCGGTCTCGAAGCCCGCCGTCTGGTCACGGTTCACGTCGAGGGCGGAGAGCGAGGGGTCCATCGCGCCGTCCAGGACCATCCGGCCGACCCGGGCCGGGAAGAGTTCGGCGTATGCGGCACCGAGGTAGGTGCCGTACGACGCCCCGACGTAGTGCAGCTTCTCGTCGCCCAGCAGCGCTCTCAGCATGTCCATGTCGCGGGCGGTCTCGGCGGTGGAGACATGCGGGAGCACCTGAGCCGAGTGCTGCTCGCAGCCGCCCGCGAACCTCTGGTACGCGGCGCTCAGCCGGTCGACCTCGGTCTCGTCGTCGGGCGTCTGGTCGACCTGGGTGTACGAGTCCATCTGCGGGCCGGTGAGGCACTCGACGGGCTCGCTGCGAGCGACCCCGCGCGGGTCGACGGCCACCATGTCGTAGCGCGCCCGGACCGGGGCGGGGTAGCCGAGGGCCACGAAATTCTGGAGGTAGCCGACGGCCGAGCCTCCCGGGCCGCCGGGATTCACCAGGAGCGAGCCGATCCGCTCCCCGGGGCCGGTGGCCCCGGCGCGGGAGACGGCCAGATCGATGTCTCCGCCGTCCGGATTCGCGTAGTCCAGGGGCGCCTTCATCGTCGCGCACTGGAAACCCTCGGCCCCGCAGTCGCGCCACTTCAGCCGCTGCTCGTAGTACGGCTGGAGCGCGGCGGGGACTGCGGGGGCGGACGGGGACGGGTTCGCCGAACCGTCGCCGCTGCAACCGGAGACAAGGAGGCCGGCAAAGCCGAGCGCGGGGGCGAAAGTGCGGAGCGGGCGCCTGGTGTCCATCCCCGGAGCGTAGTCGCCGGACGGCGCCTCGCCCGCTTTACCGCCCATACGGGTGAAAAATCAGTAACGAAACGTGACGAACGGTGACATCGGTGATGGCGCGGTGCGCTAGTGCTGTGACCGGGAAGGTTCACCGGCTCGGATGGTGCTCGGGCAGTGCACTGCCGATGGCGATGCAGTGCACTGCCGATGGGGGTGCCAGGGACGATGGGGATGGGACGGAGGTCGTGGCGGAGCTGGGTGACGGCGGTGGTGATCCAGGACGGAAAGCGGGAACGGGACGGCGGCGCCGTACGTCAGCCCGCGCGCAGCGCCATTGTCATCGCCTCCACCGCGAGCAGCGGTGCGACGTTGCGGTCCAGCGCCCGTCGGCACGCGATCACCGCCTCTATCCGGCGCAGGGTCCGCTCGGGGGTGGAGGAGCCGGCGACGCGGTCGAGGGCGTCCTGTGCGTCCGCGTTGGCGATGGCGATCCGCGAGCCCATCTGCAGAGCCAGCACATCGCGGTAGAAGCCCGTCAGCTCGCTGAGCGCGAGATCGAGGCTGTCGCGCTGGGTACGGGTCTTGCGGCGCTTCTGCCGG
Organism: Streptomyces sp. NPDC002476; assembly: GCF_042889785.1. NCBI lineage: Bacteria > Bacillati > Actinomycetota > Actinomycetes > Kitasatosporales > Streptomycetaceae > Streptomyces > Streptomyces sp. NPDC002476. The sequence goes on along the minus strand of NZ_JBIARH010000022.1, from coordinate 30,092 downwards.
TCCTCCAGCTCCTTCATCACGCCCGCCGTCCCCCGCGGCATCCGGCCTCCGGCGACGGCGCCGAGGGCGGCCTTCAGTTCTTCCGTCTCCTTGGTGTCGACCTCCTCCGAGACCTGCTTGGCGTCCTCCGCGGCGGTGTCGATCAGTTCCTGGGCGGCCTTGAGACAGCCCCCGATCTCCTCGATCCGCAGCGGCATCTTCAGCACGGCGGCACGCCGGGAGCGCGCCCGCTCGTCCGTGGCGAGGCGACGGGCCCGGCCGATGTGGCCCTGGGTGGCACGGGCAGCGGACGCGGCCCGCTCCGGATCGATGCCGTCGCGCCTGATCAGCACGTCGGCCACCGCGTCCACGGAGGGCGTGCGCAGGGTGAGGTGGCGACAGCGGGAACGGATGGTGGGAAGCACGTCCTCGAGCGAGGGCGCGCAGAGCAGCCAGACCGTGCGGGGAGCCGGTTCCTCGACGGCCTTCAGCAGGACGTTCCCCGCGCCCTCGGTGAGCCGGTCCGCGTCCTCCAGCACGATGACCTGCCAGCGACCGCCGGCCGGGGACAGCTGGGCGCGTCGGACCAGTTCGCGGGTCTCCTTCACGCCGATGGAGAGGAGATCGGTACGGACCACCTCGACATCGGCGTGTGTACCGATGAGGCTGGTGTGACAGCCGTCGCAGAAACCGCACCCCGGCGCGCCGCCCAGGGCCCGGTCGGGGCTGACGCACTGGAGGGCGGCGGCGAAGGCCCGGGCCGCGGTGGAACGGCCGGAGCCGGGGGGACCGGTGAACAGCCAGGCGTGGGTCATCTTCGACCCCGGCGGCACCGGCTCCCCCGCGGAGTGGGCGGTGACCAGCGCATCGGCGTCCCGGGCGGCGGCACCGAGCTGCTCCTGCACCCGGTCCTGCCCGACCAGGTCGTCCCATACGGTCATGGGTCACCGCCCTTCCGGTGGTGTGCGTCCTCGTGGCCGCACATTGTCGTGCTGTCCGCTGTCGTGCGCGGTGCTGTCGTACGCCGTGCTGACGTGTCGTGCGCCGTGCTGTCGTGCACCCGTGCTTGTCGTGCCGTGTGCCGTGGTCTCGTGCTGTGGCCTCATGCGCCGGGATGTCGCGCGATCCGGTCGCACGGCCCGCGCGACGGGGTGTCGTTGCGCGGGCCGTGCGACCGCACCGACCGCGCCCGAACCCCACCCTGCTGGTCCCGGCTCATGTCCGGACTCCATTGTGAGGGACGGGTCTGACAATCCCGGCAGGGCCGGGCGGGACCGGTCTGGACCGCACTCCGACCAGTCCGGCGGGCCTGCGGGCCGGCGAAGCAGCAGACCTGCGGACGGGACATCCGCTCCGCAGGCCGGCAGATCGACGGCCCCGCGGCCCGGACCCTTCGGCCGGCCACACGGACGTCCCGTCCCTCACGCCGCACCGCCTCAGCGGCGCGGGCGGCGTCCCCGTCCCAAGGAGCCCGGGTCCTCGCCGTCCCCGTGGTCGCCGCCCAGCAGCTCGTCCGCCAGCGTCGGCAGGTCGTCCAACGGGGTCTCCTCGGCCCAGTCGGGGCGCGGGCGCCGTGAGCGGCGCTCCTGGCCGTCCCAGTGGTCCCGCGCCTGCTGCGCCCCGGCGCCGCCCGCGTGCGGGTCGTCGATCTGCGGGAGCTCGCGCGTGCGCTCGTTCTCGCTCTCCGCCGCGAAGCCCGCCGACGGGCGCTCGTCACGGAAGATGCCCCGCGGAACCCGGTCTGCCGGATCCGCCGAGCGCGCGTCATGCGCACCCCAGGCATCCCTCGACTCCCGCACGTCACGCGTGTCACTCGCAGCCTCCGTGTCACGAGGACGCCGCGCGTCCCGTACCGGGGGCTGCCCGTCCCGTACCGGAGGAAGGATCGCCGTCTCGTCGTCGTCGGAGCGCACGGGACGCGTGGTCGGCGAGGGCACCTGCTGCGTCACGTCGTTCGGGTCGACGATCGGTGTCGGCACGGTGATCTCGTTGTCCGGCACGGACGCCGCCGCAGCCGCCTCGGCCCTGGCCGCCTCGGCCCGGCGCCGGGCCTCCTCGGCGCGCAGCAGGGCCGCCTCGGCGGCCCGCTGCTTCTCCAGACGCTGTTCCTCGGCCTCCTTGCGCTGTCTGGCCTCCTCCGCGGCCCTCTTGCGCAGCCTCTCCTGCTCCGCCTCGCGGGCCGCCTCCTCGGCCTCCCGCTTGGCCCGCTCCTCCTCGGCCTTGCGCCGCGCCTCCTCGGCCCGCTGCCGGGCCTCCTCCGCCTGGCGTTCGGCCTCGCGCCTGCGCGCCTCCTCCAGCTCGCGGCGCTTGCGTTCCTCCTCCTCGGCCCGGAGCTTGGCGAGCTGTTCCTGCCGCTCGCGCTCCAGCCGCTCCTCCTCGGCCTTGCGGGCCGCCTCTTCCTCGGCCTTGCGCCGGGCCTCCTCCTCGGCCTTCCTGCGCGCCTCCTCCTGGGCCTTGATCTCGGCCTCGGAGAGCGGAAGGAGCTGATCGAGGCGGTGGCGTACGACCGTGCTGATCGTCTCCGGGTCCTGTCCCGCGTCCACCACCAGGTAGCGGGCCGGGTCGGCCGCGGCCAGCGTCAGGAAGCCGGCCCGTACCCGGGCGTGGAACTCCGGCGGCTCGGACTCCAGCCGGTCGGGCGCCTCGGTGAACCGTTCCCTCGCGGTCTCCGGGTCGACGTCCAGCAGGACGGTCAGGTGCGGTACGAGCCCGCCCGTGGCCCAGCGCGAGATCCGGGCGATCTCGGTCGGGGAGAGGTCACGGCCCGCGCCCTGGTAGGCGACGGAGGAGTCGATGTAACGGTCGGAGATGACGATTGCACCGCGCTCCAGCGCCGGGCGGACCAGCGAGTCGACGTGCTCTGCGCGGTCGGCTGCGTACAGCAGCGCCTCGGCCCGGTTGGAGAGTCCGGCCGACGACACGTCGAGCAGGATCGAGCGCAGCCGCTTGCCGACCGGGGTCGCGCCCGGCTCCCGGGTGACGACGACCTCGTGGCCCTTGGCACGGATCCACTCGGCGAGCGCCTCGACCTGGGTGGACTTTCCGGCGCCGTCGCCGCCCTCCAGGGCCAGGAAGAACCCGGTCTTCGCGGGCGCCACGTCCGGTTCCCCGCCACGCAGTGCCTCGCGCAGGTCACGGCGCAGCGGCACGCCGGAGCGGTCGTCCGTCTTCGCGAGGACGATCACCGCGACGGGCAGCAGCAGCGCGCCGATCAGCATCAGGGCGAAGGCCGCTCCGCCGTGGGCGAAGACGAACGTCCCCGACTCCAGCCGGTGCGCGCCGATCGCGGCGGACAGCAGCGGGCCGACGAGCGCGCCGAGCCCGACGACGACCCGTACGACGGCCTGGAGGTGCTCCGTGATCCTGGCCCAGCGGGACTCCTCGGTCTCCTGGTCGATCAGGACGTGGCCGGTGCGGGCGGCGACCCCCGCCGCGTACCCGGCGAGCACCGTGATCACCACGACGGTCGCCGTGTCCGGCACCAGGCCCATGGCGAGCAGCGCGACGCCCGTGACGGCGACGGCCAGCGCGAGCAGCCGCCGCCGCGACAGCGTGGGCAGCACCTTCCCGGCGGTACGGATGCCGACGCCCGTGGCACCGGTCAGTCCGAGGATCAGCAGGGCGAACGTGACGGGTCCGCCGCCCAGCTCCCCGGCGTGCAGGGCGGCGACGGCAGCGGCGGCAGCGATGGCCCCGGCGACGGCGGCCGACGCACCGATGATCACCGGTACGGCACCGGTGCGGCCCCGATCGGGCCCGCCGTCGGCCGACGGCCGGCGCAGGCCCTCCAGCGGCGAGCGCGGGCGGGGCGTCTGCGAACCAGGCAGTTCCAGGAAGTACAGGGTGGAGACCGAGGCCGCGAACAGACCGGCCGCGACGTAGGAGCCGAGCGCCGCCTGATGGAGCGAGAACCACTCCAGGCCCGAGCCCAGCAGGTTGCCGACCAGGGTGGCGGCCAGCAGACCGGCCCCGGCGACCGGGATGGCGGCGAAGTCGGTACGGAGGGAGAGTCGGCGCAGGGCGTCGAGGTGGTCGGGCAGGGGACGTACCGCCGCGCCCTCCGGGGGCGGCGCGGGCAGCAGCGCGGGCGCGGCGCCGTCCTTGGCGACCGTCCACAGACGCTCGGCCGCACCGACGACGAAGACGGTGATGAGGATCATCATGAGCGCCTGAGCCGGCATCCAGTCGATCCACAGCGGTGCGACGACCAGCAGCGCGAGCCGCAGCCCGTCCGTCCCGATCATCAGCCAGCGCCGGTCCAGCGGTCCGCCCGGCGCGGTGAGCGTCGTCAGCGGACCGAGGAGTACGGCCCCGAAGATCAGGGTGGCGAGAATCCGGGCACCGAACACCGCGGCGACGGCGAACGCCGCCCCTCGATATCCGGCTCCGAACGAGCCCTCCTGGACCGCCGCTTGCAGCGACATCAGCACCAGCACGAGAAGGGCGAGGGCATCGCCGATGCTTCCGACGAGCTGGGCGCTCCACAACCGCTTCAGCGGCGGGACACGCAACAAGGCTCGTACGGCGCGCTCGCGTGAGTCTGCGGCAAGTGCGTCGGAGGTGGGGCTCACGACCGTTGGCTGCTCGGCTCGCGTCATCCGCCCAGCCTATCCGGATCGGACGGCTCCCCGGATGCCACGCCCGAACATGTGGACGACGAGGGCGCGGCATGTGGCAGCTCGGGCGTGGGACAGGAGCACGGACGACCCGTCATGGAGGTGGCCCGGCCGCAGCCGCCCACGCCTCACGCCCCGCCGGACCGGCGGCGTCCCCGTACGAGGACCTCCCGCCGGAAATTCCCCGTACGAAAACCGGGCAGCCTTCCGCACGGGGACGGTCCGCCTCCCCTACGGAACGGCCTCCTGCACGGGACGGGCCGCCCCCGAACCGGACGGGGCGGCCCGCACTGAAGCCGGACGCCCCTCCGTTCAGCTCACGGTCCCCGGCCCCGGCCCCGGCCCCCGGCCGGCCCGCCGTTGATCCAGACCCGGTCGGCCCACCGATACCGGGTCCCCGGTCAGCTCTCCCCGGCGGCCGCGGACGCCGCCGTGGTCTCCTTCGCGGCGGCCGTCTTCTTCGCCGCCGTCTTCTTCGTGGCCGTGGTCTTCTTCGCCGTGGTCTTCTTCGCCGCCGTCTTCTTGGCGGTCGTGGTCTTCTTGGCCGCCGTCTTCTTCGCGGCCGCCTTCTTGGCCGGGGCCTTCTTCGCCGTCTTCTTCTTCGCGGGCCCCTTGGCACGCTTCTCGGCGAGCAGCTCGTAACCGCGCTCCGGCGTGATCGTCTCGACGCTGTCGGCGGTCCGCAGCGTGGCGTTGGTCTCGCCGTCGGTCACGTACGGGCCGAAGCGGCCGTCCTTGACCACGACCGGCGCCCCGCTCACCGGGTCCGTGCCGAGCTCCTTCAGCGGCGGCTTGGCAGCGGCGCGACCGCGCTGCTTGGGCTGCGCGTAGATCGCGAGGGCCTCTTCGAGGGTGATGTCGAAGAGCTGCTCCTCGGAGGCGAGCGAACGCGAGTCCGTTCCCTTCTTCAGGTAAGGGCCGTAGCGGCCGTTCTGCGCGGTGATCTCCACGCCGTCGGCGTCCTCGCCGACGACGCGCGGCAGCGACATCAACCGGAGCGCGTCGGCCAGCGTCACCGTCTCCAGCGACATGGACTTGAAGAGGGAGGCGGTCCGCGGCTTCACCGCGTTCTTGCCGGTCTTCGGGGTGCCCTCGGGCAGCACCTCGGTGACGTACGGGCCGTAGCGACCGGCCTTGGCGACGATCTGGTGCCCGGTGATCGGGTCCGTACCGAGTTCGAAGTCGCCGCTCGGCTTGGCCAGCAGCTCCTCCGCGTACTCCACGGACAGCTCGTCCGGAGCCAGGTCCTCCGGAACGTCCGCGCGCTGGTGGCCCTCGGCGTCCTTCTCGCCGCGTTCGATGTACGGCCCGTAGCGGCCGACCCGCAGCTTGATGCCGTTGCCGACGGGGAACGAGGAGATCTCCCGGGCGTCGATCGCGCCGAGGTCGGTGACGAGCTCCTTCAGGCCGCCGAGGTGGTCGCCGTCGCCGTTGCCCGCGTCGGAGGCCGCGCCCGCGCCCGCCAGGTCGTCGCCGCCCGCGCCGAAGTAGAAACGCTTCAGCCACGGCACGGCCTGGGCCTCACCCCGCGCGATACGGTCGAGGTCGTCCTCCATCTTCGCGGTGAAGTCGTAGTCGACGAGTCGGCCGAAGTGCTTCTCCAGCAGATTGACCACGGCGAACGAGAGGAAGGACGGGACGAGCGCCGTGCCCTTCTTGAAGACGTAGCCGCGGTCCAGGATCGTGCCGATGATCGAGGCGTACGTCGACGGGCGACCGATCTCGCGCTCTTCGAGCTCCTTGACCAGCGAGGCCTCGGTGTAGCGGGCCGGCGGCTTGGTGGCGTGCCCGTCGGCCGAGATCTCCTCGGCGGACAGCGCGTCGCCCTCGGCGACCTGCGGGAGGCGGCGCTCGCGGTCGTCGAGCTCGGCGTTCGGGTCGTCGGCGCCCTCGACGTACGCCTTCATGAACCCGTGGAAGGTGATCGTCTTGCCGGACGCGGAGAACTCGGCGTCCCGGCCGTCGCTCGCCCGGCCGCCGATCCTGACGGTGACGGAGTTGCCGACCGCGTCCTTCATCTGGGAGGCGACGGTCCGCTTCCAGATCAGCTCGTAGAGCCGGAACTGGTCGCCGGTGAGGCCGGTCTCGGCGGGGGTGCGGAAGCGGTCGCCGGACGGGCGGATCGCCTCGTGCGCCTCCTGGGCGTTCTTGACCTTCCCGGCGTACGTGCGCGGCTTGTCCGGCAGGTAGCCGACCCCGTACAGCTGCGTGACCTGCGCCCGAGCCGCGGCGACCGCCGTGTCCGAGAGGGTCGTGGAGTCGGTACGCATGTACGTGATGAAGCCGTTCTCGTACAGCTTCTGCGCGACCTGCATGGTGGCCTTGGCGCCGAAGCCCAGCTTCCGGCTCGCCTCCTGCTGGAGGGTCGTCGTGCGGAAGGGGGCGTACGGGGAACGGCGGTACGGCTTCGACTCGACGGACCGCACGGCGAACGCGCTGTCGGCGAGCGCGGCGGCCAGCGCGCGGGCATTCGCCTCGTCCAGGTGCAGCACCTGGCCGGAACCGGACTTCAGCCGGCCGTCCGGGCCGAAGTCACGGCCCTGGGCGACACGGCGGCCGTCGACCGTGTTGAGGCGGGCGGTGAAGGACGACGGGCCGGAAGCGTCCGCCCCGTTCGCGCCCGTTCCGGTGGAGAACGTTCCGGTCAGGTCCCAGTACTCGGCGGAGCGGAAGGCGATGCGCTCGCGCTCCCGCTCGACGACGAGACGGGTCGCCACGGACTGGACGCGCCCGGCCGACAGCCGCGGCATGACCTTCTTCCACAGGACCGGCGAGACCTCGTAGCCGTAGAGCCGGTCGAGGATGCGGCGGGTCTCCTGGGCATCGACCATGCGCTGGTTGAGCTCGCGCGGGTTGGCGACGGCGGCTCGGATCGCGTCCTTGGTGATCTCGTGGAAGACCATCCGGTGGACCGGGACCTTGGGCTTCAGGACTTCCTGCAGATGCCACGCGATGGCTTCGCCCTCGCGGTCCTCATCGGTGGCGAGGAAGAGTTCGTCGGACTCGGCAAGAAGCTGCTTGAGCTTCCTGACCTGGGCCTTCTTGTCCGCGTTGACGACATAGACGGGCTGGAAGTCGTGCTCGACGTCGACGCCGAGCCGACGCACCTCGCCGGTGTACTCCTCCGGGACCTCTGCGGCACCGTTCGGCAGGTCGCGGATGTGCCCGACACTCGCCTCGACGACGTATCCGGGGCCGAGGTAGCCCTTGATCGTCTTCGCCTTGGCAGGCGACTCGACGATGACGAGTCGGCGGCCGCCCTGTGCGGTCTCGCTGGTCGGGGACAACTTCGCTCTTCTCTCCGGTCGACGCTCGGTGGGCATCCGGACAGCGGCATGACGCCGCCGACGGTGCCGTCGCTGCGGAGTGTGACGGTACAACCCGCCCCCGTGTCAAACGGCAAAAGCCCGCAACGGCCACTCGAACGGTAACCCGACTCCCGGCATTCCTGCCGCCCGGAGTACCCGGTCCGTCGGGCGTACGACCGCCGCCTGCCGGTTCCCGACCACTGCGGCACCACCACCGGCGGCGTGTGGTGTCCGCCACCGGCACGGGCCCTCCGGGCGTGTTCCTCACCCTGCCCCGCATGTCCCACACCATGTCCCGCCGGGCGGGATCCGCGACGCCTCCGGGGGTCCGCCATGCGTGGCGACGCTCCGGCGGAAACCCGTGGGTCCCGGTGGGAAGTGGATCAGATGCGGGTGAAGCACCACACACCGAGAACGAGAAAAAGTACGCCGAACAGAGTGGCGAGCGTGGCGGAAGCGAGGGGGCTCACTCCCTGCGCCACCGGCGCGCGGTGCATCACGCGCGCCCCCGTCCACAGCAGCAGCGCGGCGCCGAACAGCGCGAACACCGCTCCGGCGAGAAACGCTGGTCCGCTCTCCATGTCCGTCCGCCTCCCTGTCGCTGTTCCGCCGGGGCCGTGCCATCCGGTCAGGTGGAGGCTGTCACCCCCGGGCGTCGCGGACACGAACCCTGGGTGAATGGCCGGATTCACCCGCCACCGGGCCGACGCGGCCCCCGGCCCCCGGCTCGGGCCCCGGACGCCGGCTCGGGCCCCGGACGTCGGCTCGAGCCCCGGACGCCGGTTCGGGCGCGGCCTCGGCCCGGGGCGCCGAGCCGAGGCCCGGCCCTGAGGCGCGAGACCGGTCCAGAGGCCGATCAGAGGTGGCGGCCGGTCCGGAAGCCGCTCAGGAACGCCACACCGAGCCGGAGCCGGGAGGCAGGTCCGGAAGCCGCTCGGGGCACCGGTCCGTTCCCCGGGCCGACCCGGAATCGATCCGGAACCGAACCGGCGGCGGGCATCGGACACCACCCCGTCCCGGCTCCGGTCCGGCGTACGGGCCCCGTCACCGAGCACAACCGGAACACGAGGCACGACGGCGGGCCGCTGGGCGACAAGAACGGCACCGCTGGTGAAGAGGACATTCACCATGCACAGCGGCACGCCCCGCCCCGGAACCACTCCGAACCGGAACGACACGCCCTAGAACAGAACGGCCCCTTCCGGATCACGGCGACACCGTCAGCCGGCCGACCCCACCGGCTCCAGGAACCCTTCCTCCACCAACAACCGGATCGCCTGCGGGGTGCGGTCGCGCAGCAGCACCGGGTCCTCGTTCATCAACTGGGCGATCGCGTCCAGGATCCGGCCCGCAGGCAGCGTCCCGTCGCACACGCCGGCGAAGCCCGCGCCGACGGCATCGACCTTCGTCGCGCGCCGCATACCGCGGTTCTGACGGAGCACCACGTGCTCGGGGTCCTCCGCTCCGGGCAGGCCGACCTGCTCCTGCACGACCTCGGCGGCGAGCGCGAACCGGCCGGCCAGCAGCGCGGCGTCGTCCTGCTCGCGGAGGTAGTCCTGGCGGGCGAAGTGGGCCTGCACGGCCGGTCCGAGCGGCTGCTCCACCGCATGCGGCCATTCCTCGATCACGACGGACGGATTCCCGGCCGCGGCCGCGGCGGACTTCCGCAGGGTGATCCAGCCGAAGCCGACGCTCCTGGTCTTGCGGGCCTCGAACTCGTCCAGCCAGGCGTCGTACCGGGCCGCGTACTCGGCGGGGTCCGTACGGTGGTCGCCGCTGTCGCGCAGCCACAGCTCCGCGTACTGCGTGACGTCCTGGACCTCACGCTGCACGATCCAGGCGTCGCAGCCGTACGGCACCCAGGAACTCAGCCGGTTCTGCCACTCCTCGCCCTCCACGTGCTGCCAGTTGGCCAGGAAATGGGCGTATCCGCCTTCGTTGAGCCGGTCGCCCGTCTGCTGCACCAGGGTCCGGCACAGGTCGTCGCCGCCCATGCCGCCGTCGCGGTAGGTGAGACGGGCGCCGGGCGAGATGACGAACGGCGGGTTGGAGACGATCAGGTCGTACTTCTCCGTGCCGACCGGCTCGTACAGGGAGCCCAGGCGCAGGTCCGCTGCCGGTGCGCCGGACAGGGCGAGCGTCAGCCGGGTGAACTCCAGCGCGCGCGGATTGAGATCGGTGGCCGTCACCCGACCGGCGTGCTGCGAGGCGTGCAGCGCCTGGATGCCGGAGCCCGTACCGATGTCGAGCGCGGAGGCGACCGGCGTACGGACAGTGATTCCGGCGAGGGTGGTGGACGCCCCGCCGACTCCGAGGACCACGCCCTCCTCACGCGAACCGATGCCGCCCGCGCCGCCGACCGAGCAGCCCAGATCGGAGACGATGTACCAGTCCTGCCCCTCGGGCCCGCTGTACGGACGCACGTCGACCGCGGCCCGCACCTCGTCGCCGACACGGACCACCCAGCCGTCCTCCATGCACTGCGCCAGCGGAAGCGCGGCTCGGGCCCGCTCGTAAGGCACGGGGCGCTGGAGCAGGAAGAGCCGCACCAGAGTGTCGAGCGGGGACGCCCCCCGGGTGGCACGCAGCGCCGGAACCGTCTCGCCGCGGGCGAGAGCGGCATAGGCGGGCGCGCCGAGCAGGTCGAGGAGCCCGTCGGCGGTGAAGGCGGCGCCGAGAAGGGCTTCGCGGAGCCGGGGCGAACGGTCGGGCACGGGAAGGCGGGTCGTACTCACCCGACCATTGTGTCCGCTCCCGCCGACAACGGCAGCGGCCCGGCACCCATCGGACTGTCCGGACCGCTCACGTCGTCCGGCCTACCGGGCCGGACGGATACCGGGCCGACCGGTCAGGACTCCTCGCTGGGCGAGGTGGACGGCGACGCCTGGGCGCCCGATCCCGTGGTGGTGCTCTTGGGCGGCGCCGAGGCCGTCGGCTTCTGGCAGCCCTTCTGCTTCGCCATCGCGGTGGCGACCTCGCCGGACTGAAGCCTCTTCAGGGCCTGGTCGCCATTGGAGCTGATCTTGTTCAGCTCGTCCGCGATGCTCTTGAGGCCGTCGGCGAACTTCGCCTGGTCCTTCGTATCGAGGGCGTCGACCTTCTTCTGCAGGTCCGCGTACGCCGCGGAGGAGGTGTTGAGCTCCTTCACGGCGTCCTTGTGCGTGGCCTCGCCGTTGTCGACGGGCGGCGGGCCCGCCGACTCGACGGCCTTGCCCAGCGCCTTGTACGCCTGCGAGATCTGCTGGAAGGCGGCCGAGTCGGTCTTCTGGACGTCGGCGGGCTTGCTGTTGTCGGCGGTCTGCTGCTGAATGGCGGCGTTGGCGTTCGCGATCTTCTGCAGCTGGGGCTGGACCTGGTCACAGACCTTCTTGGCCCAGGCGTTCACCTTCTCGCTCTTGTCGTCGCCACCACAGCCCGACAGCGTGAGTACCAGTACCGCACCGCCGGACAGCGCGGCCGCAAGCTTCTTGTTCACCGGATCGGTCCCTTCCACGGCTCTCGGCCCCGGAACTTACACGCCAGGCGCACTCCATCCGGGTGCCTCCCGTCCGATAGATGACCTTTTGTAGCCATTTGCACCAAGGGAAACGAGGGAGATACAACTCACCCGCACAGCTACCGAAATCGGGAACACCCGAGCGAACAGCACTACACAGCACACATGTACACACACGCATGCGTACAGGTGCGGGGACCTACACGCAGCGCACACCCCACGAACCACCCGACACCGGCACCGGCACCCTGCTGCACCACCGCCCCACTCCGCCCTCTCCCCGAACCGCCACACGGCCGACGAGGCCGACCGGGCCGACCGGGCCGACCGACCACGGTGCCCCCGGTGAGTGACATCGGCCGGGCGGACGGGGCATCAGCCCCCTTCGCCCGCCCGGCCGTTGATCCTCCCTCTCACCACCTCACGACACGGCCGCCCGTCCGGGACAGGCGTGGCTGCCGCCGCCCCCGTCCCCGTCCCCGTCACCGGGCTCCTCCGCATCCCCGACGGCGATCCCGCGCCGCTTGGAGACGTAGACCGCGTACACGATGACGACGACGGCGAGCGCCGCCACCACCGCCCGGACCGCGGGGCTGGCGTCCTGTCCGTAGCTGAACTGCACCACCGCCGGGGCGATGAGCAGCGCGACCAGGTTCATCACCTTCAGCAAGGGGTTGATGGCCGGTCCCGCGGTGTCCTTGAAGGGGTCGCCGACCGTGTCACCGATGATGGTCGCGGCATGGGCCTCGCTGCCCTTGCCGCCGTGCCGGCCGTCCTCGACGAGCTTCTTGGCGTTGTCCCAGGCGCCACCGGAGTTGGCGAGGAACACCGCCATCAGCGTCCCCGCGCCGATGGCACCCGCGAGGTACGAGCCGAGTGCCCCGACGCCGAGGGTGAACCCGACGGCGATCGGCGCCAGCACGGCGAGCAGGCCGGGCGTGGCGAGTTCGCGCAGCGCGTCCTTCGTGCAGATGTCGACGACACGGCCGTACTCCGGCTTCTCGCTGCGATCCATGATCCCGGGATGCTCGCGGAACTGCCGCCGCACCTCGTGGACCACGGCCCCGGCGGACCTGGACACCGCGTTGATCGCCAGTCCGGAGAAGAGGAAGACGACCGCGGCGCCCAGCATCAGGCCCACCAGGTTGTTGGGCTGCGAGATGTCCAGGCTGAGGGACATCGCCCCGGCGCCGGCCCCCACGTCTTCGGTGGCCCCGGCGATCGCGTCGCGGTACGAGCCGAACAGCGCCGACGCCGCCAGGACGGCGGTGGCGATGGCGATGCCCTTGGTGATGGCCTTCGTGGTGTTGCCGACGGCGTCCAGGTCGGTGAGGACCTGCGCGCCCGCGCCCGTGACGTCGCCGGACATCTCCGCGATGCCCTGCGCGTTGTCGGAGACCGGTCCGAACGTGTCCATGGCCACGATGACCCCGACGGTCGTGAGCAGACCCGTCCCCGCCAGGGCCACCGCGAACAGCGCCAGCATGATCGACGTGCCGCCGAGCAGGAACGCCCCGTAGACGCCCAGGCCGATCAGCAGCGCCGCATAGACGGCGGACTCCAGTCCGATGGAGATGCCCGCGAGCACGACGGTGGCCGGGCCGGTCAGCGAGGACTTGCCGATGTCCCTGACCGGGCGCCGGTTCGTCTCGGTGAAGTAGCCGGTCAGCTGCTGGATCAGAGCGGCCAGCACGATCCCGATGGCGACGGCGACCAGAGCGAAGATCCGCGGGTCCCCGTCGCGCGAGGTGATGGCGGTGTCGGTGACGCCGTCCAGCTCCGCGTACGAGGACGGCAGGTAGGCGAAGACGCCCCCGGCCACCAGCGCCAGCGAGATCACGGCGGAGACGAAGAAGCCGCGGTTGATGGCCGTCATTCCGCTGCGGTCCGCGCGCCGCGGGGCGACCGCGAAGATCCCGATCATCGCGGTGATCACGCCGATCGCCGGAACGATCAGCGGGAAGGCCAGCCCGAAGTCCCCGAAGGCGGCCTTCCCGAGGATGAGCGCGGCCACGAGCGTCACGGCGTAGGACTCGAAGAGGTCGGCCGCCATGCCCGCGCAGTCGCCGACGTTGTCGCCCACGTTGTCGGCGATCGTGGCGGCGTTGCGCGGGTCGTCCTCCGGGATCCCCTGCTCGACCTTGCCGACGAGGTCGGCACCGACGTCCGCGGCCTTCGTGAAGATGCCGCCACCGACCCTCATGAACATGGCGATGAGGGCGGCACCGAGCCCGAAGCCCTCCAGCACCTTCGGGGCGTCCGCGGCGTAGACGAGTACGACGCAGGAGGCCCCGAGCAGCCCGAGCCCCACGGTGATCATGCCGACCACACCACCTGTACGAAAAGCGATCTTCATCGCCTTGTGCGAGACGGTGGTGAGGTCCTTTTCCGGTTCGCCTTCTTCCGGAGTCGCCTCACGCGCAGCGGCAGCCACACGGACATTGCTGCGCACGGCGAGCCGCATGCCGATGTATCCGGTGGTCGCCGAGAAAAGCGCGCCCACCAGAAAGAAGAGCGAGCGGCCCGCACGCTGCGACCAGTTTTCAGCCGGAAGCAGAAGGAGCAGGAAGAAGACCACGACCGCGAAAACGCCGACGGTACGCAACTGCCTGGCCAGGTACGCATTCGCGCCCTCCTGAATGGCGGCCGCGATCTCCTTCATCCGGTCGGTCCCCTCGCCTGCCGCCAGCACCTGGCGCAGCAGCAACCGGGCGACGACCAGTGCGGCGACGGCCACGGCCGCGACGACGACCACGATGACGCGATTGTCATCGGTGAGCACCGCGGCCGCGAGGGAAGACGGCCGGTCCGAAAGTGCGGAATCTTGCGCCAGTCCTGCCAGTGGGGTGTTGAAGATGTCCGCCATACGTCCTCCTTGACGCTCAGCGCTCAAGACGTGGACGAATTGTAAGGAGACCGGACCGAGTGAAACAGTGCACTGCGAATGTAATTGACGTTCACGACCTGATCGATAAATGATCGGGTCACAGATCACTCCGAATGCAGTAATGCGGCAGAACCATTTTCCACGGACCGCCGATCACACAGAAATGAAAAAGACCCCGCTCAGCGGTGCTCAGCGGGGCCATGAGGCGGATCGAGGAATCGGCAGGACCGGGAATCGGGAGCCGTCATGGGCGGCGGCCCGCCGCCCATGACGGCTGTGGCGCTCGTCTCAGGGAAGCGTCGGCGCGGGCATCCTGGGCCAGGTCATACGGATCACTCCGCCGTTGATCCCGGATCTGACCTCCATGTCGTCGACGAGGCCGCTGATGACCGCGAGACCCATCTCGTCCTCGCCATCGGCCTCGGCGCCGGGTTCCGGCTCGTCGAGGCCCGCGCGGGGTGTCGCACCATGGGCCCCGGGGCCCGCGCCGGGAGCGGGCTCCGCACCCGGTCCGGGCACCTCGTCCCCGACCTCGATGGAGAAGGACTTCTCCTCCTCGGTCAGAGCGACGGAGACGGGAGCGGTGATGCCATGACTGCGATGCAGCCCCACCGCGCGGCTGCAGGCTTCGCCGACGGCGAGTCGGACCTCGTCGAGCACGGCTTCATCGACACCTGCGCGGCGCGCCACGGCGGCGGCCACGAGGCGCGCCGTCCTGACGTGCTCGGGCTGGGCGCTGAAGCGGAGTTCAACAGTGGCCATGCGATCCCCCTCAGACGTACGGGCGTGCATGCCGGGAGCCCGGGCACGCCGCCCGCCGCTCCGGCTCTTCTTCCGGTATTCCTCTGGTCTTCATCTCGACCATCGCCGGGTCGGCCTCCAGCCTGCCAGGCGCTGGTCCCGCGTCCGCCCGTTTCCGTGCCCATTTCCGCGTCCGGTTCCTTCGTCCGGCTCCATGCCCAGGGCTTCGTACGGAACCGGCTCCGGGCCGCCGCCGCTCCCTTCCCGGGCTTGTCCCGTCCTGCGGACGAGCCCATCGGCCGAGGGGCCCGTCGGCGGCCACCGGACGTCCGTCGCGGCCGACGTGCAACCGCCGACCGCACGGGAGACCCGGCCCACGGCACCGATTCGTCCGGCGGTCGGCCTGTCAGCCGGCCGACGAACGGCCCGAGGCACACACTCCACGCAGACCACGCAGACCACGCAGACCACGCAGACCACGCGGAACGGCCGACCGGCGACCTCCGGATCAGTCGGATGGCCGATCCGAATGCCCGGCACCCGACCGACCGGTCGGCGGACATCCGCCGGTCGTGACACCCGGTCGCTCAGGACCGGATGCGACGCTCCGGCCGACGTGCCCGACGCTCGACATGCCCGAGCAGGCGGCCGGGCACGTGCTGGCGCACGCCGACAGACGGCCGCCGGACGCACTCGCTCCGCACGGCCGCTCGTCGGCCGACGGGCACGCGGACCAGCGGCCAACGGATACGCCCGCCGCGTACCGGACCGGCTGCTGTCGGCCGGTCCGGTCACTGGAGCGAATGCGGAACTCGACGGACCGTCGCCGCCCCGACGCATCAGGGCGGACCGGACCATCAGTCCGTATCGGGGCGAACCGACCCGGACCGTCAGTCGGTGGCCGCGACCGCCTCGTCGACCGTGGTGTGAATCGGGAACACCTTGGTCAGACCGGTGATCCGGAAAATCTTGAGAATGCGCTCCTGGTTGCACACCAGGCGCAGCGAGCCCTCGTGGGCCCGGACACGCTTCAGGCCGCCCACGAGCACGCCGAGGCCGGTGGAGTCGAGGAAGTCCACGCCTTCCATGTCGACAACCAGGTGGTAGCTGCCGTCATTCACCAACTCGACCAACTGCTCGCGCAGCTTGGGCGCGGTATACACATCAATCTCGCCACCGACCTCGACGACCGTACGGTCGCCACTAGGGCCGGACACATTGCGAGTCGACAAGGACAGGTCCACGGATCCTCCAGCACCTTGCTATCGAGCGGTCGCCCCTCGGTCTCCCCGGCGGAGCCAGGGGACGGATCGCCAGCCGCGATGGCATTCAATCACTTACCAGCAACCATGCACGACGCCTTGGGACCATTGTCCGTCACGCCAGTGACACACTCGGTGCCGATGGCCAAGAATCAGCGACCCAGTCGACCGCCCGGGAACACGGACTCCGGCCCCTCTCCCGCCATGGTCCTCGACCGGCTCGCCGCAGCGGCGGGCCGGTCCGCGCGCATCACTCATACGGAGCACTTGCCCCCGCGTACGGGAACCCATGCCATCTGGCCCGATCGCATCCGGCCAGAAGTGATCGCCGCGATCCAGCAGGCCGGAATCGACCGCCCCTGGGTGCATCAGGCGGTGGCCGCGGAGCACGCTCTGGACGGGGATTCCGTGATCATCGCCACAGGGACGGCGTCCGGGAAGTCGCTGGCCTACCTCGCCCCGGTGCTCTCCGCCCTGCTCGACGGTTCCGAGGCCCTGAACGGCCGAGGCGCGACCGCCTTGTACCTCGCCCCCACCAAGGCCCTGGCCGCCGATCAGCGGCGCGCCGTGAAGGAACTCGCGGCCCCCCTCGGCAACGCCATCAGGCCCGCGGTGTACGACGGCGACACTCCGGTCGAAGAACGCGAATGGGTGCGCCAGTACGCCAATCACGTCCTGACCAATCCCGACATGCTGCACCGTGGGATACTCCCCTCCCACTCTCGTTGGTCCTCCTTCCTGCGCGCTCTGCACTACGTCGTCATCGACGAGTGCCACACCTACCGGGGCGTCTTCGGCTCCCACGTCGCCCAGGTCGTACGGCGGCTGCGCCGCCTGTGCGCCCGCTACGGGGCGGATCCGGTCTTCCTCCTCGCCTCGGCCACCGCCGCCGAACCGGCCGTCGCGGCGGGCCGCCTCACCGGGCTCCCCGTCAAGGAGGTCTCCGACGACTCCTCGCCCCGCGGCGAACTGGTCTTCGCCCTGTGGGAGCCGCCCCTGACCGAACTGCGCGGCGAGAGGGGCGCACCGGTGCGCCGTACCGCCACCGCCGAGGCCGCCGACCTCCTCACCGACCTCACCGTCCAGGGCGTCCGCTCGGTCGCCTTCGTACGCTCCCGCCGCGGCGCCGAACTGATCTCCGTCATCGCCAAGGAACGCCTCGCCGAAGTGGACCGCTCCCTGCCGGCCCGGGTCGCCGCCTACCGGGGCGGGTACCTCCCCGAGGAGCGCCGCGCGCTGGAACGTGCCCTGCACTCCGGCCGACTCCTCGGTCTGGCCGCCACCACCGCCCTGGAGCTCGGAGTCGACGTCTCCGGCCTGGACGCCGTCGTCATCGCCGGCTACCCCGGCACCAGGGCGTCGCTGTGGCAGCAGGCCGGTCGCGCCGGACGCTCCGGCCGTGGCGCCCTGGCCGTGCTGGTGGCCCGCGACGACCCACTGGACACCTTCCTCGTCCACCATCCCGAGGCGCTGTTCCAGCAGCCTGTGGAATCGACCGTCCTGGACCCGGACAATCCGTACGTCCTCGCCCCGCACCTCTGCGCCGCCGCCGCGGAGCTCCCGCTGACCGAACCGGATCTGGAACTCTTCGGTCCGGCCGCCGCCGGACTGCTGCCGCAACTGGAGGCCGCGAAGCTCCTGCGCCGACGGGCATCGGGCTGGCACTGGACCCGTCGTGAACGCGCCGCCGATCTCACCGGCATCCGGGGCGAGGGCGGCCGTCCCGTCCAGATCGTCGAGGAAGGCACCGGCCGGCTACTGGGCACGGTCGACGAAGCCGCCGCGCACACCGCCGTCCACGAAGGTGCCGTCCATCTCCACCAGGGCCGCACCTATCTCGTCCGGAAGCTGGATCTGGAGGACTCGGTGGCCCTGGTCGAGGAGGCGGCACCGCCGTACTCGACGACCGCCCGCGACACCACCTCCATCGCCGTCCTGGAGACCGACACCGAGATCCCATGGGGTGACGGGCGGCTCTGCTACGGATCCGTGGAAGTCACCAACCAGGTCGTCTCCTTCCTGCGCCGCAAACTGATCACTGGCGAGGTGCTCGGCGAGACCAAGCTGGACCTGCCGCCCCGCACCCTGCGCACCCGCGCCGTGTGGTGGACAGTCACCGAGGACCAACTCGATGCCGCCCGCGTCAACCCGGAGATCCTCGGCGGCGCCCTGCACGCCGCCGAGCATGCCTCCATCGGGATGCTGCCGCTCTTCGCAACCTGCGACCGGTGGGACATCGGCGGTGTCTCCGTGCCATTGCACCCGGACACCCTGCTGCCCACGGTCTTCGTGTACGACGGCCACCCGGGCGGTGCCGGATTCGCCGAACGGGCCTTCCACACCGCCCGTGCGTGGCTGACCGCAACCCGCGAGGCCATCGCGTCCTGCGAATGCGAGGCGGGCTGCCCTTCCTGCATCCAGTCCCCCAAGTGCGGCAACGGCAACGATCCGCTGCACAAGCGCGGTGCCGTGCGCCTCCTCAGCGAACTCCTCCGGTCCGCTCCACCGGAACCGGAGAAATCAGGTCCCCAGGCGCCCACGAATCCCCCAGCATCACCGGCGGCCGCAGACCCGGAGACGGCAGATTCGGGGGTGACGGACCCGGAGGTGGAGAAGCCGGAGTCGGCAGAACCGCTGATCCGGGAGAAACCATCGGAAGCGACGCCGATGCCCCAGGCCCAGGAGGAACCATCGGAGGGCCGGCCCGAGACCTGACCTCCGGTTCGTACGGCCCGAAACCCGCCCGGGCAGTGACGTCGGCGATCTCCCCGCGCACCATGCATCGCACCACCGTCGCCCCCTGTGCCGCGGCCACCCTCTCGGCCGCCCCGCACGCCTGCTCGGCCCCTCGAAGGGCGCGGTCGGCGGCTGCCAGGGCCGCGAGGTCCGCCGCTCCCCCGGCCCGGTGCTTGACGACCACCACCTGTCCGAGCGCCAGCACGACAACGAACACCGCGCACAGGGTCGTGGCCGTCATCGCCACCCACACCGTCGCCAGCCCGTCGTCCTGGCCCGCCCGTCTCCGGGCCCGTCCTCGGTCCGGAGCCCCGATCCGGACCGGAACGGATTCGCGGTCCCGGACCGATCCGCAGCCCCGGACCCGTGCACCCTCCGGGTCCGGATCGCAGTCGGGGCCGTACTGAGGCCCGGCCCCAGGCCCGAGCCCGGGACCATCAGTCCCATGAGGGCTCGGCCCGCCGGCAACGGCCTTCCGTTCTCTCCCTTCCCCGGTCACGACTCCTCCGTCAGTCATGCCCCCACCCCCACCGTGTCCTCGGCCAGCGCCGCCGCCTCCGCGTGAAGTGTCAGGGCCAGAGGGCCGAGGCCGGGCATCGGCGCCGCCACCCGTACCCGCCACAACTCGCCGGTCCGTTCCATCGAGACCTCGGCTCCACCGGGTGCCGCCGCACGGGCGGCCTCCAGCGCCTGGGCCTCCGGTTCCGAGCGGGCCGCCGCCCGCGCCCCGGCCCTGGCCGCGTCCACGCACCGGATCTGGGCTGCGGCGGCCATCAACGCCCACACCAGCGACAGGGCGAACACCAGCAGCACCGGAATCGCCATGGCAGCCTCCGCCGTCACCGCACCCCGGTCCTCGTTCCTTCCCTCGCCCCCGCACCCACCGACGGTTCCGGGCCGGCCCTTGTCCTCCGCGCCGCGGCCATCCCTAGAACTTCGCATCAAGCGCGTCCTTCAGCAGTGACTGCAGCGCGGACATGACCGGCTGGCTGGTGACCACCTTGTAGAGCACCGCCGCGAACGCACAGGCAGCGATCGTCCCCACCGCGTACTCGGATGTCGTCATTCCGTCGTCCGACCGGATCCGACGCATCAGGCCCCGCACCCAGCCACTGATTCGCTGTGCCATTCCAACCCCCAAAACATGCACGGTTCACACAGATATTCATTGGTTCACATTGATTCATGCTGGTTTCGAATCGATTCGCACAAAATCGGAAGGTCACGGACCGCTCTATGTCAGTCGGTGTGCAGCAGACCGGTCGCCAGGCCGATCACCACCGGCGCCACTCCGACGGACAGGAAGGCGGGAAGAAAGCAGAGCCCCACCGGCGCGGTGATCAGCACACCCGCCCGCTGCGCACGCGCCACCGCTGTGCTCGCCCGCTCCGCCCGCATCGCCTCGGCCAGTCGCGCCACCGGTTCCGCTGCCGGGGCCCCGGTCGACCCCGCCCGGTCCAGGCATCGGGACAGGGCGCGTGCACCGGGTATCTCGCCGAGCCTCCCCCAGGCCGCCGTGGGGTCACCGCCCAACCGGATCTCCGCGGCGGTCCGCGCCAATCGCACGCCCACCGGTCCGCCCAGCGACTCCCCCACGGCCTCCGCCGCCTCCCTCGGCCCAGCACCAGCAGAGATGCAGGCGGCCAAGAGATCTGCCGCGAGCGGAAGTTGACACACCACCTCCGCCGCCTCCGCAGCGTCCGGCTCCGCTTTCCGGCAGCGCTGCTTCCGTTGCCACCGCCATGCGCCGTACGCCGCCACCAGGCCGGCCATGCACCCTGACAGGCCACCCACCAGAACCACGCCCGCCACAGCAACCCCCACCGGCGCCACCCACTCCTTCACCCGGACACCGGGCACCATCCGCCCGCTGCCGCGCGTTTCCGGGCCGGTCCCGAACAGCAGCGCACCTCGACGGCGTCCCTCACGCCTCCGTCGCCGCTCCACCAGGGCGAGTACCAGACACACGGCCATGCCCACACCAGCCGACACGACCGCCACCCCGTAGACGACTCCACCGGTCACCACGCTCATGCCGTCTCCGCCGCCCGTACGATCCGGGCGGCCCAGCAGAGCCCGGCCACCTCCAGCGACGCACCCGTCACCAGACAGGCCAACCCGGCCGGAGTGTGGAGCAGCACCCGCAACGGTTCGGCCCCCAGGGCAGCCCCCAGCCCCAGTCCCAGCACCGGCAACAGCGCCAGCACGGCCACCGTCGACCAGGCTCCGGCCAATTGGGCCCGCAATTCCTCCCGTCTGCGCCGCTCCGCACGCAAAGCACTCTCCAACCGGTCCAGACCCGCCGCGAGACCCGCACCTCCGTCCACCGCCACGCGCCAGCAGGCCGCCACCCCGGCAAGCCCGTCCAGCCCCGGCACCCGGGCTGCCTGACCAAGTGCCGTCGGCACATCCCCGCCGAATCGCGCGGCAGCGGACACACCGGCCTCCGCCGCCCCCAGCACCCCGGCCCCTCGCACCGCGACGAGCAACGCCCTTCCCGGCTCGTGCCCGGCCCGCAACTCGCCCGTGACAACACCGCACAACGCGACCACCCCGTCGGCCCGGCGTTCCCGCTCACGCCGCAGAGCCCGTCGTCGCCGCCACCGCCGCACCAACGGAACCGCGACCACTCCGGCCGGCACCGGAAGCACGGACCGCCCCAGCACGGCGACGATCAGCGCCGCCAGGAGGCATAACCACTCCTGCCGCTCCCGCGTCCGCTTCCGGAGCCGGGCCCAGGTCCGCTCCCCCCAATGGCGAAGCGGCGACTCCACCGCGTCGGCGAACAGCACCCGGGCTCTGCGCCGCCCCCGGCTCCGCACCACCAGCGACCAGACCACCATGGCGAGGCACAGCACTGCCGCGCAGTTCGCGCCGGGTGACAGCCCCGCCGTCACACCCCCGCTCACAGCGCACCTCCGATCAGCGACCGCAGCCGCTCCCAGCCCCGCTCCCGGGCGAAACCGTCGGTGCCCCAGCGCAGTGCCGGCTCGGTCACAACCAGCCCGGACGTGTTCCTGTCCAGGACGTGCACCTCCGCGATCCGCCGCTGTCCGGTCCGGTCCCGCACGAGATGAACGACCACCGACAGTGCCGCTGCCAACTGGCTGTGCAGAGCCGTCCGGTCCAGCCCCGCCGCCGTTCCCAGCGCCTCGAGACGGGCCGGGACGTGCTCGGCGGCATTCGCGTGAACCGTCCCGCAACCGCCTTCGTGCCCGGTGTTCAGCGCCGCCAGCAATTCCGAGACCTCGGCGCCCCTCACCTCTCCGACCACCAGCCGGTCCGGCCGCATGCGCAGCGCCTGCCGTACCAGATCGCGGAGGGTCACCCGCCCCGCTCCCTCCTGGTTGGCGGGGCGGGACTCCAGGCGCACCACGTGCGGATGGTCCGGCCGCAACTCCGCCGAGTCCTCGGCGAGCACGATCCGTTCCCGTTCCCCGACCGCCCCCAGCAGGCTCGACAGGAGCGTCGTCTTCCCGGCGCCGGTCCCACCGCTGATCAGATACGAGACCCGGGCCTCGACCAGTGCCCTCAACACCCGGTCACCGCCGGGCGGCACGGTCCCGGCCTCGACCAGTTCCATCAGTGAGAACGCCCTGGGCCTCACCACACGCAGCGACAGACACGTCGAGCCGACGGACACAGGCGGCAGAACGGCGTGCATGCGGGTGCCGTCCGGCAGTCTGGCATCCACCCAGGGCCGAGCGTCGTCCAGTCGTCTCCCCGCCACAGCAGCCAGCCGCTGCGCCAGCCTGCGCACCGCGGCGGCATCCCGGAACGTCACCCCGGTGAGTTCGAGACCACTGCCCCGGTCCACCCACACCCGGTCCGGTGCGGAGACGAGTACGTCCGTCACCGCAGAGTCGGCAAGAAGCGGCTCCAGCACCCCGGTCCCGACCAGTTCGCCCCTCAACTCGTCAGCCGCACAGAGGACTTCGGTATCTCCGAGCAACCGTCCCTGGGCTCGCAACGCGGCCGCCACGCCCGCAGGCGTCGGCGCCGCGCCGCTCTGCGCCAACCGTTGCCGTACAGCGTCGAGCAGTGTCTCGGTCATGACGCGCCTCCCGCACCGAGTCCCGCCACGCCGTCCGGAACCGAAGCCCGCTCCCAGAACGCCGCGCAGAACCTGGCCAGCGGATCACGCGGACCGCCACCGGGAGGTGCGCCACTCTCCTGCGCCACCGACAGCCCCGCGTCGAGCGGAAGTTCACCAGCGAGCGGCAGCCCCAGCGCCTGCGCCACCCACCGGTCGTCGAGTCCCGCCGCGTAGGGGCCGCGGGCCACCACCCGCAAGTCGTCCAGGATCATCCCGACCGTCGATGCCACCCGCTTGGCCGCCGCGACCGCGCGGAGCTCTCCGGGCACCACCAGCAGCCCGATGTCCAGCTGGCCGAGCGCCTCGGCCACCGACTCGTCGACCCGGCGCGGCAGATCCACGACCACCACACCGCCGAGCCTGCGCGCCGCCGCCAGGACCGCCCGCATGGCCGGCGGCGGAATGACCACACAGTCGTCGCGGCCCCAGCTGAGCACCCGCAACCCATGCAGCGCCGGCAGCGACTCCTCCAGCGCACCGGCGCCGACCCTCCCCCTGGAATGGGCGAAATCCGGCCATCGCATGCCCTCGGCTCGCTCGCCGCCGAGCAGCACATCGATGCCTCCGCCGAGCGGGTCGCCGTCGATCAGCATGGATCGCCGCCCCGCCCCGGCCGCGGTCACCGCGAGGGCACAGGCCAGCGTGGAGGCCCCGGAACCTCCCCGGCCGCCGATCACCCCGACAGTGAGCGCGGGCCGGCCGACACCTTCTGCCGCATTGGCGATCTGGTCGACGAGCCACCCTTCGGATTCGGGCAGCCTCAGCACGTATTCGGCACCGATCTCCACGGCACTGCGCCAGACGTCCGGTGCGTCCTCGTCCCTCCCGACGAGCATCACCCCGCGCCTGCGCACGGCCCCGCGGCACCTTCGCACGGCGTCGTCCCCCACGAGAACCATCGGGGCCTGTTCCCAGCTGCCCCTGCGCTCGGGCAACGAGTGATGAACTTCAGGTTCCGCACCGGCAGCGGCGCACAGCCGCAGCAGATCATCGAGGAGTTCCACGTCCTCGGTCACGATCAACGGTCCGCCCCGCCGCGCTCCGGCGGTCGGCAGACGGTCCCGAGCGATGGATTCAGCCACGATCTCCGCCCCCTTCTCACTGCACGTTCATCGCGGGTTCGCAACGATCTCGGGAGGTTTCCGAGATCAGCGATTCCGCAACCCGCGGACTTCGCGGCTGGAATCACCGTGCAACGCTTCCGGAAATCTTGTGGATCTTGCTCAAAAACTGTGGACAACTCCGCCCCTGTGAATAACTCCGTCACCCGTACCGATGACTTCCGGAGAGCAGCCCTTCCGTCACCGAACGTGACGGATCACGATGGAGGAGATGGAGACGGAAGCGAACCGGCGCGCCCGAAATGGAGGCAGAATGCTTGATTCCGTGCCACAGAAACGTGCCCGGACATGCGACGACCCCCGCCGGGGGGGAGAGCGGGGGTCGTCCCCACGGCCGACTCGGGGGGGGAGGAGCCGGACCGGGTTAGCACGGTCGCGAACGATCCGTGACTTCCATGGTGTACCCGAGAGCCTTCTCAGGCAAACCCACGCGCCGGAGTTTACGCCGAATGGTGGGCCCCTATGCTCTGCGTTGTGGAAAACCGCTTCTTGCCGCGCACAGCAGCCTTCTTCGACCTGGACAAGACGGTCATTGCGAAGTCTTCGACGCTGACCTTCAGCAAGTCCTTCTACCATGGCGGACTGATCAACCGCCGCGCCGTACTGCGCACCGCGTACGCACAGTTCGTGTTCCTTGCCGGAGGTGCAGATCACGACCAGATGGAACGGATGCGGGAATACCTCTCCGCGCTATGCAAGGGCTGGAACGTCCAGCAGGTGAAGGAAATCGTCGCCGAGACCCTGCACGACCTGATCGACCCGATCATCTACGACGAGGCGGCGACGCTCATCGAAGAGCACCACACCGCCGGACGCGATGTGGTGATCGTCTCCACCTCGGGCGCGGAGGTCGTCGAACCGATCGGTGAGCTGCTCGGTGCCGACCGGGTCGTCGCCACTCGGATGGTCATCGGCGACGACGGCTGCTTCACCGGAGAAGTCGAGTACTACGCCTATGGACCGACGAAGGCCGAGGCGATCAAGACGCTCGCCGTGTCGGAGGGGTACGACCTCTCACGCTGTTACGCCTACAGCGACTCCGCGACAGACGTACCGATGCTGGAGTCCGTCGGGCACCCCCACGCGGTGAATCCGGACCGCGCCCTGCGCCGCGAAGCGACCCTTCGCGAGTGGCCGATTCTCGTCTTCGACCGCCCGGTCCGCCTCAAGCAACGGCTGCCCACCTTCGCCATGCCGCCGCGTCCGGCGCTGGTCGCGGCCGCGGCAGTGGGCGCCGCCGCCGTCACGGCGGGACTGGTCTGGTACACCTCCCGTCGCCGAAGCACCACGACGTCCCTCTGACAGCGGGCACGAGGGCCCGGCAGTCGGCACGATGTCCCGCACGAGCCGCCGCCAACAGAACTGAACGCCACGGGACCGGACACCACGGGCCGGGCGGCGCCGCCTCACCAACCCCGCTCAGGCGGGCGCCCGGCCCTCTCGCTCCTCGCAACCCGCGAGCGGCCGAACCATCGGCCTCCTACGTGCTCCGATTCATGCACCGAGTCAGGCATTCATGCACCGAGTCAGGCCCGATCAACCGATCCGACCAGTATGCGCAACTCGCCCGTAATTGAACACAAAAGTAAAGAAGTGCGGCCGCCACTACCGCTCACCTCGGCTCTGGAGTACAAAGGACTCAACGGCCCGCGAGACCAAGGACATCCGAAAGGATTACCTGTAACGCACAGAAGGCCCCACGGACCGAGCATGAAAACCGAGTACCCACGCGACGTCGACCCGTCGATTACGGGCCAGCCGCACCAGGAATCGGGCAAGGACCCCGGCCTGATGGGCACATATCGAGGACGCTTGGTAACTGGGTAGACATGCCAGCGGCGGTACCGAGGACGGTACCGCCGCAACCCTTTTGTGGCGGCCCCGTTCCTCGCCCGACGAGACGCGCGCCGCCTGCGGGAACAAGGCACGCCTCGCCCGAGGCGGCGCCACGGCCGCGATACCACCGCTGTGAAGTCACGCGCGGGTGCAGGTGCCCCGGCCCGGGGGTGGTGCTCCCCCTTGCCCGTACCAGCGCGTTCGTTCGCCGGTCCGGCTCCTCGGAACCGTCACCGTGCCGCGCGGCCCCGCCGTCGAGTCACGCTGCCCCGCGCTGCAGCGCCTCGCAGACCGCCGTCGTTTCCCTGACACCCAGTTCCACGGCTTTTCCGCAGTGCGCGATCCAGGTCGCCATCCCGGCCGGCGTCCCCGACAGGTACCCCTCGAACGCCGCAGCGTACGCCGCTCGTCCCTGCTCGGCGTACCCCACCTCGGCGGGGCAGATCGACTTGGGGTCGAGCCCGCTCCCGATCAGGACGATCCGCTCGGCGGTCCTGGCGACGAGACCGTTGTACGAGCAGAAGGGACGCAGGGCCAGAAGTTCACCGTGCACGACCGCCGCCGTCACCAGCGCGGGCGCGGCAGTACCCGAAAGGATCAATGCGGAAAGCCCGTCCAGTCGCCCGGCCACCTCGTCAGCATCGGGCAGCGGCGCTTCGATCAGCGGTTCGTCGACGCGTTCGCCCGCGAGCCGCGGTCGGCCGACGGCGTCCTCGGGCTCCGCCCGTCCGGCCGCGACCAGATGCAACCGCGCCAGCACCCGCAACGGCGACTGCCGCCAGATGGAAAGCAGTTGACCCGCTTCGGCAGTGAGCCGAAGGGCCGCTCCGACGACACGCGCCTCGTCGTCACCGCTGAAGTCGCTGCGTCGGCGCACCTCCTCCAGATTCCAGTCGGCACCGGACAGCGCGGCCGAGCCGCGGGCGCCACGCAGCGCCGCTTCGGCGGTGACCTCGTTGCTGCGGCGCCTCATGATGCGGTGGCCGTAGACCCGGTCCACGGACTTGCGTACGGAGTCCACCGCCTCGGCGACTCCCGGCAGGGCACTCAGGGCGGCGAGCGGATCGGGGGCAGTCGTACTCATAAGTAACGAGGCTACGCGCCTACCACACCGATAACACCCAGGAGTGGGCTTCTTCACGAGGACTGACAGCGGACCGCTGTCATGGCACTACCCTAGGTGAACATGAAGATCGCTTTCGTAGGCAAGGGCGGCAGCGGCAAGACCACGCTGTCCTCGCTCTTCATTCGCCACCTCGCAGCCAATGAAGCCCATGTCGTCGCGGTGGACGCCGACATCAACCAGCACCTCGGGGCCGCTCTCGGGCTCGACGACCGGGAGGCCGCGGCACTTCCGGCCATGGGAGCCCATCTACCCCTGATCAAGGAGTACTTGCGCGGCAGCAATCCGCGTATCGCCTCCGCCGAGACGATGATCAAGACGACCCCGCCGGGCGAGGGTTCACGATTGCTGCGGGTCCGCGAGAACAACCCGGTCTACGAAGCGTGCGCGCGCACGGTCCGGCTCGACGACGGGGAGATCCGGCTGATGGCCACCGGACCGTTCACCGAGTCGGATCTGGGCGTGGCCTGCTACCACTCGAAGGTCGGCGCGGTGGAGCTCTTCCTCAACCATCTCGTCGACGGCCCCGACGACTACGTCGTCGTCGACATGACGGCGGGATCCGACTCGTTCGCCTCCGGGATGTTCACTCGCTTCGACATGACGTTCCTGGTTGCCGAACCGACCCGGAAGGGTGTCTCGGTCTACCGACAGTACAAGGAGTACGCACGGGACTTCGGGGTCACGCTGAGGGTCGTCGGCAACAAGGTTCACGGCAAGGAAGATCTGGAGTACCTCCGCTCCGAGGTCGGCGACGACCTGCTGATCACCGTCGGGCACTCCGACTGGGTCCGGGCGATGGAGAAGGGTCGGCCGAACCGTTTCGAGCAGCTGGAGGCGGAAAACCGGATGGCTCTGCAGGCTCTGCAGAACGCCGCCGACGACTCGTACGGGCAACGCGACTGGGAGCGCTACACCCGCCAGATGGTGCACTTCCATCTGAAGAACGCCGAGAGCTGGGGCAACGAGAAGACAGGCGCCGACCTGGCCGCCCAGGTCGACCCCTCTTTCGTGCTCGACGAGCGGTTCGCACGGGAGGATGCCGTGCAGCCCGTCTGATCGGGTCCCGTCCGGCCGCGGACGGGACCGTAAAAATGTGCTCGGAGGAACTCGCCATCCTCCGGACGCCACTCGGGACGCCCCTCGGGCAGATCGCGCCAGGTCGGCATGGCGAGGGGTTCTCGGACATCGGCTGCGAGCTCGGGTGCGCGGCCGACGCTCGTACGCAGCCGCCGCCCCGCGCATCCGCCTCGTCACCATCAGCGCTCGACGGGTCGGTGTCCGCTCCCACGCCGTCCTGACCGCCCCGCTCGTCGGCCCCCGGCGCCCTGCCAGCATGCGTGTTCGCCCCTGCCTCCAGCCTCGATCGCCCAGTGCCTCCGAGGAATTCCGCCCAGCCCTCAACCGGGGCCTGGCCCACATCGAGCGTGGCGAGTTTCGCCAGCCACCGAATCCTGCGCGTCCAGCCGGTCGGCCAGTTTCCGGAAGGAAACGCGCACCGGACGTCTTTCCTCGCGCAGACTCTCGCGATGGTCTGCTCAACGGCTCGCCTGTACGTACCGCCGTTCCCGGCTCGAAGTGATTGCCAGTGATCAGCGGAGCACGGATTCCGTCGTCGGCACGGTCGAACGCCTCGCGCAGGCCGTCGCGCATCCGATTCCCCCCAGTGTTCGCGCCGCGACGGGTATCCCTGGGGCGTGCCGGGCTGGTTGAACATGAAGTTGCAGTCCATCGAGAGGATCTCGAAATCGCTCCCCGGAACCGGCACGATCTGCATGGACAGGTCCCAGAGGCCACCCTTCCTCTTCGGCCGGACCTGCCTGTTGACGCCGCTGGAGTCGTACCGGAATCCCATCGTCCGCCCTGCGGCCACCGTGTTTTTCCGTCCTTCCGGACACGGGGTGCGGCCACCGACGAGTTCCTTGTCGTCGTCGAAGGGAGGCGGCTTCTCGTCCTTCAGGGCGGGAATGTTGGTCCTCCGGTTCTTCACGAAGGACTTGACCTGGCCGATCTCACTCTTCCGCTGCTTCACGGTCCGGGTGCCGACGCTGCCTTCCGGACCGCAGACGTGCCCGTTGAAGTGGGTGCCGATCTCGTTGCCCTCCCCCCAGGCGCCTCGTAGCCGAGCGAGGGTGTTCCGGATGCCGTCGGTGCTGTTGAAGCCGATGTCCGAGCTGCCGATGCCATGCTTCGGCGGGTCGTAGAGCTCCAGCTTCCCTTCCGGCAACATGTACACGCCACTGAGGAAGTAGGTCATGCCGGCGCGGCACTTCCTGCCCACCTCGCGGAAGCGCGAGAACAGCTTCTGGCTGTCCTCCCTCGCATCGCCCCAGGTGAACACCACGAACTGCGGCGGCTTCTGACCGGATGCCAGGCGCCGCGCCACCGGTTGGTTCGGCTGACTGCTGGTGAAGGCGGTGGAGCCGTCGCCGATGAGCCGCATCACACTCCTGGGCACGTACCCCCGGAACTTTCTTCGTCACCGTCTTCTTCGCTTGCGCTTCCGGCTTCACGGCGCCGGGCCCGGCGGCTCCGGCCGACGCGCCGGGTTCGGACGAGCAGCCGGTCACCCCGCCAGCGCAACAACCGCGGCGCACAGACCACCCCATCCGGGCGGCGCGTCTCGTCGCGGCTCCCCTCTTCGTGGCACCACCCTTCTCGACGCCGTTCTTCTCAGCACCACTTCTTTTGGCGTCGCACATGCGCCCCACGGCAGCCGGCATTCGCCCGGCCTCTCCCTCGCAGTAAATCTGCGCTGTATGTACTCATATAGAGCGATTTGGGCTACACCACCTAGTACTCCAGCCGTAGATCGTGACTGGCTGGAGTTGGCTCATGCTCTCCGGGGCTTGCGAGGCTTGGCCCAGTTGCCGTGTGGTCGGTTTCGTTCC
>NZ_JBIARH010000021.1:0-126877 GCF_042889785.1 Streptomyces sp. NPDC002476 | reverse complement strand
ATGGCCCGAAAGGCATGGGAGGGGCCCCTTCGCGTCACCTCCCTCCTCCGCCTTGCCGGGCTTGCCCCTCGCCCCGCTCCTTCCTCCGCCCCACCCATGCGCGCGACCTCTAAGGGCTGTCCCGCAATCCCTGGCGGGCGCGCGACGACAGCTGCGGCACCTCGCCGCGTTGTCGGAACGTCCGCATACGGGGCGTACGTGGACGATCCCGACAACGTGGCGAGGCGCCGTGCCAGGCGTCGCGGGCCGGACGGGACTTTCGCAACACGCCCTGGCCCGCCCCGCCGGACACGCGCCCCGCCCGCCCGGACGTGCGCGGGCCCCTCACGCGGCGGCGCCGGCGTGGCGCTCGACGATCGCCGCGGCGTCGGTACCGCGCGGCAGCACCCCGTACTGGTGGCCGCGTTCCTCCCCGAGCCGGGCGGCGACGAACGCCTCGGCGCTCGCCGCGGGCGCGTGACGCAGCATCAGCGAGGACTGCAGCGCCAGGGCCATGCCCTCGACCGTCGCCCGGGCGCGGTTCTGCGCGGCGAGCGGATCGCGCAGGTCGTCCGTCAGTTCCCGGCGCAGCCGGTGGATGTGCGCGTCCAGCACCGGATGGGCGCCCGACGTGGTCCTCAGCTCGGCCCAGAAGGCGTCCAGCGACCGCGGGGTTCGGCCGATGCCGCGCAGCACGTCGAGGGCGACGACATTGCCGGAGCCCTCCCACACGGCCATCACCGGCTGCTCGCGGTAGCGCCGGGCCAGCGGCCAGTCCTCCGTGTAACCGTTGCCGCCCAGGCACTCCAGCGCCTCATAGGCGTGGTGCGGGCCGCGCTTGCAGATCCAGTACTTGGACACCGCGGTGGCCAGCCGCCGGAACATCTCCTCGTCCTCGCCGCAGTCGGCCTCGTACGCGTGGGCCAGGCGCAGCGACGTCCAGGTCGCGGCCTCCGTCTCCAGCGCCAGGTCCGCCAGGACCGCGGTCATGGCGGGCTGGTCGGCCAGCCGGGCGCCGAACGCGTTGCGGTGCCGGGCGTGCCAGATCGCCTCGGACGCCGACTCGCGCATTCCCGCGGTGGTACCCAGCACGCAGTCGAGACGGGTGTGGTTGACCATCTCGATGATGGTGCGGACCCCGTGCCCGGGTTCACCGATCCGTACCGCCCAGGTGCCGTCGAACTCGACCTCGGAGGAGGCGTTCGACTTGTTGCCCAGCTTGTTCTTCAGCCGCTGGACCCGGATGGTGTTGCGGGTGCCGTCGGCCAGCACGCGCGGTACGAGGAAGCAGGTGAGCCCGGCCTCGGCCCGGGCCAGCACGAGGAAGGCGTCCGACTGAGGGGCGGAGAAGAACCACTTGTGGCCGGTGAGCAGATGGGCCCGGCCCTCGGGGTCGGAGGCGATCGGCACGGCCCGGGTGGTGTTGGCGCGGACGTCGGAACCGCCCTGCTTCTCCGTCATCCCCATGCCGAACGTCAGCCCGGACTTGTCGGCGGGGGCGATCGGCCGAGGATCGTACGAGCGACTCAGCAGTCCCGGCAGCCAGTCCCGCCCCACCTCCGGATCGCGCCGCAGCACCGGGACCACGGCATGGGACATGGAGATCGGGCAGGCGTGGCCGGGCTCGATCTGGGCGAACAGCATGAACGCCGCCGCCCGCGCCACCGCCGCCCCGGGCCTCGGGTCGGCCCAGCCCGCCGTGTGCGTGCCGTGGCCCACCGCCGCCCCGATGACCTCGTGGTACGCGGGGTGGAAGTCGATCTCGTCCACGCGGTTGCCGTAGCGGTCGTGGGTGCGCAGCACGGGCGGGGAGGTATGGGCGAGTTCGGCGTTCGCCCGGAACCGCTCGGACCCGACCAGGGCGCCGATCTCGTGCAGCTCCGGTTCGCGCCAGGCCGCGCCGAAGGCCTGCACGGCCTGGACGAGCGTCGGGTTGGCGGCGTACTCGTCGATGCCGGTGCGAGGCGGTGCCTGGTTGGTGACCTCGTGGGTGCGGTACGGGGCGGGCGCCTCGGGCCGGGGGCCGGCCGCCTGCGGGGTGAGGGTCATCGCGGATTCCTGTCCTGGGTCGGTGGGCGGGCGACGAGGGCGACGGTCCGGCGGGGGAACGCGTGCGGTGGAACGGGGCCGGACGATCGGCTGCGGGACTGCGGGACTGCGGGACTGCGGGACTGCGGGACTGCGGGACTGCGGGACTGCGGGACTGCGGGACTGCGGGACTGCGGGCGGTCGGTCGGTGCGGCGGTACGTCGTGGGGGTGCGCGGTCGGGGGCGGTGCCGAACGGTCACCGGGGGCGTGGTGGGGCGGTGCCGGCCCCGACCGCGCGCAGGCACAGCGCGGTGATCCCCGCCACGACCGGCTCCGGGGCGGTCCGCTCACCGACCGGCGACAGCGGACCCAGCAGGGCCTCGCCGACCGCCCCGATCACGGCTGCGGCCGACAACCGCGCGTTCTGCTCGGGCAGTTCACCCGCGGCCACCCCGGCGGCGACGACCGACTCGGCGAGTGCGTGGTAGGCGCGCCGGTAGGCCAGGCGCTCCTGTTCGACGAGGGGATCGACCGGTTCGGCGAGCAGCGCCCAGGCCGTACGCGGGGTGCGCAGCGCACGGTGGGAGAAGACCTCGACCAGGGCGCGCAGCTGCCCGGCGGCCCCGGTCCCGGCCTCCACCGCCTCCCGCACCGCGCTCAGCTCGTGACCGGCGACGTGGCGGAAGACTGCGGCCAGCAGTTCCTGCTTGGAGGCGAAGTGGTTGTAGACGCTCCCGGTGGCGACCCCGGCCCGGTCGGCGAGCGCGGAGACGCTCGCCGCCGCGTACCCGCCCTCGGCCAGGAGTTCACGGGCGGCGTCCAGCAACCGTTCGCGGTGGGCGAGCCGGGTCGCTTCCGTACGGGCGGTGGGTCGGTAGGCCACGATGTTCTGAACCTCGATTCATATCTTCAGAGGCACTCAACCATGGTTGTGCGCAGGGGGCAATGACCCTGCGGCGGACGCGTCCGGGATCTCCTGCTCGGTCCACAGCGTCTTGCCTTCGGCGCCGTACCGCACGCCCCAGTGCGCGGCGAGCCGGGAGACGATGAACAGCCCGCGCCCGCCCTCGTCGACGGTGCGCGCGTGGCGCAGATGGGGTGACACCCGGCTGCTGTCGTGCACCTCGCAGGTGAGCGTGCGGTCCAGGATCAGCCGCAGGCGCAGTGGAGGGGCGCCGTAGCGGATCGCATTGGTGATCAGTTCGCTGACGATGAGTTCGGTCGCCTCCGCCGTCTCCTCGTCGAGGTTCCAGCCGTCGAGCCGATCGCGCACGAGCGTGCGCGCGATGCCGGGGGTCGTCCGGTCGTGAGCCAGGTCCCACGTCGCGACCCGGTCGTCCGGCACCGCTCCGGTGCGGGCGACCAGGAGGACGGCGCCCTCCGCGTGCGTCTCGCCCGGCAGGCCGTGGACCACGTCGTCGCACAGGTCCTGGACGCTCCGTCCGGGCCGCGCGAGCGCCTCCCGCACCCGGTCCGCGGTCTCCTCTCCGGACAGGAGCGGCCCGGTGAAGAAGGCCAGGAGGCTGCCCTCGGCGAGCCGGAGAACGGCCATGGCGAACGGCGAGCCGTCGGTGTCGAACAGCGCGGGACCCTCCGGGACGTCCAGGGCGGTCGCGGTGCCGTCGGGCGTGACGAGGACCGGCGCCGGGTGTCCCGCCCGGGCCACGGTGCAGGTGCGGGCCAGGGGGTCGTAGACGGCGTAGACGCACGTCGCGGTCAGCGGCTGGGCGTGCCCCCGGCCGACGGGTGGCGGCTCCGCCTGCTCGGCGGCCAGCCGGACGGCGGTCTCGGCGAGTCTGGCCAGCACCTCGTCGGGCTCCAGGTCGAGACCGGCCAGGGCGTGGATCACGGTCCGCAGCTGCCCCATGACGACGGCCGCCCGCAGACCGGAGCCCTCGACATCGCCGACGACCAGAGCGGTGCGCGCGCCGGAGAGGTTGATGGTGTCGAACCAGCCTCCGCTGCCTCGGCCGGGCAGCAGCACGTGTGCCGTCTCGACGGCCACCCCGCCGCCCTCGCGCTGGGGCAGGAGCCTGCGCTGCACCGCCGACGCGATCACGTGGTCGCGCACGAAGCGCCGCGCGTTGTCGACGCTCAGGGCCGCGTGGGCGGCCGCCGTCAGGGCGAGGGGAAGATCGTTCTCCTCGTACGAGGCCGTGCCCCGGCACCGGTAGAGGCTCACCAGGCCGAGCACCGCCCCGCGCAGCGTCAGCGGGACGACGATCAGGGAGTGGGCCCGGGTCGCCCGGACCAGCCGGGCGGTGTCCGGGGCGGCGTCGAGCCATGGCGTCCGGTCGTCGATCGCTACGAGGCGGGCCCGCAGGTCCGACGCCGCCAGGGAGTGCGGCGTACGGGCGGGCAGCCGGCGCATCTCCGCGACGAGGCCGTCCAGGCGGCCCTCCGCGTCCGGGCCGCGCACGGCCGCGCGGCGCAGCGGGACCGCGGCCCCCAGGGGGCCTGGCGGCGGATCCGAGCCGCGCACCACATCGTCCACCACCTCCACCACCGCGAGGTCGGCGAACGCCGGAACGACGGCCTCCGCGAGCGCCTCGCAGGTCGTCGCGATATCGAGCGACGTACCGACCTTCGTCCGCACGGCCGCCAGGCACGCCGCCCGGACGCGTTCCTTCTCCCGCTCGTCGACGTCGACGACGGTGGCCAGCAGCCCGAGGGCACGGCCGTCCGCCTCCTCCACCCGGTGGACCGACACCATGAGGCTGCGGTCCGGGCCGGGGGTGCCGGCGAGCCTGCCCCGGATGACGTGGTCGTACACGGAGGCGCCGGTGTCCAGCACCTCGCGCAGCAGCCGCTCCTCCCTGTCCGGCCGCTCGCACCGGTACACGTCCGTGAAGTGACGCCCCATCAGGTGCTCGGCGGCCCCGGCCCCCGACAG
Source organism: Streptomyces sp. NPDC002476 (assembly GCF_042889785.1). Classification (NCBI taxonomy): domain Bacteria; kingdom Bacillati; phylum Actinomycetota; class Actinomycetes; order Kitasatosporales; family Streptomycetaceae; genus Streptomyces; species Streptomyces sp. NPDC002476. The sequence goes on along the minus strand of NZ_JBIARH010000021.1, from coordinate 121,976 downwards.
ACTGGCCGCCCGCACCAGGCGCAGCCGGGTGTCCAGCACGTGCAGCCCCACCGCCGACTGGGCGAACAGGGTGCGCAGGAGCGCCGCTCCCATGGCATCCGGCCGTGCCGACGCTGGGTCCGGTGCACCGGCATCCGACACGGGTTCACCCCCACGAGGCTCCGCCCCCGCGCGGACCGGAGGCTGGTGACCAGCGTCGGTCCGCTTCGCGCGCCTCGCCACCGGCGGGCGGTGTACGGGTGAACCGCCGCGGGCGTGCCCCGCCCCCGGCCGGGCCCGGCCGGGGGCGGGGGCTCAGGCGTCCAGGGCCGCGGAGACCACGGCCCGGGCCTCCTCCTGCACCCGGCCCAGGTGGTCGGGGCCCAGGAACGACTCTGCGTAGATCTTGTAGACGTCCTCGGTGCCCGAGGGACGTGCGGCGAACCAGGCGTTCTCGGTGGTCACCTTGATGCCGCCGACCGGCGCGCCGTTTCCGGGCGCCTCGGTGAGCACGGCCGTCACCGGCTCGCCGGCCAGGGCGCCGGTGCAGACCTGCCCGGGGGAGAGCCGGGCGAGTACGGCCTTCTGCTCGCGGGTGGCCGGGGCGTCCGTCCGCGCGTACGCCGGCTCACCGAACCGGGAGGTCAGCGCCGCGTAGTGCTCCGACGGAGACCTCCCCGTCACCGCGAGGATCTCCGAGGCGAGCAGCGCCAGCAGGATGCCGTCCTTGTCCGTCGTCCACACCGAGCCGTCGCGGCGCAGGAAGGAGGCCCCCGCCGACTCCTCGCCGCCGAACCCGAGCGATCCGTCGGCCAGCCCGTCGACGAACCACTTGAAGCCGACCGGCACCTCGACCAGCCGCCGTCGGAGCCCGGTGGCGACCCGGTCGATCATCCCCGACGAGACCAGTGTCTTCCCGATGCCCGCGGCGGCCGGCCAGTCCTCGCGGTGCGTGAACAGGTAGTCGATGGCGACGGCCAGGTAGTGGTTGGGGTTCATCAGCCCGCCGTCGGGGGTGACGATGCCGTGCCGGTCGGCGTCGGCGTCGTTCCCGGTGGCGATCCGGTAGCGGTCGCGCTGGGCGATCAGCGAGGCCATCGCGAAGGGCGACGAGCAGTCCATCCGGATCTTCCCGTCCCAGTCCAGCGTCATGAACCGCCAGGTGGGGTCGGTCAGCGGGTTGACCACGGTCAGGTCGAGCCGGTGCTCCTCGGCGATGCGGCCCCAGTACGCGACCGAGGCGCCGCCCAGCGGGTCGACGCCGATGCGCACCCCGGCGGCGCGGATCGCGTCCAGGTCGAGCACGGACGGAAGGTCGCCGACGTAGGCGCCGAGGAAGTCGTAGGTCCCGGTGGTCGACGCCGCACGCGCGCGGGCGTACGGCAGCCGGCGCACGTCCTTCATGCCCGCCGCGATGATCTCGTTGGCCCGCTCCTGGATCCAGCCGGTGGCCTCGGAACCGGCCGGTCCGCCGCTCGGCGGGTTGTACTTGAAGCCGCCGTCGCCGGGCGGGTTGTGGGACGGGGTGACCACCACGCCGTCGGCGAGGTGCGAGGCCCGGCCCCGGTTGTGGGCGAGGACGGCGTGCGACACCGCCGGGGTCGGGGTCCAGCCGTCGGCCGGGTCGACGAGCACGGTCACGTCGTTGGCGGCGAACACCTCGACGGCGGTGATCCGGGCCGGTTCCGACAGGGCGTGGGTGTCCGTGCCGAGGAAGAGCGGCCCGTCCGTGCCCCGACGGGCCCGGTACTCGACGATGGCCTGGCTGGTGGCGGCGATGTGGTCCTCGTTGAACGCGGTGGCCAGGGACGACCCCCGGTGTCCGGAGGTGCCGAACGCCACCCGCTGGTCCGGCACGGCCGGATCCGGGTGCAGCGTGTAGTACGCCGTCACCAGCCGTGCCACATCGATGAGATCCTCCGGCCGGGCCGGCTGTCCCGCTCGTTCGTGCGGCATCCGTCAGTCCTCCGTATCGGTCGGTCGTCGCGGTCTTCCCCCGAGCCATCTTCCCGAGCCATCTTCCCGGGTCGTACCCGCCGGGCCGTGGGCACCCCGCCGCAACGGCACGGCGGGACGCGGCACCGCGTGCACGAGGGGCGGGCGGGGACCCGCAGGATCGCGCGGGCCCGGGACCTGCGGCACAGTGGGCACATGGACGACCTGACTGCCCTCGCCGACGAGCACCTGGCCGCGGCCCGCGCTTCCGCGCACGGCCGCAGCGCCCACCGACTGCTGCATCAGGAGCCCCTGCGCCAGACGGTCATCGCCCTCACCGCCGGCACCGCCCTGGACGAGCACAACGCGCCCGCGGCGGCCTCCCTCCTGGTGCTCCGCGGCCGGGTGCGTCTGACCGCGGCCTCGGGGGACGTGGAGGTGGGAGCCGGAGGGCTTCAGCCCGTTCCGAGGGAGCGGCACGGGCTGGCGGCGCTGGAGGACGCCGTGGTGCTGCTGACCACCGTCAACGAGTGACGGCGCCGGGGACGGGACGCGCGGAACCGCCCGTCCTGATCCGCTCCAGCACCCACAGCACCAGGCTCGTCGCGGCCAGCAGTCCTCCCAGCAGGCAGACACCGCCCCAGCCCGCCCGCGACCAGACCAGCGAGGCGAGTGCGGAGCCGAGCGCGCCGCCCAGGAAGAACAGCGTCATGAACCCGGCGTTGATCCGGTTGCGGGCCTCCGGACGGAGCGCGTAGATCACGTTCTGGCAGCTGTTGAGCCCCGCCTGCTGGGCGATGTTGAGCGAGATCACCCCGACCGCCAGCCACGGCAGGGACGACTCCCCGGCCAGCAGGGGCAGCCACGAGAGGGTGAGCAGGGCGCCCGCCGTCCCCGACACCACCTGCACCCGGCCGCGGTCGCCCAGCCGGGCGGCGACGTTCATGCCCAGGACCCCGATCACCCCCAGCAGTCCGAACAGCCCGATGGCGGCCGCGTTCCAGTCGAACGGCGACCGGGTCAGCAGGAACGTCAGCGCCGTCAGCTGCACGCTGTACGAGGCCATCGAGAACGCGCCGATGGCCGCCCTCCAGCGCAGCAGCGGCTCCTGCCGCAGCAGCGCCAGGGTGGACCGCAGCAGACCGGTGTACGACATCGAGCGCGCCTCGCGCGAGCGCGGCAGCCGGGGCAGGCGCAGCTGCAGCAGCACCGCCATCACGGCCATGAGCAGGGCGTTCACCCAGTACGCGGTGCGCCAGCCGCCCAGCTCGGACAGGGCTCCGGAGGCCAGTCGGCCGAACAGTCCGCCCAGCAGCACCCCGGACATGACGACACCGACGACCCTGCCGCGTTCCGCCGGAGCCGCGAGGGTCGCCGCGAAGGGAACCACGACCTGTGCCCCCACGGAGGTGAGCGCGACGAGCAGCGTCCCGGCGATCAGCAGCGGGCCGCCCGGGGCGGCGGCCGTCAGCAGCAGGAACAGGGAGGTGAGCGCGAACAGGGACACGGCGAGCCGCCGGCGTTCCACCACGTCCCCGAGCGGCACGAGCAGGATCAGGCCCAGCGCGTACCCGGCCTGGGCCGCCGTCACGATCAGGCCCGCGGCGGTGGCGCCGATGTGCAGATCCCGCTGGATGACGTCGAGCAGCGGCTGCGCGAAGTAGTTCCCGGAGGCGGAGAGCCCGGCGGCGAGGGCCATCAGCGGCACCGAGCCGCGGGCGAGGGCGGGGAGACCGGGAGGGCCGGGGAGCGGGCGGGGGACGGCCCGGTTTCGGGTCCGCGCTGTGGAATGAGCCATGCGCCCAGCCTCGGGGGTTCCCCATCCATGAGTCCAACACATGTTTTTCATTTCATCGATCGTGATTCACGATGGGTGGATGGAACTTCAGCAGATGCGGTACGTCCTCGCGGTGGCGGAACTGGGGAGCTTCACCCGCGCCGCCAAACAGTGCCTGGTCGTCCAGTCCGCGCTCAGCCACCAGATCGCCCGCCTGGAGAAGGAACTCGGTGCCCGGCTCTTCGACCGCACCAGCCGCCGGGTGCGGCTCACCCCGGCGGGCGAGGCGTTCCTGACACACGCCGGACAGGCGCTGGAAGCGGCGGAACGGGCCCGCAGCGAGGTCGCCGCCGCGGTGGGGGAGGTCCGCGGCCGTCTCGCGGTCGGTGCCATCCCCACCATCGGCTCGGTCGACCTGCCGGCCGTGCTGCGGGCGTTCCGCCTCCGCCATCCGAAGGTGCGCGTCGTCCTGCGCGAGGGGGCCAGCAAGGACCTGGTCCAGGAGGTGCGGGACGGCGCGCTCGACGTGGCGTTCCTGGGGGTGCTGCCGAGCTACCGGCCCGCGGGCGTGAACGACCGGGAACTCGCCACCGGCGAGCTGGTCGCCGTCGTGGCCCCGGCCCACCCCCTGGCGCGGGAGACCGAGGTGGGTCTGGAGCGGCTGGCGCGCGAGACGTTCGTCGACCACCCCGCCGGTACCGCCGCCCGGGCGCAGTCGGACGAGGCCTTCGCGGCGATGGGCCTCACCCGGGAGGTGGCGTTCGAGGTCGGCGGCACCGACTTCATCGTCCGGCTGGTCCGCAGCGGGCTCGGCGTCGCCCTGCAGCCGGCCGCCTTCGCCGAGCAGCTGACCGGCGTGCACGTGCTGCGCGTCCGCGAGGCGCCCGCCCGCACGGAACGGCTCGTCTGGAGCCGCTTTCGCCCCGCCCCCGCGGCCGCGGCGTTCCTGACCGGACTCGGTGTGGACCCGACGGCAGGGACCGGGGAGAGCGCCGCCCCCGGTGACCGGGACGCGGATGACTGACGGCATGTCATATCTGTTCGGAAGGTGGCGACTTCGCGCCAACCATGCCGAACCGGCCGTCGGCAGGGGATGTCGCACTCATTTGCTGGGCAGGTACCGGTGTACGAGCCCGTGGACGCATGGGCGAAGACGCCCCGGCGACCGGTGCCGCAGGGCGTGCGAGGTGAGGGAGCGGACCGTGTGGGAGTTCACCGACGACCGTGGACAGGTGGCGACCGCGGCGCGGCGCCCGGCACGGGTGCTCGCCTATGTGCAGGCCGGAGCGACCCTGTGGGACCACGGGACACGCCCGGCCGCGATGTTCGGCTCCGACCACGACGACCCCGCCGTGCCGGACGGGGCGAAGACCGGATCGCTCCCGGTGGACACGGTCGCCCAGGGCGTGTTTCGAAAGTCCCGTCTGGCCTGCGACGCCTGGCACGGCGCCTCGCCACGGCCCAGTACGTGGACGACCCTCTGCCTTGCGATGCACCGCACCAGACGCCGCGGGCCCCGCCCTTCGGGCGGACGACGCTACTTTCGAAACACGCCCTAGGTCGGGGCGGGCAGTTCCCTGGACGCGGACACCCTGCTCGGCGGTGAGCCGGACCTCGTCGTGGCCGTCAGCTACGGCGGCGGACAGGTCTACGCCCTTGCCCCGGAGACCGCAAAGCACCTGGAGGAGCACGTTCCGGTCGTCGTCCTCGACGTGGGACGGGCGCGCTCCTTCGCGCAGGTCACCGAACGGTTCGCGGCACTCGCCCGGTCGCTCGGGGCCGAGGCGCCCACCACGGGGACGCGGGACCTGGAGACCGCCCGGGACCGGCTGCGCACGCTCTGCGCCGGGGCGGGGAGGTCCCGTGTCGTCGCGCTCTCCCCGGCCGGACAGGAGCAGACGCATCTGGCACGCCCCCGCATGTGGCCGGAACTGCGCGTGCTCGCCGAACTCGGCGTGCACCTGGTGGAACCGGCCGACGGGCCGGGCGCGAGCTGGTCGACGGTCGGCTGGGCCGAAGCGGCGGCGTTGCGCCCCGACATCGTCCTCGCCGACATCCGGGTCAACGCCACGCCGTTCGACGACCTGCGGACGAACGAGGAGTGGGCGGCGATCGAACGGGCCGCCCGGGTGGTCCCGTGGAACCCGGAGCCGGTCTGCGGCCCGCGGGCCCACGCGCGCTTCCTGGACCTTGTGGCGGACGCGGTGGAGGGCACCACCGGCCGGTGACCGCGGCCGGGGCAGGATGGGGCCCACCGCGACTGCCCGCCGCGCCGTCCGCCGGGGCGCCGCGGCCCCGCACGCCAGGAGCCCGCCCCATGCCCGACCCCCTCGACCTGCTCGTCATCGGCGAATGCGTCGCCGACATCGTCCGGCTGCCGGGCGGGAACGTCCACGTCCACCCGGGCGGCAGCCCCGCCAACGTGGCCCACGGCCTGGCCCGGCTCGGGCACGCCGTCACCCTGCTCACACAACTGGGCCCGGACGACCACGGACGCCTGATCAGGAGTCGTCTGGCCGAGGCCGGGGTCGAGGTGCGCACGGACGGCAGCGCGGCCCCCACCCCGTCGGCCGTCGTGACCCTGGACCGCGAGGGCCGGGCCGCGTACGCCTTCGAGATCGCCTGGACGCTCGCCCCGGTCGCGCCGGACCGGACGCCCCACCACGTCCACACCGGTTCGATCGCCGCCGTGACCGACCCCGGCGCGGCCACCGTCCTCGCCGCCGTCGAGTCGCTGCGCCCCTCCGCGACCGTCAGCTACGACCCCAACGTGCGGCCCGCGCTGATGGGCGACCACGACGCCGCCGTCCGCAGGGTCGAGCACTGCGTCGCGCTGAGCGACGTGGTCAGGGCCAGCGACGAGGACCTGGAGTGGCTGTACCCGGGCGAGGAGCCGGAGACGGTCGCGCGGCGGTGGCTGGGCCGGGGTCCGGCGGCCGTCCTCGTCACCCGCGGCGGCGACGGTGCCCTGGCCGTCCTGCCCGGCGGGCGGGTCACGGCCGACGCGTTCGCCACCGAGGTCGTCGACACCGTGGGGGCGGGCGACGCCTTCATGTCCGGCACCCTGCACGCCCTCGCCGCGCACGGGCTGCTCGGCCCGGACGGCCGGGAGCGGCTGCGCACGGCGGACCGGTCCACTGTCGCCGACGTCCTGCGCCACGCCGCCGCCTGCGCCGCCGTCACCGTGGCACGGGCCGGGGCCAACCCGCCGGACGCGGCCGAACTGCGGGCGGCGCTCGCCCGCGACCGGTCGCGGCGCGGCGGACGGGTGAACGCGTCACCCGCGCATGGCCCGGACGGCCGAACCGTGACCCGTTCGGGTCATTGAGCGCATCCTCCTCGGGGCTACGGCCGTTCGACAACCGGTAGGCGTGATCGATTACGAGGAGGGGGCGGAACATGGGGCGGGCCGACACGGGTGTCGCGGTGACCGGCGTGGGGATGGTGACTCCCGCGGGAGCGGACGAACGGACCCTCTGGGAGGGGCTGTGCGCCGGGGTGTCGCTGGCCCGGCGCTGTGAACAACTGGCCGGGCTGCCGGTCGACTTCGCCTGTCCGGTGGACGGGATCGACCTGGACGAGGCCGTCGGCGGGCGTTCGGTGTGGCGGATGGCGCGGTTCGTGAAGATGGCGCTGGTCGCCGCCCGCACGGCGGTCGCCGACGCCGGGCTGTCACCGCGGCGGTGGGACGGCGGCCGGGTGGGAGTGGTGCTCGGGGTCGGCGTGGGCGGGGTGGCCGTGCTCACCGACAACGCGCGCAGGCTGGAGCACGACGGACCGGAGGCGGTGTCGCCGCTCCTCGTCCCGATGATGATGCCCAACGCCGCCGCGGGGGAGGTCGCCATCGCGCTGCGGGCGCACGGCCCCAGCCTCGCCCCTGCCACGGCGTGCGCGTCCGGGGCGACCGCGATCTCCCTGGCCCGCGACCTGCTGACGAGCGGTCGGTGCGACGTGGTGGTGGCGGGCGGCGCGGAGTCGGTGCTGACCCCGCTGGTGGTGAGCGCCTTCGCGGGCATGGGCGCGCTCTCGCTGCGGACCGCCGACCCGGCGGCGGCGTCGCGCCCGTTCGCCGCCGACCGGGACGGATTCGTGATCGGTGAGGGGGCCGCCGTACTGGTGCTGGAGCGCACGTGCGACGCGTACGCCCGCGGCCGGCATCCGCGCGCCCTGCTGGCCGGCACGGGATCCGGCACCGACGCGCACCACCCCACGGCCCCCTCCCCGGACGGGTCCGGTGCGCGCCGGGCGGTGGAGGCGGCGCTGCGCGAGGCCGGGTGGGCCGCCCACGAGGTCGACCACATCAACGCCCACGGCACGTCCACCCGTCTCAACGACGCGATGGAGGGCGGCCTGATCTCCGGCATGTTCCCGCACCGGCCGTCCGTGACCGCGCCGAAGGGCGTGCTCGGACACACCCTCGCGGCGGGAGGCGCGATCGAGGCGGTGGCCACCGTACTGACCCTGGAGCACGGCCTGGTGCCCCCGGTCGCCAACCTGGACTCGCTGCCCGACGGCTCCGACCTCGACTGCGTGGTCAAGGAGCCCCGGGCGCAGGACGTCGAGCGCGCGCTCAGCCATTCCTTCGGCTTCGGCGGGCACAACGTCGTGCTCGCCTTCCGGCGCGCCGACGAGGACCGTCCGCTGCCCCGGCGAGGGCATTCCGGCGCGGGGCGCGACGGCGTACCGGCCCCGGTGTCCTAGCCGTTGACTGAATCGTTGATGTCTCATGACCGCAACGATCGACGGCCCGTTCACCGAACGGTCCACGGAACTCCTCACCGCGGTGCTCCTCGGCGAGGACCACCACCGCGAACACGGTTTCTGGCGGCGGCTGATCGCCACAGAACCGTTCCGGCGACCGGACCGCCCCACCACCGAGCAGCGTCTGCGCCTCGCGTACGACCGCTTGCGCGCGCTCAACGACGGCCTCGTCCACGGCCTCGACGGCGACGGCGACGACGGCCTTGCCACCGGCCCCGACGGCGGCGCGCGGCTCGCCACCGACCCGCGCGCCCTCGCGGCCCTGCACGAATGGCTCGGCCCGGTCGACCCGGCGCTCACGACCGTGGCCGCCATCCACTACAACCTCTTCCTCGGCAGTCTCCTCGACCACGACGGCCCCGGCCGCCGCGATCTGTCGGACTTCCTCCGGCTGCGCAGCACCGGCACCTTCCTGTGCACGGAGGTGGCGCACGGCAACGACGCGGCGGCCATCGAGACCGTCGCCCGCTACGACCGCGCCCGCGACGCGTTCGTGCTGCACACCCCGCACGCCGGGGCGCAGAAGTTCATGCCCAACACCAGTCCGGCGGGCGGCCCCAAGGCGGGGCTCGTGGCCGCCCGGCTGCTCGTCGACGGCGCCGATCACGGGGTCTTCCTCTTCCTCGTACCGCTCACCGACGCCGAACGCCCCCTGCCCGGTGTGCGGGTGCGCAGGCTGCCCGCGCGCATGGGGAGCCCGGTGGACCACTGCCTGACCTCCTTCGACCGGGTCCTCGTGGGGCGTGACGCGCTGCTCGCCGGGGACCATGGGCGGATCGGCGACGACGGTGTGTTCAGCAGCGCGATCGGCAACCGCAGGCGGCGCTTCCTCGCGTCGATCGGGAGGGTGACCGCCGGAAAGATCTCGATGAGCGCCTGCGCGGTCGGCTCCGCGCGGGCCACGCTCGCCGTCGCCGTCCGCTACGGCGGCCACCGCCACGTCTCCGGGCCGCGCGGCACGGGACAGGTGCCGGTGATGGCCCACCGCAGCCACCACGGGCCGCTCGTCCGCGCCATGGCCACCGTCTACGCGATGAGTCTGCTGCATCGCAGGGCCCTGGACCACTGGGAGGCGGCACGCAAGGACGCGGCGGAGACCTGCCGGGAGGACGCGGAGCGGCTGGTCGCCGTGGCCAAGGGGTGGATCACCTGGCAGGCCAGGTCGGTGATCGTGGAATGCCGCGAACGCTGCGGCGCGCAGGCGCTCCTGGAGAACAACGGCATGAGCGCGCTGCTCACGGGGGTGGAGGGCGCCATCACCGCGGAGGGCGACAATCTGGCGATCCACGCCAAGGCGGCCGCGGAGATGCTCCTGGCCGCCGAACCGGCCGGGCACGAGGCCCCTTCCGGCGGCGAACCGGGCGAACTCTCCGACCCGCGGTTCCTCGTCGGGCTGCTGGCGGCCCTGGAGCGGATCTGGTTCGACCGCGCCGGGCGGCGCATGGGAAGCGCTCCGCACGGCGATCCGCTGACGCGGTGGAACGCCGCCTCCGGTCCCGCGCTGCGAGGCGTCGAGGCCCACGCCCACCGGCAGGCGGCCGAAGCGTTCACGGACGCGGCGGAGCGGCTGCCGCAGGGCCGCGCCCGTGAGCAACTCATTTGGCTGCAAAGGCTGTTCGCGCTGGACCGGATCGCTCTCGGCAGTGGCGACCTGCTGGCCGCCGGTTACATGACTCCCCATCAGGTCGACGAACTGCCGGACGCGGCGGACCGGTTGATCGCCGCCCTCGTCGACCGGCTCCCCGAACTCGCCGACGCCTTCGCCCTGCCTGCCGAACTCCTCGCGGACTGGCCCATCGCCGGGGACGGCTACATCGACGCCTACGACGACCCGGAGGCCGCCTGGCACCGGAACGGAGGAGGGGGCCCGGCCGCGGTCGCGGACGAGCGGCGGGAGCGGTGAACGACACGGGGACCACCGGCCACGGCCATCGGGTCAGGGAGGCGGCCGGTGTCCTCGTGGTCCGTGTCGTGCTGCTGCTCTTCTGGGGGACGCCGGCCGTTCTGGTCCGCTGGCACGCGTCGCCGCCGACCGGCCGTGCCGAATCGGTTCGCCATAAGGCGTAACTGGATCGACGTCACTCAGTTGATCCGGCGTCGGGACGATGTCGTCCCACTGCGCCGACAGTCGTACCGAATGACGGAGAGGAAGCTCATGAGTACGATTCATCCGCGGATCACCGAGGTCCTGACCCATACCTTCAAGGTGCCGCCCTCCGAGATCCACCCGGATTCCACGATGGACAGCCTGGAGATGGACTCCCTCGCCGTCGCCGAGTTCGCCGTCCTGCTCAGGGAGACGACGGGGGGCGAAACGGACCTGGACAGGATCCCCAAGGACGCCACGCTGGCCGAGATCTCGCGCTTCATCGACCCGCCGCGCGGCTGCGTGACGACGGCCCGCCCCGAGGCACACCTGAGCAACGCCCGATGAACAAGCCGGACATCGCCGTCACGGGCCTGGGAATGATCACCCCGGTCGGCAACGACACGGAATCCACCTGGAAGGGCGTGTGCGCCGGGGTCTCGCCGGTGCGCACCGTCCCGGAACTCGACGGCTGCGCGATCGACTTCGCCTGCACGGTCGACGGGATCGACCTCGACGCCGCGATCGGCGGCCGTACGTCCTTCCGGATGGGAAAGTACGTCAAGCTCGCCGTCGTCGCGGCCCGGGAGGCCGTCGCCGACTCCGGACTGGACCCGCAGCGGTGGGAGGGCGACCGGGTGGCGGTCGTCGTCGGCACCAGCAGCGGGGGTTCCGCGGCACTGACCGAACAGGCCGTGGTGCTCGACCGGCACGGGCCCGACGCCACGTCGCCCTCGGGGATCCTGCTCACCATCCCGAACATGCCCGCGGCCGAGATCGCGATCCAGTTCCGGGCCACCGGTCCCAGCCTGGCACCGTGCACCGCCTGCTCGTCCGGCGCCACCGCCCTGTCCGTCGCCCGTGACCTGCTGGCCACCGGGCAGTGCGACGTTGCGATCGCCGGCGCGACCGAGTCGATCGTCTACCCGGTCGCCATGACCGGATTCGCCCGGTCCGGTGCCGCGGCCCGGGCGGTCGGCGACCCGGCCCGGCTGTGCCGTCCCTTCGCGGCCGACCGGGCGGGACTGGTCATGGGTGAGGGCGCCGCCGTCATGGTGCTGGAACGCGCGGACGACGCGGCGGCCCGGGGCGCCGCGCCGAGGGCCCTGCTCGCCGGTACCGGCGCCACCACCGACGCCCACCACCCCACCAGCCCGCATCCGTCCGGCGCGGTGGCCCAGGCCGCCGTCGAGGCCGCGCTGCGGGACGCGGGCTGGGCGCCCGACGACGTCGACCACGTCAACGCGCACGGCACGGCGACACCGAGCAACGACGCCACCGAGGCCGCCCTCATCGGCCGGGTCTACCCGCACCGGCCACCGGTCACCGCGCCGAAGGGGGTACTCGGCCACTGCATGGGGGCGGCCGGGGCGATCGAGGCGGGGCTGACCGTCCTGACGCTCCAGCGCGGCGTCGTGCCCCCGATCGCCAACCTGGACGCCCCGGCGCCCGAGTTCGACATCAACTGCGTCGTCGGGCAGCCGTTGCGGCAGCCCGTCCGGCGGGCCGTGAGCCACTCCTTCGGTTTCGGCGGGCACAACGCGGTGCTCGCCCTCCAGCGGCCGTAGACCGCGGCCGGCACCTCGCGTGGCCGACCGTACGGCGGCGCACACCGGCCGGGTCGTGCCGGACCCGGTCACGACCCGGCCGGCCACCATCCCGGTGCCCGGCACCGGCGCGATCCGCCCGTGCCGGACACCTCACGCCCCGGTCCCGCGGGGCGTGAGCCCGCGGACGCGGAAAGGGCGGACCCGTGACACGCCCGGGTCCGCACTGCCCGCTCTCCGGCTCCCGGCACGGCGGCCGGGAGTGCGCCGGACCGGCTCAGAGCCTGTCGGGTGACCTCCGACCGGGCGGCCACGCCCTGGCACACGCTCCCCCAAGGCATTGAGGGCCAGGGGACCCCCCTCCGGCGTCGCCGGGATGCCCTGCTGGCTCCTTCCCCGAGCTCTCAACTCCGTTCGAGCGGGGGAGACCCCGTCCGAGGACATCCCGGCGCCTTGGAACCGCACGCACCGTGCCGCGTCCGCTTTCCGGCCGAAGGCCACCCGACAGGCTCTCAGCGGTGGCGTCCCCGGCCGGGCTCACTGCCGGGGCTCTCGCGACCGATGTTCTTGCCGTCCGTGTAGTCGATCTGTTCCTTGCGGAGTTCGGCGGAGATCTCCTTCTGCTCGGTCACCCGCTCGGTCTCCAGGCGCACCCGCTCGACGGGCACGGTCTCCTTGCGTGTGGTGGCGCGCTCGGCGTGCAGGGTGACCTCGACGTCCTGCTCGCGGATGTTCGTGGGTCCCGTCGTCCTCTCGCCGGGCTGCAGCGGCTCGCGGACCACCCGTACCTCTTCGTGCGTCAGCGGCACCGTCCTGGTGACGTTCTCCGTGACGACGTACTTGTGCAGGTGGGCCCTGCCGCTCTCGTACTCCTCGGTGCTGACGCGCAACTGCTCCTCGGAGCGGATCAACTCCTCCTTGCCGCGGAGTTCGGCGGACCGCTCGGTGCCCGCTCCGGCGCCGGCCAGCGGCCGGCCGGCCGCTGTGGTGTCACGGTGCCTGCCCGTGCCCGAACCGGCTCCGGCCATGCCGGACGTGCGCGGCGTGGTGCGGGAGGTGTCCGTGCCCGGGGCGGAGGAGCCGGTCGTGGCCGATGTCCCGCGCCCGGTTCCGGCCGCGCCCATGGCCCCGGTCGTGGTTCCGGTGCCGGCCGGGCCGCCGAGCCTGCCCGTGATGTTCCTGGCGAGGCCGTAGTGACGGTAGAGCTCCTCCTCCTCCGCCACGGACAGATGCGCGTCCGCGTCCACCCGAGGGGCCTCCTTGACGCGGTCCTTCGGATGTGAAATGTGCAGGTCGGAGCCCACGCGGCGGGCTCCGGCAAGGGGTACGAAACTCTCCTTCATGCCGAACAGGCCGGTCTTCACCGTGATCCAGTCCGGGCGGCCTGTGCTGTCGTCGACATACACCCGTCCCACACTGCCGACCTTCTCGCCCGCGGTGTCGTACACCGTCAGACCGTCGAGTTCTCCGGAATCCGTGAATCCGTCAGCGGCTCCCATGACCGATTCCTCCTCACCCGGGCGCGTCCTGTGGCTGGGTCCATCAGGGGAGGCGCGTCCGATTCCCATCGCGCCTCACCCGGATGGACGCTGCAACCGCCCCGCCTCCGGAGGCCGGCCGCCGCACGCGTGCGGCGGCGGCGGTTGCGGCCTGGCACGGCGGTGGGCGGGCCGCACCTTCGTTAGGCCAATCGGGTGAGGGCGGCATCCGGCGGGTCCCACGACGGGGCGCACCGGCGCGCCGCGGCGGTCCGGGCGGGGCGGCACGGGCCGGGCCCGGGGGTGCCACGGGCCCGGCCCGTATGATCGTCCGGCCGTCCGCCGGCCTCGTCCTGCCGTACCACCCGGGGGTGTCCCATCAGTTCCGTACGCATCCGGCTGCCCCAGCAGCGCGGTGAGCTGCTCGCCCGACGCGAGGACGGTCTGGACCTCCACCACCTTGTGTGGCGGCTGGGGCCGGGGTGGCGGGTGTGCAGCAGCGCCGTGCTCGGCGGAGGCATCGGCCCGCGCGCGTGGATACTCAACGCCCAGGTCGCCGGTGGCTACCCGCGCATGGACCCGGACCGCCACCTCGCCGAGATCGCCGCAGCGGAGCGCCTCACCGGGCCCGGCGCGGGCCTGATGACGGCGGCCGACGTCACCGCGTACGCCCTCGCCACCGACGAGGGGGTGACGGCCACCGCCACCTGCGGCCTCGGCGTGCGCGGCTGGGCCGCAGTTCCCGCCCGGGAGACCGGTGCCGTCGACGGGGACACCGGGCGACCGCCGCGGCCGGGCACGGTCAACATCGTGGTCACCCTGCCGGTGGCGCTCTCCGACGCGGCACTCGTCAACGCGGTCGCCACGGCCACCGAGGCCAAGGTGCAGGCGCTCCTGGACGCGGGACTCGACTGCTCGGGCACCCCCACCGACGCCGTCTGCGTCGCCGCGCCCTGCCCGGGAAGCACCCCGGGCGAACCCTTCGCGGGACCGCGTTCCCGTTGGGGCGCGCGACTCGCCAGGGCCGTGCACGTGGCCGTCCGTGAAGGCGCGCTCCGGCAATCCTGGGAGTCCACCGTGCTGCGGGCCGACCGGAGCGCGGCAGACGAACCCGCTCCGAGCCCGGCAGATGAAAGGGAGTGCCCTCCTCATGCCCCCGAACACCCCCGCTGACCCCGGCGCCACCGGCCCCGGGGCCGATGCCGCCGGGCGGCCCGCCCCACGCTCCGCGTCGCCGTCCTGGGCACCGGGATCATGGGCGCCGCCATGGCCCGGAGCCTGCTCCGGGCAGGTCTCGACGTCCATGCCTGGAACCGCACCCGGGCCAGGACGGCTCCGCTCGCCGCCGACGGCGCCACGGTCGCGGAAACGGCGGCGGACGCCGTGCGCGGCGCGGACGTCGTGCTCACCATGCTGGTCGACGGCCCCTCGGTCGCCGCGACACTCGCCGCCGCCGCGCCGGGGCTGCGCCCCGGCCAGGTGCTGCTCCAGAGCTCGACCGTGGGACCGGACGCCGTCGTCGAGCTCTCCCGCGTCGCGGAGGACCTGGGACTCGTCCACCTCGACGCACCGGTCTCCGGCACCAGGGAGCCCGCCGAGCGAGGCGCGTTGACGGTCCTCGTCTCCGGTCCGTCCACCGTCCGGCCGACGGTGGAACCCGTGCTCGACGCGATCGGGCGGCGCACGGTCTGGATCGACGAGGAGCCCGGTGCGGCCTCGCGCCTGAAGCTCGTGCTCAACGCCTGGGTCATCACGATGGTCGACAACATCGCGGAATGCCTCGAACTGGCGGAGGGCCTCGGGGTCGATCCGCGGACCTTCCTCGACACCGTCAAGGGCGGCCCGCTGGACTCCGTCTACCTCCAGGACAAGTCCGCGGCCGTGCTCTCCGGCGACCTCACCCCCAGCTTCGCCCTGACCACCGCGCTGAAGGACGCCCGGCTGATCCTGGACGCGGCGGGGAGTTCGGGGGTACGGCTGGATCTGCTCGCCGCATCGGCCGACCGCTTCGGGCGTGCCGAGGCGGCCGGGCACGGCGGCGAGGACATGATCGCCACGTACTACGGGGGGCGGACCCGGAAGAACGGCACCGACGGCCCGGCGTAGGACTCCGGCGCGAAGAGCGCGGAAGCCGCCGGCGCGAGGAGGGCACGGGGGAGGACGCCGGGTACGGTCCCGTAGGCGCGCGGGCCGCGGCCGGCGGTCCTCTCGCGTCGCAGGATCACACCTCCACGCACATCCCGCTGCGCAGCTTCCGCAGGATCCGCCTGATCAGCCGTGACACGTGCATCTGCGAGACGCCGAGCTCCGCCCCGATCTGGGACTGCGTCATCTCCCGGCCGAAACGCATGTCGACGATGCGGCGCTCGCGGTCGTCGAGACCGCCCAGCAGCGGCGCGAGCGCGTGCAGGTTCTCCACCGTCTCGATGGCGGGATCGGGGCCGCCCAGGACATCGGCGAAGGTGCGCCCCGGACCGCGGTGCCGACGCGTGCCCACCGGTTCGGCCGGCATGTCCAGCGAACCCGCCGTGTACCCGTTGGCCGCCACGAGACCCTCGCCGACCTCGTCCTCGCCCAGCCCCAGCCGTTCGGCGAGCTCCCGGACGGTGGGGTCGCGGTCGAGCTCCGCGGCCAGCGACTCCGTGGCCCTGGCGATGTCGGCCCGCAGCTCCTGGAGCCGGCGCGGCACATGGACGGCCCAGCCGGTGTCGCGGAAGAAGCGCTTGATCTCCCCGGTGATGTAGGGGACCGCGAAGGAGGTGAACTCGACCTCCCGGGAGAGGTCGAAACGGTCGATGGCCTTGATGAGCCCGATCGTGCCGACCTGGACGACGTCCTCCATATCGCCGCCGCCCCGGCTCCGGAACCGCCCCGCGGCGAACCGGACGAGGGAGAGGTTCATCTCGATGAGGGTGTTGCGCGCGTACTGATGGGCCGGGGTGCCCTCCTCCAGGGCCCGCAGGCGGTCGAAGAACAGCCGGGACAGTTCCCGTGCGTCCAACGGGGCGAGCCTGCCCGCGTTCTCGATCCACGGCAGCTCGCCGTCGTCGGCGGCGCTCTGCGGGCCGCTCTCGATCCTCCCGGCTCCCGCACCGTCCGTACGGCCGGTCCGCGCGGTGTGCGCCGTCATCTCGTCACACTCCCCTGGTCGTAGGTGAGGTGTGAGCGCCTGCCCCCGAAAGCGGGCGCTCATGCGGAGGAGCGGCGGCCGGACGACGGGAGCGGCGGTCAATGGCCGGGAACCGTCGTGATGGCCGGTCAGGAGCACGGGGGGACCGCGCCACGCGCGGGGGCCGTCGGCCGCGCCGGGCACCGGAACCGCCCCACCGGTACGGGGGAGCCCGGTGGGGCGGCCGTCTCCAGACTGCCACAGTCCACGGCCGGCCGGGGCCGACCTCCGTACATCCGCTGGTGGTTGAGTCGAAATCGACGGTGGACGAACCACGCCCCGCCGACGACCGCCGCGAGGGTGCCCCGGAGAACCGGAACAATCCGTTCGAGTGGCTGGGAGTTGTGCGAGCCGACCCGCGGGCCGGAGCCGATAGGCTGTGCAGGAACGTTTCTTGACTGCGAGTTCGTGAGGGGTGCGTCCAGGTCATGGTGGGTCAGCGGCGTTGGTGGGGGCAGGCCTTGGCGACCGTGGCCGTTCTCGCGTTGGCCGGGTGCTCGGCGGTCGATGGGGCGACGTCACCCGCCACGACGGACGGTAAGCCGACCGCCACGGCCTCGGCCGGTTCGGGCGGCGGCCGGGCCGGCGGGCCCGCCTCGACCCTGCCGGGCGTGCCGACCGCCGAGCGGGCACGGCAGGACCTGGCAGGACTGAAGGTGGCCGCACACGGCTCGATGTCCGGCTACAGCCGCTCCAAGTTCCCCCACTGGGCCTCGCAGGGCGAGTCCTGCGACACCCGGGAGACGGTGCTGGGGCGCGACGGGACCGGCGTCGAACGGGACGACAAGTGCCGGGCGGTGTCCGGGAAGTGGGTCAGCGTCTACGACGACGAGACGTTCACCAACGCCTCGGACCTGGACATCGACCACATGGTGCCGCTGGCCAACGCCTGGCGCTCCGGGGCCCGCACTTGGACGCAGGACCGGCGCAAGGCGTTCGCGAACGACCTGACCCACCCGCAGCTGCTGGCCGTCTCGGCGGCCTCCAACCGCTCCAAGGGCGACCAGGGGCCGGACGAGTGGCAGCCGCCGTCCAAGACGTACTGGTGCACCTACGCCCGCTCCTGGGTCTCGGTGAAGGCGACGTACGAGCTGTCGGCGACCGCGGCGGAGAAGGACAGGCTGGGCGAGATGCTGGACACCTGCGGCTCATGAACGCGCGCGAACCGGCACGTCCGGGGCGGCTCGTGGACGACATCGTGGCGGGCCCCGGCGGGGCGATGACCGACGAGGTCGGTGTCATCACCGGGGAGTTGACCGTCGCGACCGTCCCGCGGCCCGATGGGCGCGCCGACATCGCCGTCCAGTACACCGAAGCCGACGAGTGGTACACCCTCACCGGCAGCCCCGTGCCGCTGCCGCCCGAGGGACTGGACGCCCTGCACCAGGCCGTCCTCGCCCGGATCCGCCACGGGGGCGCCGCGCGGGCCACGCCCTGAACCGGCCGCCCGTGGGCCGACGCCGGCCCACGGCTTCCCCGATCCTCCGGGCCCGTCCGCCGGGGACGGCTCTCCCGTGCGTGTACCGCTCGACGGCGCACCTGCTGCCGGACACCGGCGTCGGACCGCCGATCTGGTGATCGCCGCGCCGCACGGCCGTACCGTCGCCGTCAGCGGCGGCGACGACGCGACCGTCCGCGCACGGGATCCGCGAACGCTCCGTCGGATCGGCGGGGCGCCGCACTTCCCGTACCGGGGGCACACCCTGGCCCCGGTCGACGACGGCGGTCCGCTCGTCGGCTTCGGAGACGAACTCGCACTGCTCGCCGCACGCCCCGCCGGACGCCGACCGAAGCCGCAGCGCCGTGGTCCGGAGAGGGCCGTCCCGATCGCCGCGCCCTCGTGAACATGTGCCCGGCCCGGGAATACGGGCGCCGGGAGCGGCCTTCCCACTGCTGTGGCGAGCAGTGGCCGGACCGGCCGTGAGCACTGCGGACCCATGACCACCAGGCGCAGGAGAGAGGGAACCCATGCCCAAGGCTTACGTATTCACCCGTAACGGCGGTCCGGAGGTGGAGGCGCTGGTCGACCGGGACGTGCCCGTCCCCGGTCCCGGTGAACTGCTTGTCGCCGTCCGGGCGGCCGGGGTCAACCCGGTCGACTGGAAGCTGCGCACGGGCTACGTGAGGCCCGGCAGCGAGCCGCAGCCGTTCCCCACCGTGTTCGGCAGCGAGGCGGCCGGAGTCGTGGAGGGCGTGGGGCCGGGCGTCGAGGGGTTCACGGTCGGTGACGAGGTCTTCGGCAATCCGGTGACCGGCGGGTACGCCGAGTACACCCTCCTGCCCGTCGCCGTGACCGCGCACAAGCCGGCCGCGCTGTCGTTCACCGACGCGGCCGTGCTGCCCGTCGCGGCGGCCACCGCCTACGACGGCGTGCGCCAGATCGGTCCGGCCCCCGGCTCGACGCTGCTGGTCACCGGCGCCGGGGGCGGCGTCGGATCGGCCGCTGTACAGCTCGCCCGGCACGCGGGCGCCCGGGTGATCGCCGCCGCGAGCGCGGCCAAGAAGGACTACGTCGAATCGCTCGGCGCGGTGCACGTCGAGTCCGGCGACGGGATCGCCGACCGGGTACGGGCCGCGGCCCCGGACGGCATCGACGCGATCTTCGACCTGGTCGGCGGCGACACCCTGCGGGCCGTGGCGCCGCTGGTCGACCCGGCCCGGCTGATCAGCGCCGGGGACAAGCCGCTGGCGGTGGAACTGGGCGGGGCGGCCGTGGCCCGGGCCCGCGACGCCGTGGTCCTCGAGGCGGTGGGGGACCTCGTCGTGCGCGGAGTGCTGCGCACCCACGTGACCCGGACGTTCCCGCTCGCCGAGGCCGGTGCGGCCCTGCGCGCGGTGGAGAGCGGGCACACCCGCGGCAAGATCGTGATCGAGGTGGCCGGGTGACCGCCCCGGTGCCACGCACCCGCTGGACCGTCCGGTGCACGCCGCGCCGACCGGTCCGCAGGCCTCCTTCGCCGAACGGCGCGGCCGTGTTCTGCGCCACCCGGCGGACGCGGCCACCCGGCGGACGCGGCCACCCGGCGGACGCGGCCGCCCGGTGCGCGCTGCCGGACGCACCGGAGGCGGAGGACTGGGCGGACGCCGCGGCCCTCGCCGGACCCGGCGGGGTCGTGTCCCTCACGGCCTTCCGCGAGCCGCCGCCCGAGGACTGGGAGGTCACCTTCCACGCCGAGGGCGCCCAACTCGTCGACGCGGGCGTGGAGGCCGCGCCGTTCCCCGAGGCCGTACGGCTCGGGCCCGCCGACGTACCCGAGATGCTCGACCTGGTCGCCCGCACCCGCCCGGGACCCCTTCCTGCCCCGCACGGTGGAGCTCGGCACCTTTCCCGGTGCACGGTGCAGTCATGAATCTGGAACAGAAGCCTCCGGAACGGCGGAGCCGCAAGGCGCGCAGGACCTGGGACGCACTGGCGCGGGCCGCGGTCGAGGACTGGAACCGGGTCGTCGCCACCAGCTTCAGCGGCGTCTTCTCCTGCCTGCGTCACGAACTCCCCGCCGTCGTCGAGGCGGGCGGCGGCGCCGTCGTCACCATGTCGTCGGTCCTCGGCACCAACGGCTTCGCCGGATCCCCGGCCCATGTGGCCGCCAAGCGCGGCGTCGTCGGCCTCACCAGGACCGCCGCCCTCGAGTGCGCGGCGCGGAACGTCCGGATCGGGCGCGCACGGCCGCTCCGGGCCGGGCGCCGGGGGAGCGCGGGTGCCCGTGTCCTCAACGGGCCGCCACCAGCGGCCGCAGCGGCGAATCCCGCAGCCGGACCACCACCGGCCCGCAGCGTCGCGCCGCCACCGTCAGAACCCAGGCCACCAGGCCGCCGGTGACCAGCCCGATCAGCACGTCGTGCGGGTAGTGGACGCCGATCCACACCCGGGACGCCGCCATCAGCAGCGCGGCGGGAACGGCGATCGCGCCGAGTCTGCGGTCCGTCAGCCAGATCGCCGTCGCCGCCGCCGCCGCGATCGCCGCGTGGTTGCTGGGGAAGGACCAGTCCCCGAGCGGGGGACACGCCTCCACCGTCACGACGTCCAGGGTCCGGCACGGCCGCTGCTCGTGGAAGAGCGACTTCACCAGGTCGTTGACGACGAACGCGGCCACCACCGCGAGTGGGGCGCAGAGCGCCGCGGCGGTACGGGCGGGCGCCGCGGCGCGCGAGCGCCACCAGGACGCGAGCATCAGCAGGGCGAACAATGTCAGCCCGTAGTCCGACCAGAGACGGACGGCCGAGTCGAGGGCGTCGGGGGAGCTCCGGGCCAGCTCGTTGACCCAGACGTACAGGCCGCCGTCGAACGAGGCGGCGGTGGAGGCGAGCGGCATCAGCGGGTGTCTCCTTCGGCGGTGTGCCGACCGCGCGGGCGGGGCGGTTCGGTGCCGGGCGGGAAGAGGGAGACCGTGACCGCGACGGTGACCGCGACGACCGGCGGCCTGCGGGCGCCCCGTGACGTGTGGGCGACGGGCAGCGGGCGGGCGACCGGCGACGGGCCGCGGGGCGCCGGGCGCCCCGGTCCGTTCCCGGGGAGGGCCGGGGGCGCGGATGCCGGTGAGGAATCGGACACGACGGAGGGCCTCCCATAATGGTGAGCGGGCGACCTCGCGGCACGCCCGGACTGACTACAGTGGTGTAGACGGTCTACATCACTGTAGACGCCCGGAGCGGGAGGAGAGTTCCCATGACCCAGGTGAAGGGGATATCCGACGAAGAGCCCGGCCGTCGGCCGGACCGCGGAGCCGACGGGGAGCCGTCGCCCGGGGCCGCTCCGGAGAGCCCCTCGCGGTCCCGCGCAGGCTCGGAGCGGCGCCCGTCCGGTGAACTGGAGTCCGCGATCCTGGCGGCCCTATGGGCGGCCGGTACCGCGCTGACGCCCGGCCAGGTGCAGGCCGCGATCGGGCCGGAGCTCGCCCGCACCACCGTCACCACGATCCTGTCGCGGCTCCACGAGAAGGGCGCGGTCACCCGCACCCGTGCCGGGCGCGGCTTCGCGTACACCCCCACCGAGGACGCCCCCGGGCTGACGGCCCGCCGGATGCACAGCGAACTGCGCAAGGAACCGGACCGCGGCACCGTGCTCGCCCGCTTCGTGTCCCAGCTCAGCGACGAGGACGAGCGTCTGCTGAGGGACCTCCTCGACGGGGACCCGCGTTGATCTATGCCGTATGGGTGCCGCTGCTGACGCCCTTCGTCGCGGTGCCCGCCGCCCGCCGTCTGGCGGACGCCCTGCCGCCGGTACGGGCCGTGCGGCTGCTTGCCGCGACGGGCATCGGCCTCGCCCTGTGCGGCCTGCTCGCGCTCGCCCTGCTGGTGGTGCCCGGCGCGACCCGGTTCCCCGCCGTCTCCTCCTTCGGTGACCTCGTCGGGCCGCTGTCCGCGATCGCTCCCGCGGCGGCCGTGCCCCTCGCCGCCGCGGCGCTGGCCGTGCTCGTGGGGTGCGCCGTCGCCGTCGCCCGCGCCTCCCGCCGCCACTGGGCGCAGCTGCACCGGCCCGCCCGGCCCGGACGGACCGAGGGCGAACTCGCCGTGGTGCGCGACAACCGTCCCGACGCCTACGCCCTGCCCGGCCGCCCCGGAACCTCCGGCCGGATCGTCGTCACCACGGGCATGCTGCGCGCCCTGGACCCGGACGAGCGCGACGCGTTGCTGGCCCATGAACGTGCCCACCTCGCGGGCCGGCACCACCTCTACCTCGCCGCCGTCGAGCTGGCGGCACTCTGCCACCCCGCGCTGCGGTCCCTGCGCGCTCCGATGGGCTACGCACTGGAGCGCTGCGCCGACGAGGCCGCCGCGGCGGCCGTCGGCGACCGGCGGATCGCCGCCCGGGCCATCGGCCGTGCCGCCCTCGCCGCACGCGCCGCCGAGGGAGAGGAGCGCCCCCGGCCGCGGGTGGCGCTCGGCGCCGCCGTCGGGCCCGTACCGCGCCGCGTCGCCGCGTTGCTCGGCCGCGGCACCCCGCGCCCCCGCGTCGGCCGGGCGGCCGCCGCGGCGCTGCTGGCCTGCCTCGTCGTCTCCGGAGCCGCGGCCCTCGACGCCACGAGCGATCTCCACAGCAGCATCGAAGTGGCCCAGGGCGAGGCCCCGCACCACTGACCTGGCGCCACCGCCCCGGCTGTTCGCACGCCCCGGCTGTTCCGGTGCGCCTGCTGTTCCGGTGCGCCTGCTGTTCCCGCGACCCCGCCGTTCCGGCCGGCTGGGCCGGCCGTCTCGCGACGCACGTACGGACGCCGGTCGCTCACCGGCCGGGTGCCGACGGGTGTGTACCACCCGCTTTCACTCTTTCGCGCCGGTGTGCGCCCTTTCGCGCTCCGTCGCGCCACCTCGACGATGAACTGCCGCACCCCCGACATCCGTTCCGGCCGTGCCGGGCGACGTCCGTCCCGGCCGTGCCATGCGCAGTGAGGAGATCTCCATGAGGCAGCGGCCGGTCGTCATCGATCCGGCGGGACGCGACATCCACGGCGAGGCGCGCTCGCTCCGCCGCCACGGTTGCGTCGCCCCGGTCGAGCTCCCCGACGGCATCAGGGCCTGGGCGCCCACCGGCTACCAGGTGCTCCGCCGCCTGCTCGCCGACGACCGGGTGTCCAAGGATCCGAACCAGCACTGGCCGCTCTGGCGGAACGGGGAGTTCCGGGAGAGCTGGATCAACACCTGGGTGGGCGTGTCGAACATGCTCACCGCCTACGGCGCCGACCACCGCCGACTGCGCAGGCTCATCTCGCCCGCCTTCACCCGACGGCGGGTCGACGCCCTGCGTCCGCGCATCGAGGAGATCACCACGACGCTGCTCGATCGGATGGCCGCCGCCCCAGACGGCCGGGCCGAGTTGCGCACCGACTTCGCCCATCCGCTGCCGATGGGGGTCATCTGCGAACTCTTCGGCGTGCCCGAGAACCGGAGGGCCGACACCGCGCGCCTCGTCAGCGAGATCTTCGACACCACCGCGACGGACGAGCAGGCCCTCGCCACCCTGCTGGAGGTCCAGGACCTTCTTGTGAGGCTGGTCGCCGCCAAGCGCGAGCACCCCGACGACGACCTCACCAGTGTGCTGATCGCCACCCGCGACGAGGAGGGATCCGGCCTCACCGAGACCGAACTCGTCGGCACCCTCCTGCTCGTCATCGGCGCGGGCCACGAGACCACCGTCAACCTCATCGGCAACGCCGTCCACGCCCTGCTCACCCACCCCGCGCAGCTCGCCCGGGTGCGCGCCGGCGACGTGCCCTGGAGCGACGTCATCGAGGAGACCCTGCGCTGGGCCCCGCCGATCGCCAGCCTGCCGCTGCGCTTCGTCGTCGAGGACATCGAACTCCCCGACGGCGCCACCGTCGCTCGCGGTGACGCGGTCCTCGCCACGTACGCCGCGGCCGGCCGGGACCCCCTGCGGCACGGCCCGGATGCGGACAGCTTCGACATCACCCGCTCCGACAAGGAACACCTCGCCTTCGGCCACGGCGTACATTTCTGCGTCGGCGCCCCGCTGGCCCGGCTGGAGGCGTCGATCGCCCTGCCCGCCCTGTTCGCACGCTTCCCCGGTCTGCGTGCGGACGAGGAGTCGGCACCGGCCGCCCGCCTCGACTCGTTCATCGCGAACGGCTTCGCCACCTTCCCGGTGCGTCTTCACTGAACCCGCGGCGGCGAGGACGGGCCGGAGGACAAGCGGGCGGGAAAACCGGAGGCCCGCCCGAGCCACCGCCTCTACACTGCGTCCCATGGGTTCGCGTCACTACTACTTCCGCTGAGTCCGGGCACGGACGCGCCACGCGACACCGGGTGACCCGAGGGCTGCCCCTCCCGCGTGCGACGCGCCGCTGCGCCCGTCCGACAACCCAGCCCGCCGCGCACGTGTGCACGTGCGCCGCCGCGGCATGTCATCTCAGGGAACGCGCCCATGAACCACGAACACCCCCGTGCCCAACTCGCCCTCAAGGACGTCTCCAAGCGCTACGGGGACCGTACCGTCCTCGACCAGGTGACGTTCACCGTCCGCCCCGGCGACAAGGTCGCGGTGATCGGCGAGAACGGCTCCGGGAAGTCCACCCTCCTCCGCCTGATCTTTGGAACGGAGGCACCGGACGGCGGAGAGATCACCGTCCGCTTCCCCGGCGGCACCGGCCATCTGCCCCAGACCCCCGCCCTCGACCCCGACCGCACCGTCCAGGACGTCGTCGACCTCGCCCTGGCCGAACTGCGCGCCCTGGAGCGCGAGATCCGCGCCGCCGAGGAAGCGCTCGGCGCCCCCGGAACCCCCGACCCGTCCCGGCTCGCCGCCTACGGCGAACTGCTGACGGCGTACGAGGAACGCGACGGCTACCGCGCCGACAGCCGCGTGGACGCCGCACTGCACGGCCTCGGGATCGGCCACCTCACCCGCGGACGGCTCCTCGGCACCCTGTCCGGTGGTGAACAGTCCCGGCTTGCGCTCGGCTGCGTGCTGGCATCCGCCCCCGAACTCCTGCTGCTCGACGAACCCACCAACCACCTCGACCTCCGCGCCACCACCTGGCTGGAGGACCACCTGCGCGCGCACCGCGGCACCGTCGTCGTCATCACCCACGACCGGGCCTTCCTGGAGCGGACCACCCGCGTCGTCCTGGAGGTCGACCGCGACCCGGGCCGGGTCGTCCGGTACGGCGGCGGCTGGGACGGCTACCGCACCGCGAAGGCCGCCGCCCGCCGTCGCCGGGTCCAGGACCACCGGGAATGGCTGGACGAGCTGGCCCGTGCGGAAGAACTCGTGAACGCGGCGGGGCAGCGCCTCGCCAGGACGGGGAAGGACCCGCGGCAGGGCTTCGGCAAGCACCGGCGGTCGCACGAGGCCAAGCTGTCGGGCCGGGTCGGGGCCGCCGCGAGACGGCTGGACGAACTGCGCGGGAATCCCGTGCCCGCCCCGCCCGAACCACTGTGCTTCCACGCCGACATCGCCGTCGCCGCCGGAGAGGAGACGGCGGCCCCCGGTCCGCTCGCCGAACTCGACTCCGTCGTCGTCGGCGACCGGCTCCACCTGCCCGCGCTGTGCGTGGACCCCGGGCAGCGCCTCCTGGTCACCGGTCCCAACGGTGCCGGGAAGTCGACCCTGTTGCGGGTCCTGGCGGGCGAACTCGCCCCCGACGCGGGCACGGTGCGCCACCGTGGCCGCATCGGGTACCTGCCGCAGGAACTCCCCGCCCGGCCGACCTGCCGCACCCTGCTGGCGGCGTTCGCGCAGGGGCGGCCCGGTCACCCCGACGAGCACGCCGAGAACCTCCTCGCCCTGGGCCTGTTCCGCCCCGAGGACCTGGCGGTGCCGGTCGCCCTGCTCTCGGCCGGGCAGCAACGCAGGCTCGCGCTGGCGCGCCTGGTCACCCGCCCGGCCGATCTGCTGGTGCTGGACGAGCCGACGAACCACATCGCCCTCGGTCTGGTGGAGGAGATGGAGGCGGCGCTCGCGCGGTACCGGGGAGCGGTGGTGGTCGTCTCGCACGACCGCGCCTTCCGCAGCCGGTTCACCGGCGACCGGATGGAACTGCGCGACGGCCGCCCGGTCGTGGCGGGCACCGGTGCGTACACAAGCGCCGGCGGCCGGGAGCACGGCGGCTGAACCGACGCCACCGCGGCACCGGCGGGAACGCGCCGCCCCCGGTCGGCGGCATCGCGCAGGAGGCCGGCCCGACGAGGGCCGACGGCCCGCCCGGGGACCGTCCCGGGCGGCCGTCACCCGCACCCGCGCAGGTGCTCGCCCAGCCGGGCGAGGAACACCCGCTGCCCCGCCACGAGCCGCCGCTCCGCCTCCCGGGGAGCGCACCAGGCGAACCGGTCCACCTCCGGGAACTCCCGCAGCACACCGGAGCCCCTCGGCCACTCCATGGTGAACGTCCCCGGCACGGCCGCCGCCGGATCCACGTCCGCCTCCACCGCCCACACCACCACGGTCTTGCCGCCGGACTGCCGGGCCTCGCCGAGCGCCACCCACGCGCCGTCCGGCACCGCGTGACCGAACTCCTCCTCGAACTCCCGGCGGGCGGCGTCCCGCGGCTCCTCCTCCGGGCCGTACTCGCCCTTGGGGACCGACCACGCGGCGTCCTCGCGTCCCGCCCAGAACGGGCCGCCCATGTGCGCGAGCAGCACCTCGAAACCGGCGCCGTCGTCCGTGGCCCGCACGCCCTCGGTCCGGTCGTCCGCGGCCCCGTCCGGACGGCGGAACAGGAGGAGGCCCGCACTGCGCCGGGCGCGTTTCGGAGGTGGCATGCCGTCAAGTCTGCGCCGCCCTGCGGCGGACCGTCGCGGACAGTGCCGCCGTCCAGGTGATCGTTCCCGTCACGGAGCCGACCCGACGTGTTCTCCCCGTGGTTCCCGAGTCCCTCTGGTGCGCGGCCCCCGGCGCGGGCCAGGCTGGCGGCCGGCAGTGCCCCGCCCGTGGCCCGGGCCGGGCAACCGACGAAACCGCAGGAGGACTTGTGGCCCTTGGAACAGTCGGCAGGAGCACCGCATCACCCGGGGGAGCGGCGCGGCGGCGCGGGAGGGCGACGCGTTCGCTCGTGCTGCTCGCGACCGTGTCCGCGCTGACGGCCGGCGCGATCACGCCCGCCCTCGCCGACACGACCCCCGACCCCCGCCCCCGTACCTCGGCCGAGATCCTCAGACCCGTCGCCCCGCCGCCCGCGAGCGGCCAGGCGGGAAGGCCCCGCTCGGTCGTGGACGGCGACGGCATCGAGACCGCGCGCACCTCGCGCCCGATCGCCCCGGGCGTCCGCCTGGACTCGTACGACCGGCTCGAATCCGACAAGTGGCTGCGGGTCGACTCGCTCTCCGTCGACCTCGACGGCGGCGGCGTGCGCGCCGACTACCTCTCCTCCGGCAAGGTCTCGGAACGGCGCACGGTCTCCGAACTCGCCGCCGGGCACGACCCGGGCCGGGGCCGCCGCACCGTCGCCGCGATCAACGCCGACTTCTTCGACATCAACCAGACCGGGGCCCCGCAGGGCATCGGCATCAAGGACGGGGCCGTCGTCCAGTCACCGGCACCGGGCGTCGACCGGGCCGTCGGCATCGGCCCCGGCGGCGCGGGCCGCATCCTGAACCTCTACTTCGAGGGGACGCTCACCCTGCCCTCGGGCAAGCGTCCGCTCACCGCCTACAACGCCGCCAATGTGCCCGCCGGGGGAGTGGGCGCCTACACCTCCGCCTGGGGAAGCGCCGACCGTGCGCTGACCGTGGACGACGCCGCCCCCGTCGCCGAGGCCGTCGTACGGGACGGCACGGTGGTCTCCGTGTCGGACACCCCCGGATCCGGGGACATCCCGGGCGACACCACCGTGCTGACCGGCCGTGAGGCCGGGGCCGCCGCACTGAGCGCCCTGAAGCCCGGCGACCCGGTGTCCCTGACCTACCGGGCCCGCAGCGACGGCGGATCCGTGCCGCGCACCGCCGTCGGCGGCCGGGAACTCCTCGTCGTCGACGGGGTCGCCCAGAACCACGAGGGCGAGGGCAACAACACCGCCGCGCCCCGCACCGCCGTCGGATTCTCCAGGGACGGCCGGACCATGCAGATCATCACCGTCGACGGCCGGCAGGCCGACAGCGGCGGCGTCACCCTCACCGAACTCGGCCTGATGATGCGCCGCGCCGGCGCGTACAGCGCGCTCAACCTCGACGGCGGCGGCTCCTCGACCCTCGTCGCACGGGAACCCGGGAGCGACGCGCTCCGCGTCGAGAACAGCCCGTCCGACGGCAGCGAACGCACCGTCCCCAACGGCCTCGCCCTCACCGCCCCCGACGGCAGCGGCCGGCTCAAGGGCTTCTGGGTCCGGCCCCGCACCGCCGCCGCCTCCGCGCCGGGCGTCGACCCGGTCAGGGGCGGTCACCCCGGCCGGGTCTTCCCCGGGCTGACCCGCCGCCTCACCGCGAGCGGATACGACGAGACGTACGGCCCCGCCGAGGGCACCCCGCGCTGGCGGTCCGTGCGCGGCTCGGTCGGCACTGTGGACCGGAGCGGCCTGTTCACCGCGCGGCACGGCGGCACCACCGAGATACGCGCCGAGAAGGGCGCCGCGCGCGGTGGCACCACCCTCACCGTCCTCGACGAACTGGCCCGCATCGAGCCGACCACCCGGCGCATCGGCCTCGCCGACGCGAACGCCACCGGCACGTTCGGGATTGTCGGGCTCGACGCCCACGGCACCTCCGCCCCCGTCGAACCGCGCGACGTCTCCCTCGACTACGACCAAACGCTCCTCGACGTCCGGGACGACGGCCGGGGCTCCTTCACCGTCACCTCGCGCGCCGGGAGCGGCGCCGGGCGGATCAGGGCCACCGTCGCCGGCACCACCACCGTCCTCGCCGTCACCGTCGGCCTTGCCGAACAGGCCGTCTCCTCCTTCGACGACGCGGACTCCTGGGCCTTCAGCCAGGCCCGGGCGAGCGGCTCCCTCTCCGCCACCCCCGACGGCCGCACCGGCACCGGGCTGAGACTCTCCTACGACTTCACGCAGTCCACCGCCACCCGCGCCGCCTACGCCGCCCCGCCCCGGCCGGTCGCCGTACCCGGGCAGCCCCAGTCGTTCACGCTGTGGATCAAGGGCGACGGCAACGGCGCCTGGCCGACCCTGCAGCTCAAGGACGCCGCCGGCTCCGACCAGTTGCTGCGCGGGCCGTACGTCACCTGGACCGGCTGGCGGCAGGTCACCTTCGCCGTGCCGCAAGGGGCCGCCACGCCGCTCACCGTGTCCCGCTTCTACCTTGCCGAGACGGCCGCCACGAAGCAGTACACGGGCGAGATCGTGATCGACGACCTCACCGCCCAGGTCCCGCCCGCCGTCGACCTCCCCGAACAGGCCGCACCGGCCGACCCGCTGATCGACCCGGCGGCCGTGACCGGGCGGCGCGACTGGCGGTTCGCGGTGATGTCCGACGCCCAGTTCGTCGCGCGGGCCCCGGACAGCGACATCGTCGCCCAGGCACGGCGCACCCTGCGCGAGATCAAGGCGGCCCGCCCCGACTTCCTGGTCATCGACGGCGACCTCGTCGACGAGGGCTCGCCCGCGGACCTTGCGTTCGCCCGCCGCGTCCTCACCGAGGAACTCGGCGACGCGCTGCCCTGGTACTACGTCCCGGGCAACCACGAGGTGATGGGCGGGAGGATCGACGACTTCGTCGACGAGTTCGGGCCCGCCCGGCGGACGTTCGACCACAAGGGCACCCGGGTCATCACCCTCGACACGTCCAGCCTCGGCCTGCGCGGCGGCGGCTTCGACCAGATCAAGGAGTTCCGCGCCCAGCTGGACGCGGCGGCGAAGGACCGGAACGTCGGCTCGGTCGTGCTGATCGAGCACGTGCCGCCGCGCGACCCGACCGTGCAGAAGGGCAGTCAGCTCGGCGACCGCAAGGAGGCGGCCCTCGTCGAGCAGTGGCTCGCCGACTTCCGCCGGACGACGGGCAAGGGCGCGGCGTTCGTCGGCGGTCACGTCGGGGTGTTCCACGCCTCGCACGTCGACGGAGTGCCGTATCTGATCAACGGCAACTCCGGCAAGGCACCGGCCGGTCCCGCGGACGAGGGCGGGTTCACCGGCTGGTCGCTGATCGGCGTGGACCGCGTGACCCCCGGTGAACAGGCCGCCGCCCGGCAGCGGCCGTGGCGGGGCGGCCCCGACTGGGTCTCCGTCCAGACCCGGGCCCATGTCGACGGCCTGTCGCTCGACGCGCCGGAGGTCGTCGGAGCCGGGAGCCGTACGAAGGTCACGGCGACCGTCACCCAGGGCTCCCGCGAGGTGCCCGTCGGCTTCCCGCTGTCCGCCGACTGGACCGGATCCCCGAACGTCCACATCGGCCGCGGGGACGACGCCCGGCACCGCCACACCGCGGTCCTCGACCCGTCGACCGGCACCCTCACCGCGCTCCGGCCCGGCACCGTCACGCTCGCCGTGACCGTCAACGGCACGACACGCAAGGCCGTGATCAGGATCGCGGCGGCCCGAACCGCCCCGGCGGCCTGATCGGCCCGGGCACCGTCCGGCCCGGGGCCGTCCCGCACCCGCCACGGGGGCGCGGGACGGCCCCGGGCCACCCGCCTACACCTTGCGGTACGCGTACGCCTCCGAGGCCGCGGCCTCCACCGCGTCGACGTCCCCGCCCGCCGACGCGGTCACCACGGCGGCCACCGCGCCCTCCAGGAACGGCGCGTCCACCAGCCGCGCCTTCTCGGGCAGTTCGTCGCCCTCGGCCAGCATCGACTTGACCGTCAGCACGGCACTGCCCAGATCGACCAGCAGCACCACGCCGACCCCCGAGTCCACCGAAGCGGCGGCCCCGGCGATCAGCTCCGCGCTCGTGCCGAGCCCGCCCTCGGCGGTTCCGCCGGCGGCGGCGACCGGAGCGGTCGCACCACCGGCCGCGAGCCCCTTGGCCAGCTCGGCGACCGACTCGGCCACCGGGCCGCTGTGCGAGACCAGCACGATCCCGACCTGGTTCACGCCGCTCACGCCCCGCCTCCGTCCGCCCCGGCCGTCTCGGCGAGCGTGGCGATCAGCAGGGCGGAGGACGTCGCCCCCGGATCCTGGTGCCCGATGCTGCGCTCGCCCAGATAGCTCGCCCTGCCCTTGCGCGCCTGCATCGGCACCGTCGCCAGCGCCCCCTCCTCGGCGGCCTTCCGGGCCTCCTCGAACGACGTCCTCAGCGCGTCGGCCACCGGCAGCAGCGCGTCGAGCATCGTCTTGTCCCCGGCCTGTGCCCCGCCGAGCTGGGCCACGGCCGCGACGCCCACCCCGAGCGCCTCCGCCAGCTGCTGCGGCGTCACCTCGGGCTCGTCGCCCAGGGCCTTTCCGGTGCGACGCAGCAGCGTCCCGTACAACGGCCCGGAGGCCCCGCCGACCGTCGACACCAGCTGCCGCCCGGCGAGCATCAGCACGGCTCCCGGGGTAGCGGGCGCCTCCCTGTCCAGGACGGCGGTCACGGCGGTGAACCCGCGCCGCATGTTGGTGCCGTGATCGGCGTCCCCGATCGCCGAGTCGAGTTCGGTGAGACGGTCCGCCTCTCGGTCCACGGCACTCGCGGCCGCGGTCATCCAACGGTGGAAGAAACCGGCGTCGAGCACATGATCTCCTTGTCGTCGGGTCAACGGCCCCAGCGCAGCGCGGGCGTCTCCACCGGCGCGTCCCAGAGGCGCAGCAACTCCTCGTCCGCCTGGCAGACCGTCACCGAACAGCCCGCCATGTCGAGCGAGGTCACATAGTTCCCCACGAGCGTACGAGCCACCACGATCCCCCGCCCGGACAGCGCCCGTTGCACCTCGGCATTGAACCCGTACAGCTCCAGCAGCGGTGTCGCACCCATGCCGTTGACCAGGACGATCACCGGTGCCGTCGGCCGCAGGTCGTCGAGCACCGCGTCCACCGAGAAGTCCGCGAGCTCGCGGGACGTCATCATGGGACGCCGTTCCCGTCCCGGCTCGCCGTGGATCCCGATGCCCAGCTCCAGCTCCCCCGGCGGCAGGTCGAACGTGGGGGACCCCTTGGCGGGCGTGGTGACGGCACTGAGCGCCACGCCGAAACTCCGTGAGGAATCGTTCACTCGGCGGGCCACGGCCGCCACCTGTTCCAGCGGCGCCCCCTCGTCGGCCGCCGCCCCGGCGATCTTCTCCACGAACAGGGTGGCGCCGGTGCCCCGGCGCCCCGCCGTGCAGAGGCTGTCGGTCACCGCGACGTCGTCGTCGACGACCACCTGCGTGACCCGCACCCCCTCGTCCTCGGCGAGCTCGGCGGCCATCTCGAAGTTCAGCACGTCACCGGTGTAGTTCTTGACGACGAACAGCACCCCCGCGCCGCCGTCCACCGCGGCGGCGGCCCGTACCATCTGGTCCGGCACCGGCGAGGTGAACACCTCGCCCGGGCAGGCGGCGGACAGCATGCCGGGGCCGACGAACCCGGCGTGCAACGGCTCGTGACCGGATCCGCCCCCGGAGACGAGCGCCACCTTCCCGGCCACCGGCGCGTCCCGCCGCACGACGACGCGGTTCCCGACGTCGACGGCCAGCCCGGGATGAGCGGCGGCCATCCCGCGCAGCGCGTCCGCGACGACGGTTTCCGGGGCATTGATCAGCATTCTCAACGGAGCCTCCTAGCGAGGGTGGCGGGCTGTCGCTGAACCGCAGCCGACTCTACTGAGGGAGGGGCACGTCGCGGGGGAGGCCGACGGAAGGATGTCCGACTCGATGCTGTGCGGGGGACCCCGGCGCACGAGGAACGAGGGCGCTGCGACGCGCGGCGGCGAAGAAGGGGAATGGTCCGTTCCGGTCAGCCCAGGACGCTGGGCCGGTCGATCACCCACAGCCACGTGCCGTCGGGCTGGCGGCGGGCCACCTCGACCGTGGCGTCCTTCCCGTCGGCCAACTGCACCGAAGTGAGCGCCAAGTCGCCGTGATGCAGCGTACGTTGCTGTTCACCATGCTGGAAGACGGGCCGGCCGGCCGTGAATCGCTCGTAGGCCCTGCGGATCTCCCGCTCGCCGGTCGCCACCGTGCCGTCGGGGAGGGCCAGGACCGCGCCGGGTTCGTACAGGGCGACGAGGCCGTCGACATCGCCCGTGTTGAGTCTCTCGACCACGAAACGGCCGAGGTCCTCGGGCTCGACGGCCCGCTCGCGCGACCTGTCACCGCTCATGTCCCGCATCTCCCTGTCAGGTCCATCCGGCCCGGGAACAGCACCCGGCTCCGTGATCCTGGCAGGTGGCGCGACCCGCTCCCGGCAGCCGACACCCACGTTCATTCGAACGCGTGAACTCACGAGGTGAAGATCATGTACAGGCCACTGATACGCACCGTCACGCTCGGGGTCGCCGAGCCCCATCCGCTTCCGGAGGCGGTCGTCGAGGAGAAGGCCCTCCTCGTCCGGCGGGCGGAAGCGGCCTTCCGTGCGGCCGGGTACGAGGTCCAGACCGTACGGCTGTCGACCCGGTCCGTCTTCGCCGACCTCGCGGGACGGACGCCGTCGGACATCGTCTCCTACGCCCACCGCCTGCAGACCGTCCTCGACGGGGCCGGGATCGGCTACTGCTCGCTGGGCCCGGCGGACGCGGCCGATCCCGGCTTCCCGCTGCACACCCTCGACACCGTCGGGGACCTGCTGATCGGCGCGGAGGCGCTGAGCTGCACCGTCCGCACGGGAACGCTGCGGCACGGGGTCCGCTCCGAGGCGTCCGGACCCGTGGCGCGGATCGTCCGCAGGCTCGCCGAGGAGACGGACCAGGGACTGGGGAACTTCCGCTTCGCCATGGTGGCCTGTGTCGATCCCGGCGGGCCCTTCTTTCCCGCGGCCCACCACGACGGGCCTTCGTCCCTCACGGTCGGCCTGCAGGGCGCGGGAATCGTCGCGGAGGCGCTGCGGGAGGTCGGCCGCCTCGACCCCGCCGCCATCACGCGCCGGGTCGGGCGGGCGCTGAGCGAACATGCCGCGCCCGTGGTGGAGCTCGCCGAGCGGATCTGCGAGGAGACGGGCCCGGCGTACGGCGGCATCGACCTGTCGCCCGCGCCCGCGGGCGACGACAGCATCGCCGCGGCCATGGAGCTCTGCCTGCCCGGACCGCTGGGCGGCCCCGGAACGCTGGCCGTCACCGCGGCACTCACCGAGGCGATCCGGAGCACGGGCCTGACCACCTGCGGCTACAACGGGGTGATGCTGCCGGTCATGGAGGACACCCGGCTCGCGCAGCGCTGGCACGAGGGCACGGTCGACGCCCAGCTGCTGCTGGCCTGTTCGGCGGTGTGCGGCACCGGACTCGACACCGTTCCCCTTCCCGGCGACATCCCCGAGGAGGAGATCGCGGGACTTCTGACCGACGTGGCCGCCATGGCCGTACGCCTGAGGAAACCACTGTCGGCCCGTCTCTTTCCCGTAGCCGGCAAGAAGGCCGGCGACCGCACGACGTTCTCCTCCCCCTATCTGGTGAACACCACTCTCAGGCGCTGAGCACCGTCCGGCAATACCCGGTGGACCGGTGATCCCGGACGAAGACAATCCCCACCGGCTTGTTCTGTCCCGCCGGCGGGACAGAACAAGCAACATGGTTGACGGCTCCCGGACGACAGTGCAGGGTCGGCGGCGACGAGTTCGACGCGATGCGATGTTCCTTTCCGCAGCGACGCGTTCCGGAGGCGGGCATGAAGTTCGGAATCGGAATCGGGCGCACCCTCACGGCCCGCGAATCGGCGAAACTGGCACGACAGGCCGACGAATTGGGGTACGAACACTGCACATTCATTGATTCACAGAACCTCTGCCGCGACTCGACCGCGATGATGGCCCTGGCCGCGGCGGCGACGACCCGAATACGCATAGGCCAGGCGGTCACCAATCCGTACACCCGGCACGCCTCCGTGCTGGCCAATGTGATCGCGACCCTGGACGAGATCTCGGAGGGCCGGGTATTTCTCGGCATCGGCGCCGGAGGAAGTGCCGTCGCCATGGTCGGAAAGAAGCCGAGGCCGCTCACGGAACTCGCCGAATACGTCCAGTTCTTCAGGGATTTCACCGGAGGAAAGGAAACCGAATGGCAGGGCCTGCCCATGCGTTCGGAGTGGGCCGAGCGCGAGGTACCGGTCCTCATCGGCACCCACGGCGCCAAGAGCTGCCGGCTCGCCGGAAGAATCGCGGACGGAGTGTTCCTGCCCGGCCTCTCACCCGAGATCACCACGTGGAAACGGGCACGCGTCGCCGAGGGCGCGCGGAGCGCCGGGCGTGAACTCGCCGATCTCGACGTGTGGTCACGCGGCACGGTGTTCGTGCACGACGACGTGGAAGAGGCGCGCGAATACCTGCGCTCCTACGCCGCCACCTCGGCGTACTTCCTCTGGCGCTCGGTGCTCGGCCGCTCCACCCCCGAGTCCGAGGAACTGGCCGCCATGCTCCCCGACGCGGTGCTGTCGGACATGGCCGCCCTGGCCGAGCGCTACGACTGGTACCAGCACGAGGTCGTGGGTGCCCCGCACGCCGCCGAACTCTCGGACCGCCTCATCGACTGCTTCGCGATCTACGGTCCGCCCTCCCGGTGCGTCGACCGGCTCCAGGAGCTGCGCGAGACCGGAGCCGATCAGGTCTCCCTGGTGCTCTACGGGGTCCCGGACCAGACGGCCATGATCAGCCGCTTCGTCGAGGACGTCGCCGCCCGTCTCGGGTGACGCGCGACGCCGACTGGAAGGAACCCCCATGCCGTTCATCACCGTGCTCGCGCTCAAGGGGCGCACGCTGGATCAGCGGCGCCTGTTCGCCGACGAGATCACCCGGCTCGCCGTGAAATGCCTGGACGCCGAGCCCGAAGAGGTGCGTGTCCGGTTCGTCGAGATGGACGCGACCGAATTCGCCCGGGGCGGGCGACTGTTCGCGGACCAGTCCTGAGACCCCTGGGGTGTTGCGAACATGACTCTGTCGGCCACCACTCTGTCGCCCGGCCAGGAACGCGTATGGCTCCTCGACGAGCTGCGCCCGCAGGACCGGACCCTCACCGTCGGTGAACTGATGCTCGTCACCGGCCCGTTGGAAGCGGACACGGTCCGGGACGCGCTGGCGGAGCTGACCGCCCGCCACCCCGCGCTGCGCACCGTCTTCCGGACGGGACGGGGCCGCCCCGAGCCGGTGGTCCTCCCCGCCGGGGAGATCGCGCCGCCGCTCGCGCGCGAGAGGGACACCACGGCACCCGACGACCGGATCCGCCGGGTCCAGGACTGGGCGAAGGACCTCTGCGCCCGGCCGTTCGACAAGGAACGGGGCCCGCTGTGGCGGGCGGGGCTGCTCTCGCTCGGCACGGGCGAGCACGCCCTGCTGCTCTGCGCGCACCAACTGGTCGCGGACCGGCGTTCCCTGGCGGTCCTCTTCGAGGAACTGGGCGAACTCTGCGCCGGGCCGCCGCCGGGCCACGACCGCACCCGGCCGTCGGCGGAGCACCACGCCGGTCCTCCCGCAGCCCCCCGGCACCGGCTCGAATCCCGCGCCGAGGCCCTGGCCGGCATGCCCGTCGGCGTCGAACTGCCCGCCGACCGGATACGCCCGCGCGCCCTGGCCCTGACCGGCGCGCACACCTCGCTGCGTCTTCCCGGGGCGACGGCCCGGGCACTCGCGGAGTACGCCCGCGCCCAGGACACCGACACCGGGACGCTGCTGCTCACCGCGTTCGCCGTCCTCGTCCACCGCTACACCGGTGTGACCGACATCGCCCTCGGCACCCCGCACCGCGCCCCCGCACACACCGTGGGCCCCCTGACGAACCTGCTGATCGTACGTGCCACGCTCGACGGGGATCCCTCGTTCTCCGAGACGCTGGAGCGGATCAGGCATGCCTGCGCCGAGGCACGGGCGTACGCCGACGTACCGTTCGCACAACTCGTCGAACGGCTCGACCCCGAGCGCGACCCGAGCCGCCGCCCGGTCTGCCAGGTCGGCTTCGAGATCCGGCCGGAGCCCGTCTGCGCGCTGCCGGGCGCCACCACCGCACCGCTGCCC
Source organism: Streptomyces sp. NPDC002476 (assembly GCF_042889785.1). Taxonomy (NCBI): domain Bacteria; kingdom Bacillati; phylum Actinomycetota; class Actinomycetes; order Kitasatosporales; family Streptomycetaceae; genus Streptomyces; species Streptomyces sp. NPDC002476. The sequence continues at coordinate 84,797 of NZ_JBIARH010000021.1, read as the reverse complement.
CTCGACTCCACAACGGCCGACTTCGACCTGGCCCTCGTCGTGTCGCCCGGGGACCACGGAGCCCGGCTGACCCTCGCCTACGACACCGAACTCTTCGAGGAGGAGACGGTCCGCCGCCTCGCCGGGAACTTCGGCACCCTCCTGGCCGGGCTGCTGGCCAAGCCGGGCGAGAGCATCGGCCGCCAGTGGCTGCTCGCCCCCGAGGAGGAACACCGGGTGCTGCACGACGGCAACGACACCCGCGTCGACTTCCCGCACGACCGGCTGATCCACCGGCTCGTCGCCGACCAGGCGGCCCGCCGCCCCGGGGCGGTCGCCCTCGTCGGCGGCGGGGAGCGGGTGACCTTCGGCGAGCTCGACCGGCGCGCCAACCAGGTCGCGAACCATCTGCGCGAGCTGGGCGTGGGCCCCGAGGTCCCGGTCGGCATCTGCCTGCGCCGCTCGGTCGACATGGCCGTCGGCGTCCTCGGCATCCTCAAGGCCGCGGGCGCCGCGGTCCTGCTCGACCCCTCGCAGCCGACCCGCCGCCTGGCGTCCATGCTCGACGACGCGCGGACCTCCGTACTGCTCACCTCCGAAGCCCACCTCGGCCACCTGCCCGCCGAGTTCGGCGGGCACGTCCGCTGCCTCGACCGGGACCGCGCGCTCTTCGACGCCGCCTCCCCGGCGGCCCCGCCCGAGCGGGCGCACCGGCTGGGCCTGTGCCAGATCGCGTACACCTCGGGCTCCACCGGCGAGCCGCGCGGCGTCGCCTTCCACCACGGGGCGGTGCTGCTCGTCTCCCAGGGCACCCAGCGGGCGTACTCACTGACCGAGAAGGACCGCGGCACCTGGATCTCCGCCCCCGGCTTCGGGATCTCCTACGTCAACGAGCTGTGGCCCTTCCTCAGCGCGGGCGGTGCCGTGCACATCGCGGACGAGACCACCACCGCCACGCCCTTCCGGCTCCGCGACTGGCTGATCGACGCCGGGATCACCGTCACCGTCCTGGCCAAGGCACTCGCCGAGCGCGTGTGCGCGGTCGACTGGCCGGGCGAGGTACCGCTGCGCGTCCTGATGGTGTCCGGCGAACGCGTCGGCTGGCTTCCGTCGACGGTTCCGTTCGAGATCGTCACCATCTACGGCTCCACCGAGACCACGAACGCCACCACCTGCCTCAACGAGGCCGACGGGGTGCGCATCACGCCGAAGAGCGTGCCGCCCGCCGCGCGGCACGGCTCCAGCACCCCCGTGGGCCTGCCCGTGCCCAACGCCCGCGTGTACCTGCTCGACGACGCCCTCCAGCCCGTGCCGCTGGGCGTGGCCGGACAGATCCACGTGGGCGGCGACCTGATCCAGAGCGGATACCTGCACCGGCCGGAGCGCACGGCCGAGAAATGGATCCCCGACCCCTTCGCGGCGCGGCCCGGCGCGCGCATGGTCGCCACCGGCGACATCGGCCGCCGGCTGCCCGACGGAGCGATCGTCGTGCTGGGACGCGCCGACGAACAGGTCGGCCTCAACGGCTACCGCATCGAGCTCGGCGAGGTCACCACCCGGCTGCTGGAACACCCCGCGATCCGGCAGGCCGTCGTCACGGTCAGGGAGGACCGGCCCGGCGAACGCCGCATGGTCGCCCACCTCGTGACGGACACCCACCGGCGCCCGACCGGCGGGGAACTGCGCGACCTGCTCAAGGAGCAGCTGCCCGCCTACATGGTCCCCACCGCGTTCGTCGTGGTCGACGCCCTTCCGCTGCTCCCCAACGGCAAGGTCGACCGCCGTGCCCTGCCCGCACCCGACGCGCCCCGCGGCGGCACGGGCCCCACCGTCGCCCCCCGCACCGACACCGAGAAGACTCTGGCCCGGGTGTGGTGCGAGGTCCTGCACCAGGAACGGGTGGGCGTCCGCGACAACTACTTCGAACTGGGCGGCGACTCGCTCACCGGCATGGAACTCATGGCGTCCATCGGCAGAGTCCTCGGGGTGGACCTCCCGCTGCGCGTCCTGTTCGAGGCACCGACCGTCGAGGAGATGGCCGTGGTGGTCGAGGGCGCGGGCCGGGGGACACCGGGCGCGGGACCCGCCCCGGCGGGCGCGCCCCCGATCGTGCCCCGGCCGGACCAGCGGTACGAGCCCTTCCCGCTCACGGACATCCAGCACGCCTACTGGATCGGCCGCAGCGGCGGCATCGAACTCGGCGACGTGGGCTGCCACGGATACCAGGAGTGGGACGTCCCCGCACTCGACCCCGAGCGGCTGCGACGCGCCGTCGACCTGCTGGTCGCCCGGCACGACATGCTCCGCGCGGTCGTGACCCCCGACGGACGCCAACGCGTCCTGGAGGAGGTGCCGCCCTACGACCTGCGGGTGACGGACCTGCGCGGGCTCCCGGCCACCGAACGCGACGGACGCCTCGCCGGGATCCGCGAGGAACTGTCCCACGAACTCCTCCCGGTCGACCGCTGGCCGCTCTTCGACCTGCGGGTCACCCGCGTCGACGAGACCGTCTCCCGCGTACACGTCAGCTTCGACCTGCTGATCTTCGACGCCCGGAGCGCGCGGATCTTCACCCAGGAACTGTCCCGGCTGTACGAGGACCCGGACCTGGAACTGCCCGCGCTCGAACTGTCCTTCCGTGACTACGTCCTCGCCGAACGAGCCGCCCAGGACAGCTCCCCGCTCCACGCCGCGTCGCGCGCCTACTGGCAGGACCGCCTGGACGGCCTCCCGCCCGCCCCCCAACTGCCCTATCTGCGGAGCCTGGCATCGGTGCGCCGGCCGCGCTTCGTACGGTGCCCGGGGCGGCTGGAACCGGACGTCTGGCAGGCCCTCCGCCAGGCCGGGGCGGCGGCCGGCATCACCCCGTCGGCCCTGCTCCTCGCGGCCTTCACCGAGGTGCTGGGCACCTGGACCGCCACCCCCCGGTTCACCGTCAACCTCACTCTCTTCAACCGCCCCCCGCTGCACCCCCGGCTGAACGACCTGCTCGGCGACTTCACCTCCGGGCTGCTGCATGCCGTGGAGGGCGACGGCGCCACCTTCCTGGACCGGGCCCGGCAGGTCCAGGACCGGCTCTGGAGCGATCTGGAGCACCGCCACACCAGCAGCGTCCAGGTCATGCGCGACCTGGCGAGGCGCCAGGGCGGGGGGCTGCCGCGGGCGGCGATGCCGGTGGTCTTCTCCAGCCTGGTCGGCGTCCCGCGCATGGAGTGGGGCAGCCTCGGCACGTACGCGTACGGCGTCACCCAGACACCGCAGGTCGCCCTCGACCACCAGGTGATGGAGGTGGACGGCGGCCTCGACTACTGCTGGGACGCCGTGGCCGAACTCTTCCCCGACGGCCTGCTCGACGACATGGCCGCCGCGTACGGAAGCCTGCTGAGGGACCTCGCCGCGCGGCGGGAGACCTGGTCCCGGGAGCGGCCCGCGCAGCCGCCCGCCGACCAGCTCGAACGGCGCGCCCGGATCAACGCCACGGACACACCGGCGACGGCACAGGCGCCGGACACCGGCCTGCTGCACGAGCCGTTCCTGCGCCGGGCCGCCGAGAACCCCGGGGCCCCCGCCGTCGTCCAGGCCGGGCGCACCCTGACCTACCGGGACCTCGACACGGCCTCGGCCGGGATCGCGAACCGGCTCCTCGAACTCGGCGCCCGGCCCGGCCGGCTCGTCGCGGTCGTGATGAACAAGGGCTGGGAACAGATCGCCGCCGTGCTGGGCGTGCTGCGCGCCGGAGCGGCCTACCTCCCGGTCGACCCCGCACTGCCCGCCGCGCGGATCCGCTACCTCCTGGAGAACGGTCAGGTGGAGACGGTCCTCACCCAGCCCGCCGTGGACCGGGAGCGCACCTGGCCGCCGGGCGTCACCGCCGTCCCGGTCACACAGACCTCTCCGGCGCCGCCGGCCGGGCGGCCGTGCCCCGCCCCGGTCGGCCCGGAGGACCTGGCGTACGTCATCTACACCTCGGGCTCCACGGGCGAACCCAAGGGCGTCATGATCGAGCACGGGGCGGCCCGCAACACCGTCCTCGACATCAACCGGCGCTTTCGCGTCGGCCCCGACGACCGGGTCCTCGCGATCAGCTCCCTCAGCTTCGACCTCTCGGTCTGGGACGTCTTCGGCACCCTGGGCGCGGGCGGCACGCTGATCGTCCCCGAACCGTCCGAGAACCCGGACCCGGCGGCCTGGGCGGAACTCCTGCGCCGCCACCGCGTCACCGTCTGGAACTCCGTCCCCGCGCTCCTGCAGATCCTCCTGGAGTACATCCGGGGCAGGGGCGAATGCCTGTCGGACGACCTGCGGACCGTGCTGCTCAGCGGGGACTGGATCCCCGTCGCGGCCTACGGACAGCTGCGCGAGACGGCCCCCGGGGCCCGGCTGGTCTCCCTCGGCGGCGCGACCGAGGCGTCCATCTGGTCCATCGCGCACGAGGCGGGGCCGCCCGGCCCCGAATGGGCGAGCGTGCCCTACGGCAGACCGCTGGCCAACCAGCGCTGGCACGTCCTCGACGACCGGATGAGGCCCCGCCCCGACTGGGTGACCGGCGGGCTGTACATCGCCGGGCACGGCCTGGCACGCGGCTACTGGGGCGACCCGGAGAAGACCGCCGCCCGGTTCGTGACCGACCCGCACACCGGGGAACGCCTCTACCGCACCGGCGACCTCGGCCGATGGCGGCCCTCGGGCGACATCGAGATCCTCGGCCGCGAGGACTTCCAGGTGAAGATCCTCGGCCACCGGGTGGAGCTCGGCGAGATCGAGGCGGCGCTCCAGGACCATCCGGGGGTGGCGGGCGCTTGCGTCGTCGCGCTCGGCGCCCCCGGCGCGGCCCGGCGCCTCGTGGCGCACGTCGTGCCCGAACCGGACACCACGGCGCCGGAGGCGGACGAACTGCGCGAGTTCCTGGCGCAGCGGATCCTGGGCGACATCGTGCCGTCGCTCTTCCACTTCCTGCCCGCCCTGCCGCTCACCTCCAACGGCAAGGTCGACCGCACCGCGCTGGCGGCGCTCGGCGAACCCGCCGCACCCGGCGCGGCGTCCGAGCCGCCCGCCACCCCCACCGAGCAACTGCTGCTGCGCATCGAGGCGGACGTCCTCGGCGCCGACCGGCTGGGCCCCGGGGACGACTTCTTCACCTCGGGAGGTGACTCGCTCCGCGCCATCGCGGTGATCAACGGGGCCGCCGACGCGGGCCTCGACATCCCGGTCGAGCTCTTCTTCCAGCACCGCACGGTGCGCGAACTCGCGGCCCGGCTCGACGCGGAGACCACTCAGGACGGCCCGACGATCCTCGACATGAGGGACGAAACATGACGCTGCTGATCCACCAGCTGATCGCCGAACAGGCGGCACGGAGGCCGGACAAGCCCGCCGTGGTCTCCGCCGCCGCCTCCCTGACCTACGCCGAACTCGACCGGAGGGCGAACCGGCTCGCCGCCCACCTGCGCACCCTGGGAGCCGCCCCCGAGGTCCGCGTCGGCGTCTGCCTGCCGCGCTCCGCCGACGCCGTCGTCACCCTGCTCGGCGTCGTCAAGTCCGGGGCCGCGCCCGTCCTCCTCGACCCGGCCGCCCCCGGCAACAGGATCGCGCTGATGCTCCGCGACTCGGGCGCGCGGGCCCTCGTCACCACCACGGACGCGGTCCCCGGGGAGATCCTTGGCGAGGCGGCGGCCGACGGCATCCGCCCGGTGCTGCTCGACCGCGACACGGCAGCCGTCGACGCCCACCCGCCGACGGATCCGGGGACGGCCGGTCTCACCCCGGACAGCGCCGCCCACGTCGTCTACACCTCCGGCTCCAGCGGGGAACCCAAGGGCGTCGTCGCCCGCCACGGAACGGTGCTGCACTGCGCCCGCTGGACGCACCAGGAGTTCGCCGTCACCGCCGACGACCGCTCGACCTGGGTGTCGTCACCGGGCTTCGGGGTGTCCCTCGTCAACGAGCTGTGGCCGTTCCTCTCCGCCGGGTGCACCGTGCACCTGCCCGACGAGGCGACCCTGCTCTTCCCCGAGCGGCTGCGGGACTGGCTGACCGCGCGCCGGATCACGGTCGTCCAGCTGGTGGCGACGCTCGCGGCCGGACTGTGCGCGACCGCGTGGCCCGACGGCCCCGCGCCGCGGCTGCTCCTCGTCACGGGGGAGCGGTTCGAACCGGCGGCGGACGGCCCGCCCTTCGACGTGGCCGTCACCTACGGCTCCACGGAGACCACCCACATCACCTCCCGCGGCCGCCCCGTCCCGCACACCCGCGTGCACCTCCTCGACGAGAACCTCGCCGAGGTGCCGCCCGGCACGGAGGGCGAGATCCACATCGCGGGCCCCGGACTGGCGCGCGGCTACGCGGGAGACCCCGTCCTGACCGCGCTGCGCTGGCTGCCCGATCCGTTCGCCCCCGAGCCCGGGGCCCGCATGTACCGCACCGGGGACGTCGGCCGGCTCCTCGGCGACGGCACCCTCGACATCGTCGGCCGCACCGACCGGCAGGTGAAGATCCGCGGCAAGCGCGTCCACCTCGACGAGGTCGAACGAAGCATCCTGCGCGGCGGGGAGGCCGCCGAGGCAGCCGTGGTGGCCCGCGACGAGGGGGACCGGCGGCGCCTGGTCGCCTATGTCACCGGCGTCGCCCCGGACCGGGTGCCGCACCTGCACTCCGGGCTGCGGCGCGAACTGCCCGGCCACATGCTGCCGTCCGACTTCGTGCTCCTGGACTCCCTGCCCCGCACCCTGCACGGGAAGCTCGACCGGCAGGCGCTGCCGGAACCCGGACGCGACCGCTCGGCGTCCGCCGCCCCCATGAAGGAGGCACGCGACGAACTGGAACGCGAACTGACGCGGATGTGGTGCGCATTGCTCGGCCTCGACCGGGTCGGCACCGCGGACGACTTCTTCGACCTCGGCGGACACTCGCTGCTCGCCGTACAGCTGGTCGGCGCCGTCGAGGACCGCTTCGGAGCCTGCGTCGACCTGCCCGCCTTCTACGAACGGCCGACGGTCGCGGACCTCGCGGAACTGATCACCGCCGCCGCCCCCGGCCGGTCCGGCGCCTGCCTGGTCCGGACCGGCACCGGCCCCGGTGCCGACCTGCGCCTCGTCTGCTTCCCCTTCGCCGGCGGCGGCCCGGCCGCGTACCAGAGCTGGACGGACGCCCTGCCGCCGGAGATCGAACTGGTCCGCGTGCAGCCGCCGGGCCGGGGGGAACGCCTGGCCGAGACGCCCCTGGAGCACGTCGACGAGCTGGTGACCGAGGTGGGCAAGGCCCTCGCCGAGCTGGACCCGCTGCCCACCGCCTTCTTCGGACACAGCTCCGGGGCCGTGGTCGCCTACGAACTGGCGCGCTGGCAACGACGGCACGGCCACACCCCGCCGGTGCACCTCTTCGCCTCCGGCTCCGCGGCCCCGCACGTCCCGGTGACCACCCGGGTCCACCGCATGACCGACGGCGAACTGCGCGAACACCTGCGAGGACTCGGCGGCACCCCGCCCGAACTGCTCGACGACCCGAGGCTCCTCCAGGTCATGCTGCCGACGCTGCGCGCCGACTTCGCCCTGCACGAGACCTACACGCACCGGCCCGAACCGCCGCTCGACTGCCCGATCACCGTCTTCGCCGGCACCGAGGACACCGAGGTCGACCGGGCGGAACTCCCGCCGTGGCGGACCCTGACCCGGGCCGCCTTCGAAACCCTCCTGGTGACGGGCGGCCACTTCTACCTGGACACGGCACGCGACGCGCTCCTCTCCCGGATGCTCGACGCGCTCGCCCCGCCGCTCGCCCGCCCGCGGAGCGGGAGATGACGGCCGTCGTGGCGCAGGAGCCGGAGATCGTCGAATCGGCCGACGGCGTACCGATCGCCTGCTGGCGCTCGGGCACCGGCCCCCCGCTGGTCCTCGTCCACGGCAGCGGCGAGGACCACACCCGCTGGCGGCCGGTACTGGCCCGGCTGAGCGCCCGGTTCACCGTGTACGCCGTCGACCGCCGGGGCCGCGCGGCCAGCGGCGACGCGGACCCCTACGACCTGCGCGACGAGGCACGCGACATCGCCGCCGTGATCGACCGGGCCGGTCCCGGAACCTGTCTGATCGCCCACTCCTACGGCGCGATCTGCGCGCTGGAGGCGGCGACGCTCACCTCCGGGATCGGCCGGATGGTCCTCTACGAGCCCCCGATCCCGGTCGGCGGGAGCAAAGAGCCGTCCGGGCTGGGCGCGCGCCTCGGCGCGCTGATCGAAGCGGGCGAGGAACTGCGCGCCCTCGGCCTGTTCCTCGTCGAGGTGGCGGGCGTGAGCCCGCGCGAGGTGGACGTGCTGCTGCGCATCCCCGGCTTCCGTGAACGGGCACCGCTCGCCCGGACGCTGGCCCGCGAGATCGAGGGCGCGCGGCGCTACGTCATCGAACCGGACAGGTTCCGTCACCTGACGGTCCCCGCCCTGCTGCTGGCCGGTGGCGACAGCCCATGGGAGCTGCGGCAGGCGGTCGACGCGGTGGACGGGATGCTCGCGGACTCCCGGGTCGCCGTCCTCCCGGGCCAGACGCACCGGGCCATGGACACCGGCCCCCGGCTCTTTCTCGACACCGTGCTCGGCTTTCTCCAGCGACAGTGACACCCCGTCAACCACTCAGGACAGGAAAGGAATCCGGAATCATGAAGCGTTCCGCCGTGAACCCGTGGGAATGGTCGCTCAAGTTCGGCTTCAACCAGGGCGAGGCCGTCGAGGAGCACACCCGGATGCTCGTCTGCGCCGGGCAGACGTCGCTCGACGCCGACGGCGAGGTGGCGCACCCCGGTGACATGGCCCGGCAGATCGGTCAGGCGCTCGACAACGTGGAGGCGGTTCTCGCCGAGGCCGGCATGGACCTCACCAACGTCGTCCGGCTCAACATGTACACCACCGACATGCAGCTGTTCCTGGAGCACGTGAGCGTCATGGGCAAGCGCCTCGAAGCGGTGCGGGCGGCCCCGCCCGGATCGCTGCTCCAGGTCTCCGGGCTGGCGTTCCCGGAGCTTCTGGTGGAGCTCGAGGCCACGGCTGTGAGCTGACGGATGAGCGGGCAGGAGCAACGGGCGGTGCCGCTCCGGCAGGTCTTCCGGCTGCACCCGGGACCCCGCTCCGGGGCGGAACCGCAGGCGGGGCGGCACTCCGGGGACACCCCGGAGCCGGGCCGGGGCCGTACCGCGGACCCGGCCGCCGGGCACACCCCGGCCCCGGAGGGAAGCGGGGGGCCGGTGCCGGAACGCGGCCCGGTGGCGCGGCTGTGGGCGGCGGGCCGCCTCTCGATGACGGTCCTCCTCGACGACAAGGAGCCGCTGTACACGCTCCTGCCCCGCACCCGCCCCCCGGCCCGGCCGGACACGGCCCCGCCCGGCGCCCTCGCGCTGTCGCGGTTCGCCGTGATCCGGTGGTACGGGGACGCGTTCGTCATCGAGTCCCCGCGCGCCTGGTGCGACGTCCGGCTGCGCGACCCGGCGCTGCTCGGCGTGCTGACCGGCGCCGGCGGACGGGGCCGCGACGGCCTCCCGGACGCGGTCGTGGAGCGGCTGGGACGGGATCTGTGGTGGGCGGGCCTCGCCGTCCCCCCGGCGGACACCGAGGGCACGGAGCCGTCGCTGCGCCAATGGGCCCCGCACGAGCTGTGGTTCCACAGCCGCACCCGGATGTCGGGACGGCAGCCGGACGAGGGCTTCGGGAAGACCGACTGGGCACGGGGCGCCTTCGCCCCGCTCCCCGCCCGGCGCCCGTCGTTCCCCGGCCCCGGCATCGGGCTCCGCCGTCCCGACCTGGGCCTGCTCCGTACCACCGACCCGTCCCTGACCACCGTCATGGAGACCCGCAGGACGATCCGTGCCCACGACGACGCGTCCCCGCTCACCCGTGACCAGCTCGGGGAGTTCCTCTTCCGCTGCTGCCGCAACCGGTGGAAGGCGGAGCTGCGGGGGGTCGAATACGTCAGCCGCCCCTATCCGGCGGGCGGTTCCGGGTACGAGCTGGAGGTCTACCCGGTGGTCGGGAACGTCACCGGCCTCGCCCCGGCGCTGTACCACTACGACCCGCAGGATCACCGGCTGGAGCGGGTGTGCGGGCGGACGCCCGACGTGCGGCGCCTGCTCGCACTGGCGGCCCGGCTCGCCGACCAGGAGCGGCCGCCGCAGGTCCTGCTGGTGGTGGCGGCCCGGTTCGGCCGCCTGATGTGGTCCTACCAGGGCATGCCGTACGCGCTGATCATGAAGCACACGGGAGTGCTGTTCCAGACGATGTACACCGTCGCGACGGCGATGGGACTGGCACCGTGCGCGCTGGGGACCGGGGACTCCGACGCGTTCGCACGGGCCACGGGCCTCGACCCGTACGCCGAGGCGAGCGTCGGGGAGTTCATGCTCGGCAGCCGGCCGACGACCGGATCCATGTGAGCGCCGATCAGGGGAGAGCCGTATGCAGACACCGTTGATCACGAGTGAGGGCCGGTGCGCGGTATGGGAGGAGCCGGTCGGTCCCGCGGGCGTGCGCATCCGCGAGCGCGCCGTGTCGGACCCGCTGCCCGGTCAGGTGACCGTCAGGGTCAGGGCCGCCGGACTCAACCACCTCGACCTGTGGGTGGTCACCGGGGCCCAGCGCGTCGAACCGCCCCGGGTCATCTCCGCGGACGGCGCGGGTGTGGTGGAGGCCAGCGGCTGCGACGAGTGGCCGGTGGGCGACGAGGTCCTGTTCTACCCCGTGTCGGCCTGCTGGCGGTGCGAGCACTGCCGGGGCGGGCAGCAGGTGCGGTGCAGCAGGTTCGCCGTCCTCGGGGAGCACTCCGACGGCGCGGCCTGCGAGCTGGTCCGGCTCCCCGGCCACGCACTGCGGCGCAAGCCGGCGGGCCTCGGCTGGGAGGAGGCCGCCGCCATGCCGCTGGCGTATCTGACGGCATGGCGGATGATCGTCACCCGCGCACGGCTCAAGGCCGGTGAGACGATGCTGGTCACCGGGGGCAGCGGCGCGGTGGGCACCGCGGCCGTGCTGATCGGGAAGCACCTCGGGGCGAGGGTGCTCGCCACGACCCGGTCGAAGGAGAAGGAACCGCAGCTCAGGGCAGTCGGTGCCGATGGCGTGTTCAGCTCGTCGGGCTTCTCCCGCTCCGTCCTCGACGTCACCGACGGGCACGGCGCCGACGTGGTCTTCGAACACGTCGGCGCGGCCACCTTCGACGAGTCCCTGCGCTCGGCCGCCTTCGGCGGACGCGTGGTGACCTGCGGGGCCACCAGCGGCCTCGTCACCCCGGTCAGCCTGCCGCGGGTGTTCGTGCGCCAGCTGGAGATCCTGGGGTCGACGGCGGGCAACGCCGAGGAGTTCACGGACCTGGTACGGGCCGCGGACGGGGGGCTGAGGCCCGTCGTGGCCCGGACGTACCCCTTCGCCGAGGTGAGCGACGCGCTGGCGTTCCTCGACAAGTCCGACCAGGTGGGCAAGGTGGTCCTCACCATGTGACGCGTCCTCGTGAGGCGAGGCGTCCCGACACGGCGGAGCGGGGGCGGGTCCGGTGCGCGACCGGACCCGCCCCCACACACACACGGCCTCACCCGGCGCCGGCCTCCGGGCCGGGCCCTCTCGCGGGCCCCCCGACGTGCCGCAGCGCGCGGTCGACGAGCGCGCCCGCCACCCCGAGGTAGCGGCGCGGGTCGAGCAGGTCCTCCAGCGGGTGCGAGGCCAGGAGCGTGCCCAGCTCGGGATCGATCGCCACCGCCTCGGCGAACGGCACGCCGTCCGCGGACGCCTTGTGCGTGATGCGGGTGACGCACCGCTTGGCACGGACCCGGCCCAGCTCGGCCGTGAGCCGGACGGCCAGCCGCTCGGCCAGGATCCGCCCCTCGGTCGCCCCGGCGTTGGCCCACATCCGGTCCGGCAACGGCACCAGCCCCTCGGCCAGTTCGGCCGCCGTGCGTGCGGACCCCCCGGCCAGCCGCAGCACCTCGCGCAACGGCTGCCACTCCGCCTGCCAGGCGCCGCCCGGCCGCTCGTCCTCCGCGAGCATGCACCGGGCCAGCACCGAGACGTACGCCGGGACCTGGAGCGCGGCCGACACCAGCAGCGAGGCGAGAACCGGATTGCGCTTCTGCGGCATGGCGGACGAGGCGCCCCGGCCCTCGCCGCCCGGTTCGAGGCCCTCGCCGACCTCGGTGCGCGTCATGTTCTGGACGTCGAGCCCGAACTTCCCCAAGGCGCCCGCCACGATGGCGAGTTCATTGCCCAGCGCCACGAACGGCGCCCGCGAGGTGTGCCAGGGCAGCAGCGGTTCGGCCAGCCCCGTCTCGTCCGCGAAGGCCCGGACGAGGGCCAGCGCCGCGGGCGTGCCCTCCTGCGCGGGGACCCCGTCGGCCAGGGCGAACTCGTGATAGGCCGACAACGTCCCCGCCGCACCGCCCAGTTGGGCGGGCAGCGCCGACGCCGCGGCGGCCAGCCGCCGATCGGCGTCGTCGACGGCGCACATCCAGCCCGCGGTCTTCAGCCCGAAGGTGGTCGGCACGGCGTGCTGGGTGAGCGTACGGGCCGGCATGACGGTGTCGCGGTGCTCGGCGGCGAGAGAGGCGAGCGCCTCGACCACCCGGCGCAGATCCGCCCGGACGAGGGCGACCGCACGCCCGGCGACCAGCATCGCCGCGGTGTCCATGATGTCCTGGCTGGTGCTGCCGCGGTGCACGTGGTCGGCCGCCTCGGGCGCGTACGCCGCCACCCGCTCGGTCAGGTCCGCCACCAGAGCCACCACGGGATTCGCCGCGTTCCGGGCCCGCCGGGCCAGCGAGACCGGATCCAGCCGGGCGTCCCGGGTGACCTCGGTGATCGCCTCGGCCGCGCTCCCGGGGACGAATCCGAGCCGGGCCTGGGCCCGCGCGAGGGCGGCCTCGGCGTCCAGCATGGCCTGGAGCCACGCCTCGTCCGAGACCGCGGCCTCGACCGGGGCACCGGCCCGGACCGTGGACAGCAGACCGGTGTCGGTTCCCGGCGGATGCTCGGACATGGCGGTCAGTTCCTCTCGTGAGCGGCGCGGGAGCGGGCGGATCCGGCGGCCTCGGACCCCGGCCGGGCCCCCGCGCGGAGCGCGGCCCTGGCCATGGCGTCGGAGTCGCCGAGGATCACGGAGTTCACCCCCGGACGGACCCCGGCGGCCGTGACCCAGTGGACGTGCTCGGTCGGCACGCCGTACGCGAAGCGGGCGGGATGGGGGAGGCCGGCGGCGTCCACCACGTGGTACGGAGCCCGGCTCACCGCGAGGCCGCCCGTCGGGTACCCGGCACCGTCCGGGTCGGGGACGACGTACGAGCGGCACTGCCCGCGGGCGAGCATGGACCTCATGAGCGGGTCGCGGGTGCGCCGGACGTCCGGCTCCGGAAGCCGGGCCTCGACCAGCGCGTCCACCAGCAGCGGGCGGTCGCCGGTCAGGTCCGACGCGACGGCGAAGCGGCCGGTCCCGGGGTCCGGGGCCACCGACATGCCGGGGCCCACGAGCCGCAGGACGCCCGCCTCCATGAGGGCCATCATCTCCCGGACCCGACGCACCGGCGGCCCGATGGACAGGAAGGCGTTCATGGGGGTGTACCAGCCGTCGAGGTCGTCCCGGTACGAAGCGCCGCCTATCCCGCCGTGGTCGACCACGAGCCGTATCTCGTTGCGCAGATCGCGCAGCACGTCGAGCGCGCTCTTGACGGGGTCGGTGACATTGCCGCGCACCGCGTGCGCCACGTCCCGCTTCAGATGGCCGAGCAGCCAGGCGTTGAACCCGGCGACCCCCTCCAGCGCGCCGGGCGGGCAGGGCCGGTTCACCGCGTCCCAGTCCCACCGGTCGCGAGGGCCGATCCCGTACTCGCCCAGCAGCCTGTCCTCGTCGCTCCCCCCGCCCCCGGCCAGCACGGTCTTGACGTACCGGGGGAGGAAGTCGGCGGCCGCCCCGGGGCCGCGGCGCTCCGCGAGGAGCGCCGCGTAGTACACGCTCTCGACCTCCTTGGTCACCAGCGGCCACACCTGCCGCCGGAATCCGGCCGGCGCGCCCGCGTGCGCCGCCGCGCGCAGGGAGGCGAGGACGTCGGGGGTCAGGAACAGCGGCTCGTGGCGCTCGGACACGCCCTTCTCGTTCTCGCCCCGGGCGTGGTACGGGACGCCGCGGCGCGAGCCCGCCAGCAGCCGCGGCTCCTCGCCCGACGGCTCGTACACGAACCCGCCGTCGCGGGGACGGAAGCGGCCCCCACGTCCGGACGTGAACAGGGCCATGTAGTCGAAGAAGTTGAGGCCCAGCCCGCACAGGGCGACGAGGTCCCCCGCGCCGATCGCGGAGAGGTCGACGTCGGCCGGGTTGGCCGGCGGGACGTGGACGCGGCCGTGCGCGCGGGCGTGCCCGGCCAGCGCCCGCGTCCCGTCGCCCGGGTCCGTGTCGCAGTGGCCCTGCGCCAGGACGACCGCGTCGACGCCGCTGACCGTCGTGCCGTCGTCCAGCACGACGTCCTGACGGCCGTCCGCGCGGTCGTCGATGGCCACCGCCGTCGCCCGCCGGACGTCGACCACGACGCCGGGGGGAGCGGTGCGGCAGACGAACCGGAAGGCCCAGCGCAGGTAGTGGCCGTAGAAGGCCCGGGTCGGATAGGTGTCGGGTCCCAGGCTCGCGGCCTCCCGCAGGACCCCGGCCGGCAGGCCGTCGTCGAGCCCGTCGGCCAGGGGCAGGAGGCCCGCCCACGCGTGGAGGCTGGGCCCTTCCACGATCGGCCCCGCGCAGCTGACGCCGGGGTCGGTGAAGATCGTGATCTGGGACGCCACGGTGTTCATGAGCAGCTCGCCGGACTGGTCCGTGCGCCAGACCCGGCCGGCGCCCGCCGGATACGGATCGATCACATGGATGACGCAGTTTCTCTTCCCGGCGACGACGGGCGCGTTGGCACAGAGCCTCTCCACCACGGAGAGTCCGCGAGGCCCCGCGCCGATCACGGCGACGGACATCTCGGCCATGGATCATTCGGCCTTGACGAGGACGGCCTCAAGATACTCGACCGGGGCGACGAGGCAGCCGTCGGTCGCCCGGTTCCGTTCGTGCCACATGACGACGAGATCGCGTTCGAGCGCAGCCGCCCGGTTCTTCGAGAGCACCGAGAACGTCATCCGGGTCGGCCCGAAGTTGGACCGGAAATGCTCCATCCAGTGTTCCGGCGAGCGATAACGGAAGACGAAGTCACGGGGGGTGGAACGGATTTCGGCGACGCCTTCGCCGAACAGCGCGCGCAGTGATTCCGGGTCGCCCCAGTCGGTGGGGTTCGGCACACCGGGAGTGGGCGGGATGTACGTGGACATGATCCGGAAGAGTTCGCCGAGCGCGCCGTTCCCCGTCCAGCAGGCGAGTCCGATCCGGCCGCCCGGACGGCAGACCCGCAGCAGTTCGGCCGCCGTCCTCTTCTGGTCGGGCGCGAACATCGCCCCGAAGGCGGAGACCACGACGTCGAACTCGCCGTCGTCGAAGGGGAGACGCTCCACGTCGCCCTCCACCAGCGCGGCGTGGACGCGCTCCACCTCCAGCCGCCGCCGCGCCGCCTCCAGCATGGCGGGGGAGAAGTCGAGCCCCGTCACCTCCGCGAACCGGCGGGCGGCGGCGATGGTCGCGTTGCCGCTGCCGCAGGCGGCGTCCAGGACCCGCGAGCCGGGACGCAGGTCGAGCGTCTCCATGAGCTGCTCGCTCGCGATGACCGTCGATCCGGCGACCGACGTGTAGTCGCCGTCCGACCATCCGGCCTTCTGGAAGTCCTTGAGCGAGGTCGCGCGAGGCGCGGGAACTGAGGTCATGTCGGGCTCCAGCCGGATTGAGGGTGCGTCAGCCAGTCTCTCAGGGGTGCCGCCCGGTCCCGCGCACCGCTGATCAGGTCCAGTACGCCGGGGCCGCCGAGCCAGGCGGAGGTGGGCCAGGTCCGGTCGGCGGTGAGACTCCGGTGCCGCAGGAGCCTGATGTGCGAATGGTCGGCGGAGAGCCGGAGATCCCGGTCGAGCCGGAACACGCGCCCCGCGCCGTAACGCGGCTCCGGGGCGGCGGCGAGAGCCCCGGCCGGTTCGCGGACGGCCCGCCACAAGAGCTCCCGGTGCGCTTCGAAGCAGTCCTTGCTGTTGTCACGTCCGAGACCGCCGAAGAATTCCTTGAATTCAGCGCCCCAGCCCGTGAATTCGGTCACGGGAGGTCACTCCCCCATGGCCCGCCGCAGGCTCAGCGGCCGCATGTCCGTCCACACCTCATGAATGTGGGAGAGGCATTCCTCTTTTGATCCGGAAACACCGGTCGTGTGCCAGCCGGCGGGAATCTCCTGATCGGAACGCCAGATCGAGAACTGTTCCTCGTCGTTTTTCACCACGCTGTAGGTGGCGCTTCCGCTTTCCTGCACGATGGGTTCCTTCCAGTGCTCAACTGGACCTGGGGAGCGATGCTCCCGCCTCTCACATGGGGAGTCAAGAACATGTCCGATTCAGGGGACTTGGCCATTGCGGAGGGTATAGCATGAGCCGCCGTTCGCCGTCGACGGGGGAGCGGACATCGATTCGTTCACGAATAACAGCGAGGAGCGACAGATGAATACGGGTGGGAACGCACGGGTGGCGACTCGACACGGGCCCTGGCCCGCGCTGGTGGTAATCGCCCTCGGATACTTCATGAACGTGCTCGACAGCACGGTTGTCAATGTAGCGATTCCGCAAATCGTCACCGGGGTCGGTGCGACGACCGAACAGATCCTGTGGGTCGTCAACGGCTATTTACTGCCGTACGCGATGTTACTGCTCGTCGCGGGCCGCCTGGGAGATATCAGAGGACATCGCAACGTCTTCGCCGCCGGCCTGCTCGTCTTCACCGCCGCCTCCCTGGTCTGCGGGCTCGCGCAGAACCCGGAGCAGCTGATCGCCGCCCGCGTCCTCCAGGGAATCGGTGCCGCGGCCGCGGCACCCCAGGCACTCGCCATCACCTCGGCCGTCTTCCCGCCCGCCAGGCTGGGGACGGCCTTCGGCGTACTGGCGGCGGTGATCGGTTCCGCCGCCGCCGCGGGGCCGCTCCTCGGGGGCCTGATCTCGGACACGCTGGGCTGGCGCTGGATCTTCTTCATCAACATCCCGCTCGGCCTGATCGGGCTCGTCTGCACCTTCGTGTACGTCCCCGCCACCCGCAACTGGGCCCGTCAGAAACTGGGCATCGTCCCGGTGCTCCTCGCATCGGCCGGCCTGTTCGTCGTGCTGTGCGCCCTGATCGAGGGCGAACGGTTCGACTGGGGCACGGTCCGGGGCTGGATCGGGATCCCCCACTTCCTCGTGCTGGGCGTGCTGATCCTGGTCGGCTTCACGCTCTGGGAGCGACGCAGGGCCGACGGACTGCTGCCCCGCGCCCTGTTCACGAGCCGCAACTACGCGCTGATGGTGTGGGCCTCGGCGGCCACGTACTTCGGCATCTTCGGCTCGCAGCTCGTCATGACCATCTACCTCCAGACGGCGCTCGGCGCCGGCCCGCTGGAGGCCGGACTGGTGCTGTCGCCCATGTGGCTGGCCTCGTCCCTGACCGCACCGATCGGGGGCCGCCTCTCCGGCCGGGTACGGCGCAGCCGGCTGCTGGCCGTCGGCTTCGCCGTCTTCTGCCTCGGCGTCGCCGTCACCGCCCCGTTCGCCGACGCCGACGCGGCCTGGTGGGAGTTCGTGGCGCCGCTGGTCCTGGCCGGGGCCGGGGCCGGACTCACCTTCGCGCCGCTGACCACGGTGGCGATGGGCGAGGTCGAGCCGCAGGCGGCGGGCGGTGCCTCCGGGCTCATCGAGATGTCCCGCATGATCGGCAGCGCGGTCTGCACGGCCGTCGTCGGCGCGATCCTGGCGACCGTATGGGCGTCCTCGCTGCGGGACGGCGCGGCCGACGCGGGCGGCCGGCTGTCCGGGGAGGACCGGGCGTCCCTGATCGACGGCGCCCGGCAGGCCGCCGACAGCGGGCTGAGCTCGGGGACCGAAGCGGTGGTGCCCTCCTCGCTCCCCTCCGGCCTGGTGCGCGTGTTCGAGGACCTGTCCGCGCAGAGCCTGGCCTCGGCCGCCCGGCCCGCGCTGCTCATCACCGCGGCGGTGATCGCGCTGGCCGCCGTCACGTCCCTGTTCCTCAAGGAGTCCGGGCGCACCGGGGCCCCGGTCCCGAAGGAGGCTCCGGTGACGGACCGGACGGCCTGACCCTTCCGCGTACCGCGGCGGCCCGTCCCGGTCGGTGGGGCGGGCCGCCCACGTGCGGCCCCCGGGCCCCCCCCCCCCCGCCCGCGCCCCCCCCCCCCCGCCCGGGGGGCCCCCCCCCGCCCCCCCCGCGGCCCGCGCGGGGGCAGCCGGGGCGGGGGGGCCCCCCCCCCCCGGGGGGCCCGGGGGGGCCCCCCCGGGGGGCCCCCCCCCCGCGCACGCACGTGGGCCCCGGTGCCCCTGACGACAGGGCCTAGAACCGCAGCTCCGGCCGGTAGACGTCCAGCCAGACGGCCAGGTCGAGGGTCCGTTCCAGACCGAGGCGGGTGAGCTTGTCCATCGCGCCCGCGTCCCGCCCCGTCGCCCCCTCCAGCCACGCCCGGTCGACCAGCGCGAACACCTCGTGCCCCCGGCTGCGCAGCAACTCCTTGGCCTGCTGCTGGAGGGCCCCGGCGTAGTACGGGTCCTGGGTCGACGGATAGGCGGCCTTCCTCCGGTCGGCCACCGGGCCGGGCAGCGCGTCGCGGACGGCGGCGCGCAGCAGGCTCTTCTCCCGGCCGTCGTGGTCCTTGAACGACCACGGCGCGTTGTAGACGTACTCGACGAGCCGGTGGTCGCTGAACGGCACCCGGACCTCCAGGCCGACGGCCATGCTCAGCCGGTCCTTGCGTTCGAGCAGGAAGCGCACGAACCGGGTGAGGTGCAGATGGGTCATCACCCGCATGCGGTACTCGTCGTCGTCCTCGGTGTCCAGCCGTTCGACACCGCGGACCGCCTCGGCGTACCGGTCGCGCCGGTAGCCGTCGAGGTCGAGCGTGTCCATGAGTTCCCGGCGCAGGCCCGTGCCGCCCTTGTCGAGCGGTCCCGCGTCGATGGCGATCCAGGGGAACTCCCGGGCCCGGCGCACCGCGGGGTCGTGGAACTGCCGGTACCCGCCGAAGAGTTCGTCCGCCGATTCCCCCGACAGCGCCACGGTCGACCGTTCCCGTATCGCCTTGAACAGCAGGTACAGCGAGAAGTCCATCTCGCCGAACCCCACCGGCACGTCGCGCGCGACGAGCGCAGCCCGGCGCACCTCCGGGTCGGCCAGCGCCCGGTGGTCCAGCACGATGTCCGTGTGGGTGGTGCCCACGTGCTCGACGACCTGCCGCACGAACGGGGCGTCGGGGGTGTCCCGCAGGTCGTCGGGCTGGAAGCTCTCGGTGCGGTCGGTGAAGTCGACCGAGAAGCTGCGCACGCGCTCGCCACCCAGGTGCAGCGCGGCGAGCGCGGTGAGCGCGCTGGAGTCCAGGCCGCCGGAGAGCAGGACGCCGCGCGGCACGTCGGCCACGAGCTGACGTCCCACGGTGTCGTCCAGCAGCTCGCGCACCCGGGCGACCGTGGTGTCCAGGTCGTCGGTGTGCGGCCGGGTCTCCAGCCGCCAGTAGGTGTGCTCGCGCATCCCGGCGGCGTCGACGGTGACCACCGTGCCGGGCTCCACCTGACGGATGCCGGACCAGATCGCGTGCCGCGGGGTCATGACGAACGCCAGCCATTCGCGCAGCCCGTCCGCGTCGACCACCCGGCCGGCCAGCGGATTGGCCAGGATCGACTTCGGTTCCGAACCGAACAGCACGCCCCCGGGCGTCCGGCAGACATAGAGAGGCTTGATGCCCATGCGGTCGCGGACCATCACGAGCCTGCGGCTGCGTTCGTCCCAGACGGCGAACGCGTACATGCCGTTGAGGCGCCGCGCCACGGACTCGCCCCAGCGCAGATATCCGCGCAGCACCACCTCGGTGTCGCCGGCCGTGGTGAACCGTTCGCCCGCGCGGACCAGTTCGTCCCGCAGCTCGGTGAAGTTGTAGACCTCACCGCTGAAGACGAGCGTGACATCCCCGTCCGGCAGCCGGGCGGTCATGGGCTGCACCCCGCCGGGCAGGTCGATCACGGCCAGCCGCCGGTGCCCGAGGGCCGCGTGGCGGCCCCTCCACGTCCCCGAGGCGTCGGGACCGCGGCATGCCATGGTCGCCGTCATCGCGTCGAGCGTCTCCCGCTCCCGGGAGAGGTCGCGGTCGAACGCGACCCAGCCGGTGATTCCACACATGAATTGCCTCCTGGAAAGGTGCGGTTACGGACCGGAACTCCGGATGTCAGGCGCGCTCGGGCCACAGCGTGGGAACGACGGAGCCGACGAGCAGCCGGGACGCCTCCTCGATGTCCGGCCCGAGCGGCGCCCCGAGATAGAACTCCTCGAAGCCGGCACGGCGGGCGACGGGTACGAGCCGCGCCAGACGCTCCGCGCAGTCGTCGGGGGTGCCGGAGACGAGCAGACCGTCCATCAGGTCGTCCGAGACCCTGCGGCCCGCCTCCTCTACGCCCCCGCCCTCCTCGAACGCGGCACGCACGGCGTCGGCCGACTCGACGTCGAGCCCGGCGCCCAGGAGCCCGGCCCGCAGCGCGGGGTTGCCGACGGAGAGCGCGGCCTGGCGGCGGGCGAAGGCGCGCGCGGCCCCGCGGTCGGCCGACACGCAGCAGTTCAGGCCGTACACCAGGCGCAGCGGCCGGCCCGCCCGGGCGCGCCGCGCGGCGAGTGCCGTGATCTCGGCCGGCGCGGTGTTCCCGTCGGGGCGTGTCCCGGCGCCGGACCGCAGGGCGGCGTACGACAACGGGGGATAGGTGCTCGTGCACAGCAGCCCGTCCGCGACGTCGTGGGCGAGCCGCAGCGTCCTGGGGCCGCCGACCGCGACCAGGACGGGTATCTCCCGGGTGACCGGATACGTGAGCCGGGCCGTCGCGCCCTCCCTGGCGTTCAACCGCTCGGCCAGCAGCGGGAAATCGGCGAGCGGCACCGCCTCGCCCGCCCACAGACGGCGGACGAGGGCGACCGACTGCCGCAGCAGCTCGGTCGCGTCGCGCTTGGAGAACAGTCCGGACACCAGCGAGCCCCCGGCGCCGACGCCCATCAGCACGGGGCGGCCGGGCGGCGTCAGTTCGCCGAGGGTGGCCATCGCCGAGGCCATGTCGATCGGATTGCGGGTCACGGGGAACGTGATGCCGCTGGCCACCCCGATGTCACCGGTGGCGGCGATCGCCGCGAGCAGCACGTGGGCGTTGCGGGCGAGCATCTGGTCCGGCACCCACACCACGTCGAAGGCCCTGGCGAGCACGGCGCTCGCCGACAGGACCTCACGGGCACCGGCCCAGGGGGCTATCTGGACTCCGAGCATCGCCCGGGGCTCCTTCCGGTCGGGTTCTGGTCGAGGCTGTGGCCCGGCTCGGTGATCCGGCCCAGGCAGACGAGCGTGACGACGCTGCCGAGCAGCAGTGCCGCCACGGCGTACAGGGGGAGCTGGTCCACGCCGTCGCTCAGTCCGTTGACCGCCACGGGCACGAGACCGGCGAGGGCGAAGCCCCCGTTGGTCGACAGCGCGACACCGGTGCCCCGGATCGCCGTGGGGAAGGACTCGTTGAGGAAGATCGGGAGCGGTCCGAACGCGGCGACGGTGCCGCACGACACCAGCACCGCGACCAGCGCGATGGGCAGCAGGTCGGGCGTCCCGCGCAGATCGGCGAGGTGCCAGTAGAGGAAGGGAAGCGCGACCGCGTTCACCGCGGACACGGTCAGCAGCACGGACCGTCTCCCGAACCGCTGGCTGAGGTGTCCGGTCAGCGGGGCGAAGACGAGCGTCGCCGTCGTCACGGCCACCATCAGCTTGCCGACGGCGGGGGCGCTCAGGCCGTTGACGAGCTCCAGATAGCTGGGCAGGAAGCCCAGGGTGAGCAGGAAGTGGGTGCCGATGCCGAAGACCACCAGGACGTTCACGGCCAGCACCCGGCGGTGCGGCCGTGCGACCAGGCGGCGCAGCGGCCGTTCGCTCCGCGGCGCGACGGTCCGCTGCCACGAGGGCGACTCGCGCACGTACCGCGACACGACCAGACTGAGCAGGACGGGAACCCCGCCGGCGAAGAACATGGCGCGCCAGCCCCACGCGTCGAAGGAGTCGCCCGGGAAGATCCGGGTCGCGGCCAGGAACGCCAGCGCCGCGAGCACACTCCCGATCGCCGTCGCACCGCCTCCCACCAGGCCCGAAACCAGACCGCGCCAATGGGGCCGGACGCTCTCGGTGGCCAGCGTGAGCGTGGACGCGAACACCCCGCCGACGAAGAACCCTTGAACGAGGCGCAGCGACAGCAGCAGGATCGGGGCGAGCACGCCGATCCGTTCGGTGGTCGGCAGCGCGCCGAGGAGTACCGTCACCGTGCCCACCCCTAGCAGCGCCACCACCATCGCGCGCTTGCGGCCGTGGCGGTCCGCGAGCCCGCCCAGCAGGACGGCCCCCACGGGCCGCATCAACAACGTGGCGGCGAGCGTGACATAGGCGCCGGCCAGGGAGAGAAGCCCCTGACCGGACGGAAAGAAAAGATCGGCTATCACCGGTGCGACGTACACCACCGCGTATAGGTCGTAGAAGTCCAAGGCAAATCCAATTGCCGACGAGGCAGTTGCCCCGATGCCTTGACCACGTCTTGTGACTGTGCTTGTCAATTGCATTTGTTCGGTCTGCATGACAACCCGCTCTCCGTGAATGCCGAAGTCACTGGCCGGGTGTGCGACAGGGAACGTTAGCACTGCACCGGCAATGTCTCGCCACGATCTCGCGCGTTCAATTCGGGCCTTGACAAGGCGGGTTGGGTACTTCAAAGCTGGGGGCGGTCAGGAAGCGTATCCAAGTACTGTCCCGCTATCCCGGCGGGCGTGCGACGGCGGCTATGGAGCCTCGCCGTCCGGCCGGTCCTCCCGAATCGATCCGGTATACGGAATCCCTTCACCCGCGACGCGTCGGTCCTGCGCCGCGCACCGGTCCGTCGGGGATCCGGAACACCGAGCCACCGGGGATTTCGGGACAGGCTTCAGGAAAATCAATGACGAGGTGGTCGCCCATGCCCAGCAGTGCGCCGAGCCCGAGCGGTCCGACCGCGGTGAATCTCTTCAGTCACGATGTCCTGGTCGATCCGTACCCCACGTACGCCCTGCTCCGGGAGACCGAACCGGTGCACTGGGACGACCGGCTGAACGGCTGGGTACTGACCCGGCACAGTGATGTGCACGCGGCACATCTCGACCCCGACACATTCTCTTCCCAACGGCTCGGGGCCATGGTCTCCGACCGTGTCGGACCCGACTCCTCCGCCGAGATGCAGAGGTTCATGCAGTTCGCCCCCGAATGGATGCTGTTCCGGGACTCCCCGGACCACGCCCGGGTGCGCAAACTGATGAACCGTGAATTCCGGGCGCGCGACATACGCAGGCGCGGACCCGGTATCCGGCAGATCGTCGCGGGCCTGGTCGACGACCTGCTGGAGAAGCAGGAATTCGACCTGGTCGCCGATTTCAGCTACAAGCTGCCCGGCCTCGTGCTCGCCGCGCAGTACGGGCTGCCGGAATCGGACGCGGCACTGCTCACCGACTGGTGGTACGAGATCCGCAACATGCAGCGCGTCTTCCTCGGCGCAGACCCGGCCGATGTCGCACCCACCGGCAGTTCCGTGGCGAACGCCTTCGGCGAGATGGTGCCGTACCTCGGAGAGCTCATCAAGGACCGCCGGCGCACCCCCCGGGACGATCTCGCCACCCGGGTCGTCGAGTACGCCAGGGAGACACCGGAGGAGGGCGAGGAACGGCTCAGCGAACAGGAGATGTTCGCGCACCTCCTGCTGCTGCCGCTGGCCTCGTTCGGGACCACGATGGACCTCATCGGCAACGGTCTGCTCGGCCTCTTCGACCAGCGCGACCAGTGGGAGCTGCTGAAGTCCGACCCCACGCTCGTCTTCAGCGCCGTCGAGGAAGTGCTCCGCTACGACGCCTCCGTGCAGCTCACCCACCGCGTGGCGACACGCGACACCGAGGTGGCCGGCACCACGATCCGCGAGGGCGAGCTGATCTACATGGTCCGCGGTGCGGCCAACCGCGACCCCGAGCGGTGGACCGACCCGGACCGCATCGACATCACCCGCGGCGACTCCGGGCACGTCGGATTCGGCGTCGGCATCCACCGGTGTCTGGGCGCCGGACTCGCCCAGCAGGTGACCGCCGCCGCCTACGCCGAACTGTCCGCCCGCATACCGGACCTGCGGGCCGACACCTCCCGCCCGCACCGCTGGAAGGCGGACACCCCGCAGTTCCGCGGACTCGCCGAGTTCCCGGCGACCACGGGGAAGTCATAGCCATGACCAGCCACGCGCCCACGCGTACCCGCGAGGCGTTCTGGATCGGCGGCCACTGGGCGCGGCCCCTCGGCGACGGCGCGATCGACGTCGTCGACCCCAGCACCGAACGGCCGTTGGGGTCGGTCCCGGCCGGCACGGCCGCCGACGCACAAGCCGCGGCGGCCGCCGCCCGGCAGGCCCTGCCCCGGTGGTCCGCCACCCCGGTGTCCGAACGCCTCGGCTTCCTCGAACGGCTGGTCGCCGGGCTGTCCGCCCGTGCCGACGAGCTCGCCGACGTCCTCACCGCCGAGGTCGGCGCGCCGGTGGCCGTGGCACGCCGCACCCAGGTCGGCCTCGCCGTCGCCCTGGCGGCCTCGTACCTGGACATCACCCGGGACTTCGCCTTCGAACGACGGGTGGGCAACTCGCTGGTCCTGCGCGAACCCGCGGGAGTGGTCGCGACCATCACCCCGTGGAACGTGCCGCTGCTGCTCACCCTCCAGAAGGTCGTCCCCGCGCTCATGGCCGGCTGCACGGTCGTGCACAAACCGAGCGAGCTCACCCCGCTGCACGCCTACCTGCTGACCGAGGTGATCGCCGAGTGCGATCTGCCGCCCGGTGTGTTCAACCTCGTCGTCGGCGAGGGCCCGGTGGTCGGCGCGGAACTGGCGCGCACCCCGGACGTCGACCTCGTGTCGCTGACCGGGTCGACGCGGGCGGGCCGCGCGGTGGCCGCGATCGGCGCCGAGCGCGTGAAGCGGATCCATCTGGAACTCGGCGGCAAGAACGCCGCGATCCTCCTGGACGACCTGGACGACGCCGGGCTGGAGTCGGCGGTGCGGGCGTGCGTCGACCAGATGTGCTTCAACACCGGCCAGGCGTGCCTGCAGTGGAGCAGACTCCTGGTGCCCGCCGACCGCCACGACGAGGTGGTCGACCTCGCCGCCCGGTGCGCACGGGAGTACCGGGTCGGCGATCCGCGCGACCCCGCCACCGACCTCGGCCCGCTGGTCTCCGCGGCCGCGCTGGACCGTGTACGCGCGGCCGTCGTGCGCGCGGTCGAGGAGGGCGCGCGGCTCGCCACGGGCGGCCCCGGCCGCCCCGAGGGGCTGACCCGCGGCTACTACGTGAGCCCGACCGTCCTCGGCGGCGTCGACCCCTCGATGGCCGTCGCCCAGGAGGAGGTCTTCGGCCCCGTGCTGTCGGTCATGCCCTACGACGGGGAGGACGAGGCCGTACGGATCGCCGACGGCACCCCGTACGGGCTGCACGGCGCGGTGTGGTCGGCGGACACCGCGCACGCGCAGCGGGTCGCTCGCCGGCTGCGGACCGGGCAGGTGGACATCAACGGCGGCCCGTTCAACGTCCGCGCCCCGTTCGGCGGCCACCGGCAGTCGGGGGTCGGCCGGGAGTGCGGCGAAGAGGGACTGGACGGCTTCTGCGAGATCAAGTCGCTCCAACTGCCCGTGGCCCCAGCGGATTCAGTGAAATCGGCCGGACCCGTGGTGCCCACGGGCCCCCGGCTGCGTGACGCGTCATGAAGGCCCGTCCATCGATCGGAGGAAGCAGCGTGGATCACCGCATCAGGAAGGTCGTCATCCTCGGAGGCGGCACCGCGGGCTGGATGGCCGCGGCGTACCTGGGGAGGGCGTTGCAGCGCACGGTGAAGATCACCGTGCTGGAGGCACCGACGATCCCACGGATCGGGGTGGGCGAGGCCACCGTGCCCAACCTCCACCGGGCGTTCTTCAGTTATCTCGGCATCGCCGAGGACGACTGGATGAGGGAGTGCAACGCCAGCTTCAAGACGGCCGTCAAGTTCATCAACTGGCGCAGCCCCGGCGAGAGCGCACCGCGCCCCAAGCCGCTCGGCGACCGCACCGACCAGTTCTTCCACCCCTTCGGTCTGCTCCCCTCGGCCGACCACATCCCGCTGTCCCACTACTGGGCGGCCAAGTACCTCGCCGGCGAGACCGACGAGCCGTTCGACTACGCCTGCTTCAAGGAACCGGCGATGATGGACGCCAACCGCGCCCCGCGCTGGGACGACGGCCGGCCGGCGACCAACTACGCCTGGCACTTCGACGCGCGGCTCGTCGCCGACTTCCTCCGCCGCTTCGCCGTCGACAAGCAGGGCACCGAGCACGTCGAGGACGAGATGACAGAGGTGCTGCGCGACGAACGCGGATTCATCACCGCGCTGCGCACCGCGGGCGGGCGGCTGCTGGAGGCCGACCTCTTCGTCGACTGCTCGGGCTTCCGCGGCCTGCTCATCAACCAGACGATGGACGAACCGTTCCTCGACATGAAGGACCACCTGCTGTGCGACAGCGCGGTGGCCACCGCCATCCCGCACGACGACGCGGCCCACGGCGTCGAGCCGTACACCTCCGCGATCGCCATGTCGTCGGGCTGGACCTGGCGGATCCCGATGCTCGGCCGGTTCGGTACGGGCTACGTGTTCTCCAGCGACTTCATCAGCCGCGACGACGCCACCGCCGAGTTCGGCCGGCTGTGGGGCCTCGACCCCGAGAAGACCGCGTTCAACCAGATCAGATTCAGGGTCGGACGCAACCGGCGTTCCTGGGTCAAGAACTGCGTGAGCATCGGCCTCGCGTCGTGCTTCCTGGAACCGCTGGAGTCGACCGGCATCTACTTCACGTACGCCGCCATCCACCAGCTCGCCAAACACTTCCCGGACCGCCGCTTCGACCCGGTCCTCATCGACGCGTTCAACCGCGAGATCGAGGAGATGTTCGACGACACCCGGGACTTCATCCAGGCCCACTTCTACTTCTCGCCCCGCACGGACACACCGTTCTGGCAGGCCAACAAGGAACTCCGGCTCGCCGAGGGCATCCAGGCGAAGGTCGCCGCCTACCGGTCCGGTCTGCCGGTCAACCCGCCGATCACCGACGAGAGCAACTACTACGGCAACTTCGAGGCCGAGTTCCGCAACTTCTGGACGAACGGCAGCTACTACTGCATCTTCGCCGGGATGGGCCTCGTGCCCGACCGTCCCCTGCCCGCGCTCTCCTACAAGCCGGACTCGATCGAAGCCGCGGGTCCCCTGTTCGAGGCGGTGAAACGGCAGCAGAGGGAGCTGGCCGAGAAACTGCCGTCCAACTACGACTACCTCCGACGGCTCCACGGCAAGCCATGACCGGGGTGGACACGTCCGGGGCCGCCGGACTGCGACCGGGATCCGTGCGGGGGGCGTCGCGGGAGGAGTACCGGGACCTGATGTGTTCCTTCCCGACCGGGGTCACCGTCATCACCTCCCTCGACGCGGCCGGCCGGCCGTGCGGGATGACCTGTACGTCGATGACCAGCGTGACGCTGCGGCCGCCCACCCTGCTCGTCTGCCTGCGCGTCGGCAGCGCCACGCTCGAAGCGGTACGGAGCCGGGGCGCGTTCGCGGTCAACCTGCTGCACCACCGGGCACGGCGCACCGCGGAACTCTTCTCCTCGCCGGTCGCCGACCGGTTCGAGCGGGTGCTGTGGAAGCGCTCCGGGACCGGACTGCCCTGGCTGACCGGGGACGCGTTCGCGCTGGCGGACTGCCGGGTGACCGAGGACCGGGAGATGGGCGACCACGCGATGGTCCTCGGCCGCGTCCAGCAGGTGACGCGGGCCGTCGACACCCCTCTGCTGTACGGGCTCAGGCGGTTCTCCACCTGGGACCCCGCAGGACACGACCCGGCGCAAGCCGCCCGTCAGGCCGAGGAGAACCGATGACCGGCACGGTACGCACACCGCACGAGGACAAGGAGAGGACGGGGACGGGGGCCCTCTTCGAGGCCGTCGAACGCTGGGCCGCGCGGACGCCCGGGGCGTGCGCCGTCTCGGCCCCGGACGGGACCCTCACCTTCGCGGAACTGACCGAACGGACCCGGGCCCTGGCCGGGGCGCTGGCCGCGGAGGGCGTCGGGCCGGGCGTCCCCGTCGGGCTGTGCCTGGGCAGGTCCCGGCTCTCCGTACCCGGCCTGCTCGCGGTGTGGCTGCTGGGGGCGACCGCCGTGCCGCTCGACGAACGGCACCCCGCCGAGCGGCTCAGCTTCGTGCTGCGCGACTCGGGGACGCGCCTGCTGCTCGGGGACCGGCTGCCGGCCGGGGCCGCCCCGAGCCGGGCGCGCCGGATCCCGCCCGACGGTCCGGCCGCCCGGACGGCGGGCGGGTACCCGGACCGCCCGGCCGCCCCGCACCCCGAGGAATGCGCCTACGTCGTCCACACCTCGGGCACCACCGGCTGGCCCAAGGGCGTCGAGGTGACCTACCGCGGTCTCGGCGCCTTCCTGTCCGCCCTGGGGGAGCTGCGTCTTCCCCCGGGCGGCATGGGGATCAACGCGGTGTCGCCCGCCTTCGACGGCTGGCTCTGGTGCACTCTGCTCTACCTCCTGCACGGGCAGGGCGTCGGGATCATCGACCTGGAGGCGGAGGACGAAGCGGGCCCCGACCTGGCGGCACGCGTCGCCGCGGCGGCCCCGCGCACGGTCTGCCTCACCCCCTCGCTCCTGACGGCCTGCGCCGACGACATCAGCACGGCCGAGGTGCTGGTGGTCGCCGGTGAGCCGTTCCCGCGCGCGCTCGCCGAACGGCTCGGCGACCGGCACCGGCTCCTCAACGTGTACGGACCCACCGAGGCCACCATCGCGGCCACCTGGGCCGACAGCGCACGCGGCGACGACGTGCTGACCATCGGCGCGGCCCTGCCCGGGTACGCGGTGTACGTCGTGGACGAGGACTACCGCCCCGTCCCGGACGGCACGGCCGGTGAGCTGTGCGTGGGCGGACCCGCCGTCGCCCGCGGCTACCGCAACCGGCCCGGGCTGACGGCCGAACGGTTCGTGCCCGACCCGTTCGCCGCACCCGGTTCCCGGATGTACCGCACCGGGGACCTCGTCCGGACCGGCCCCGGCGGACGGCTCGACTACCTGGGCCGCGGCGACGGACAGGTGAAGGTCCGCGGCTTCCGGATCGAGCTGCGCGAGGTCGAGGAGGCGGCCGAGGGCTTGCCGGGGGTGGCGGCGGCCGCGGCCTTCGTCACCGTCGACGGGGACGTGCTCGGGCTGGCCGTGGTGGCCGCGGCCGGGGCCGCTGCCGAGAAGTGCGTCGCCCAGGTGCGCGAGCGCTGCGCCCGTCAGCTCCCGGACTTCATGGTCCCGGCCCTGGTGGACCTGGTCGACGCGCTGCCCACCTCGCCGTCGGGGAAGGTGGACCGGGCCGCGCTGGCCGAGACGGCCGGGTCCGCCGCGGTGCCGGCCGGGCGGTCGCCGCGGACCCCGAGGGAACGCCAGATATGCGAGGTCTGGAGCACCCTGCTGCCCCGGCCCGTGACCGACGCCGAGGCCGACTTCTTCGAGATGGGCGGTCACTCGCTGCTGGCCGCCCGCGCGGTCGCCGCACTGCGCAGGGCCACCGGGATCCGCCTCACCGTACGGCATCTGCTCGCCAACCCCACGGCGGCGGACCTGGCACGGGAAGTGGACCGGCTTGCCGGACAGGCCGTGCGGACGGCGGGTGACGACTGATGGGCGGCACCTGGGTGGTCCCCTGGCAGCCCCCGGAACGGGGCCGGACGGCACTGCTCTGCCTGGCACCGGCCGGGGCCGGATGCGGACAGTTCCGGCCCTGGCAGTCCGCGCTCGGCCCCGAGGTGTCGGTCATGGGCGTGCAACTGCCGGGCAGGGAACGCCGGTGGGCCGAACCACCGGCCGGCTCGGTCGACGAGGTCGTCGCCGCGGTGGTGGACGAACTGTCCGGCCTGGTCCCGGCGGCCTGCCCGCTCATGGTGTTCGGCCACAGCTTCGGCGGACTCCTGGGCTACGAGATCACCCGCAGGCTGGGCGAGGTCCGCGGACGCTGGCCCGCCACCCTGGTCGTGGCCGCCTGCCGGCCGCCGCAGATGTGGGTCGGCGCGGGCCGGGGCCTGGTGGACGACGACGAGGAACTGGTGCGGCTGCTCGACGTACGGGGTCTGGGGGACGACGAACTCGACGAGGACAGCCGGGAGCTGATGCTGGAGGTGCTGCGCGAGGACGCCCGTCTCTCGATGACCTACACCGACGCCGGAGCCCCGCGCGTCCACGCGTCGGTCGAGGCATGGGGCGGTGAGGGGGACGGGACCGTCACCGCGGATCACCTGGCCGGCTGGCGCCACCGGACGGCGGCGGACTTCCGCCGCCGCCAGTTCCCCGGCGGCCACTACTTCACGGCGGAACGGGCCGGACTCGTCGTACCCGCGTTGCGGGAGCTGGCCGCGCACGGCGTGGCCGGGGTACGGCGGCTGCGGCGGACGAGCGGAGGCTGATGTGAAGGTCGACCTGCTGGACCCCTCGCTCTTCGAACGGGGCGAATTCTGGCCGGTTCTGGCGTGGCTCCGGGCGAACGATCCGGTGCACCGCCACGCCGAGCCCGACGGGCCCGGGTTCTGGGTCGTCAGCCGGTACGAGGACATCGTCGGCGTGTACGGCGACCAGGAGAACTTCAGTTCGCGGTACGGCATGCGGCTCGACAGCGATGCCGAGGCGGTGTCGGCGGTCGCGCAGCGCATGCTGATCGTCTCGGACCCTCCCGACCACACCCACCTCAAGCGCGTCCTCGGGAAGATGTTCGCCCAGGCGGAGCTGGAGAGGATCGGGCATCTGGTGCGGCGTGTGGTGCACGACGTGCTGACCGAGGCGGTCGAGGCAGGCGAGCTCGACTTCCTCGACGCGGCCAGGAAGATCCCGAACCATGTGGTGTGTTCGCTGATGGACATCCCGCGCGCCGACTGGGAATGGGTCGGCGACATCACCACGGAGGCGTTCGAGGGTGCCGACGAGGAGACCCGCCAGGCGGCGCACGGCGAGATCTTCCTGTACTTCACCGAACTGCTGGCCGACCGCCGGAAGAACCCGGGGACCGACTTCGTCAGCCGCGTCGCGCACGACCGCAGGGCGACGGGCGTGACGGGGGAGGAGAGGCCGCTCACCGACGAGGAGATCGTGTTCAACTGCAACGGGGTGCTGGCGGGCGCGAACGAGACCACACGCTACTCGTCGGCGGGCGGCGTGCTCGCGCTGATCGAGAACCCCGACCAGTGGACGGTGTTGCGCGCGGGGGGCCCCGCCGCGGTCCCGGCGGCCGTCGAGGAGGTCCTGCGGTGGACCGTGCCCGGGGTACACGCGATGCGCACGGCGTTGCGGCCCACCACGATCGGCGGTGTCAGGATCGGCGTCGGCGACCGGGTGACGCTGTGGAACGTGTCGGCCAACCGCGACGAGACCGTGTTCCCGCGCGCCGACCGCTTCGACGTGACCCGCTCGCCCAACCGGCACATCAGCTTCGGCGCGGGCCGCCACCTGTGCCTGGGCGCGCGGCTGGCCCGGATGGAGCTGAACGCGTTCCTCACCGGACTGACCGCCCTCGTCGACCGGATGGAACTGCTCGGCGAGCCGAGGTACAACGCGTCCAACTTCACCTGGGGCATCTCCTCCCTGCCCCTGAGACTGGTCCCGTGACGCACGTCCGGGGCGGCCGACGGCCGCCCCGGACGTGTCCGACGCGCTACTGCATCACGGAGAGGTCCCCGCTGCCCTCGACCTGCGCCGCCTCGTCGAGCGTGAGGGCGATCCACTCCAGGAGGTCGCACTGGCGCCGGTTGGCGGCGCCCTGCCAGAGCCGCTGCCTCTCGGGCGCCACGGTCATCTGGATGCCGACCGGCGCGGCCCCCCGGTGCGCGGCCGGCAGCGCACGCGCGCTCCGTATCGCGCTCCGCAGCTGATTGCGGGACCAGTGCTGCTCCTCCGCCCTGCCGAGCCAGAAGTCCTGCTCGTTCTCGGGCAGTGCGACGACTTCGGCGTGGTGCTGAAAACTCAGCCCGGCACGCCGCCGGCCGGGGCGGATATTGCGGGCGACCCACGCGTAATTGCGCAGGGTCTGGTAATCCAGGGATGTTTCCCGGACGGCCCGCCTGTAACGGTCGGGAAAGGCCTCCTGCCCGTACACGAGCCAGTCGCCCAGCCACCAGGCCGACGAATCGGTGATGAGGAAGATCTGCTGGCCCAGGCGCTTCCACTCCTCGAGCGGCATGCGCGCGGGCAGAATCAGCGATGTACGTCTCGTCGTGGCAGCGTGGGAGATGTTGAGCCGTTGCGGTTCTTGCCGCACGCGCAGAGCCCCCGTTCGTGAGGAGTCACATGGTCACCGCGGTCGCGTTCAAGTATCGGCAGTGCTTCTGGACGCGCTCTGGACGTTCTCTACATGTCCGGCGTGGGCCGCGCAGACGACGTCCGGCGGGGCGAGTTCGCCGCGGAGGATCTGCTGGTAGCAGCGATGCAGCCGGGATCCGGGCTCGACGCCGAGCTCCTCGCGCAGCGTGCGGCGGACCCGCAGGAACACGTCGAGCGCCTCGGCCTGGCGCGCGCAGCCGTACAGAGCGGCCATCAGGAGTTCGCTCAGGTGCTCGCGCAGCGGGTTCTCGCCCACCAGAATGCGGAGTTCCGCGACGGCGTCCTCGTTGCGGCCCATCATCAGCAGGATCTCTATCCGGAGTTCGGCGGCCGCGACCCGGTGCTCCTCCAGGCTGGCGCGCCAGATCTGCGGGACGGGCCCGGGAGCCCCGCCGACCGCGTTGCCCCGCCACAGGCGCTGCGCCTCGGCGAGCGCCCGCAGCGCCTGGTCGAGCCTGCCGTCGGCCCGCAGCTGCTGCGCCTGTTCCACGCGCCGGGCGAACAGGCTGGCGTCGAGCACGCCGTCCCCCAGGCACAGCCGGTAGGTGGACGGGGCCCCCGAGACGAGGAGGCTGCCGCCGCCGCGCGGCCGGCGCCCCGGTTCCAGGGTCTGCCGGAGCGCCGCCACGTATTTATGGACGCTGCTGTCGGCGGTGCGCGGCGCGTCGTTCCCCCAGACGGCCTCGACCAGTTCCTCGCGTTCGACGGCCATCCCGGCTTTCATGACGAGAACAGTGAACAGCGCCTTTTGCTTCGGCGGCCCTAAAGGGAGTTCACGCCAATTTCGCCACGCCATCACTGGGCCGAGAACTCCCACATGGAGTTTTGTGGCGTCGGCATCCGATTTCGGCGGTATCACGATCCGGCCCCCGGGCATCTAGGCAGACCTTTTGTGATCCCCGAATATCCGACGAGGTCGATGGCCTGTCCCATGTATCCCCCTGATCGTTTTTGGCTACGACTACGGGGGATCGTGCCAGATCGGGCCTGAGTCAGGCAATGCGCTCGTTACAAACGTTCCTTTTTGATTTTGGCCTGAAGTCGAGGCTGCGGCAGGACGCGGCGCGGCGGATCCTCGTCGCAGGCGTCGGCGACCACGCCGAGCACGGCACCGGTGTCCCGTTGCGGTGGTCTGCTCGGTGGCGCCCCGATCGACTTCGCTCTCCGTCCAGGTCAGGTGCCGATCCGCGACACCGAGGTTCCCCGCGGTTCCTCTTCGCCGCGGGCGCAGTGTCCCACCGTTACAGTCCCCGCGCCCATGAACTCCGTGTGCCCGACCAACGAGGAGACACATCGCCGTCGGTACTGATTGTCAACTCGTGCCACGCTCTTCCACTGCCGGGCGGAGCCGGTTGCGAGCCGGTTGCGAGTCGGTAAGAAGCGGGAGACGCTGGGGGTGTCGGGAGCCCCGGCGGTGACGGAACCCAAAGGCCTCCGAGGCAGCGGCTACCGGGATCCTGAAGATCGCGTGGGTCGGCCGAACGAGGGGAAGCAGTACAGCATATCGAATTTCTTCACTGAAGAAGGTTCTCATGACCGGCGCGGCTCTGGATTCGGCTTCGAAGCTGCGATGCGCCCGGCTCAAAAGGGATTCGATGTGATTGCTGCCGTCGAAATCTACGCCCAGGTGCAGACGCTGAAATGGCAGGCGACCGCGTCCAAGCACGCGGTCGAGGCGATCGCCGAGACATGTCGGAACGCGTACACGAGGGAGCCGGAGACGCTGGTTTCGAGTTGACGGCGTCTCGCCACGCCGTACCACGCTCAGGCGAAGGCGCTCACGCATAACGCCCGCAACCCGCCGGAGGGGTACCCATGCCTGTCAAACCGACCGCGCTGCAGGATCGTTATCGAAACCGTGGCACCGCGTACACGCTGGAGGAGCGGGCGAAGCTCGGAATCACCGGACGGCTGCCGGCCGCCGTCGAGACCTTGGACGAGCAGGCCGCCCGCGCCCATGCGCAGCTTGAAGGCCAACCTTCCGACCTGCACAAGTACATCTACCTCAACGAGATCCACGACCGCAACCAGGTGCTTTATTTCAAGCTGTTGGCAGACCACCTCGACGAACTCCTGCCGATCGTGTACGACCCGACCGTGGGTGATGCGATCGAACAATGGTCCGTCGACTATCGCGACTCCCGAGCCGTATACCTGTCGATCGACCGCCCGGGTGACGTAAGGGCCTCATTCGAGTCGCTCGGACTTGGCGTGGACGACGTCGATCTGATCGTTGTCTCCGACGCCCAAGAGATCCTGGGTATCGGGGACTGGGGTGTCAACGGGACTGACATCTCCATCGGCAAGCTCGCCGTCTACACGGCAGCGGCCGGCATCGATCCGAACCGGGTGATCGCCGTGAACCTCGATGTCGGGACGGACAACGAGCAGCTGCTCAACAGCCCCTTGTACCTGGGAAATCGGCACGCGCGAGTGACTGGCAAGAGGTACGACGAGTTCATCGCTCTGTACCTTCGAACCGCTTCCGAAATGTTTTCCCATGCACTTCTGCATTTCGAGGACTTCGGACCGTCCAATGCCCGCCGGATCCTTGTGGAGAACGCCGACAAGTATCGGATCTTCAACGACGACATGCAGGGAACGGGCGCGATTGTGATGGCGTCGGTGTTCTCAGCGCTCAAGGTGACCGGGGGACGCTGGGCCGACCAGCGGCTCGTGGTTTTCGGAGCGGGCACTGCCGGCACCGGGATGGCCGATCAGATCCACGCGGCCATGCTGCGCGACGGCGCGACGCCGGAACAGGCGAAGAGCAACATCTGGCTCGTGGACATCCACGGCCTCGTGACGGACGACATGCAAGACCTGCCCGACTACCAGAGGGTGTACGCGCGGCCGAAGTCCGAGACCAGGACATGGGCTGACGGCGGGGCGGATCTTCTCGCCACGATCAAGCACGTGAAACCCACCATTCTCATCGGCACTTCGACCGCCCACAACGCGTTCTCCGAAGAGGTGGTGCGTGCCCTGGCAGAGGGTGTCGAACGCCCTGTCCTCCTGCCTCTGTCCAACCCGACGAGCCGTATCGAGGTCATGCCCTCCGACGCCGTGGCCTGGTCGGACGGCCGGGCGCTGATCGCCACAGGTATCCCGGCCGCTCCGGTGGATTACAACGGGATCTCGTACGAGATCGGAGAAGCCAACAACGCGCTTCTGTATCCGGGGCTGGGCCTTGGAGCGATCGTTTCCGGCGCCCGCCACGTGACGGACGACATGCTCCTTGCCGCGGCAGAAGCTGTCGCCAGTCAGGTCGACGTCTCGAGGCCCGGTGCGTCCCTGCTGCCTCCCGTGGCGAACCTGAGGGCGTCGTCGGCAACGGTCGCGGTCGCGGTCGCCCGCGCCGCCGCAGAGGACGGGGTCGCGACGAAGTCTCACGACAACCTCATTCAGGCAGTCCATGACGCCATGTGGCAGCCGGTCTATCCCACGGGCGGTGGGGAGGAGCTGAAATGAGCACTGGCAGCGAGCCGGCCCCGGAGATGAAAGACGTTCCGATCGGGATTCATGGCAGCGGCAACCGTGCAGAATTCGACAGCATGGGCTCGATCGAGGTGCCGGCGGAACGGTACTGGGGAGCGCAGACACAGCGGTCCCTGATTCACTTCTCCATCGGTGGCGACCGGATGCCGAAGGCGGTCTACCACGCCTACGGGTACGTGAAGAAAGCCGCGGCCCTCGTCAACGCCGCTTCCGGCCGTCTGCCCGAGTGGAAGAAGCGGGCAATCGTACGCGCCGCGGAGGAAGCCATCGCGGGGAAGCTCGATGACCACTTTCCCCTCTTTGTGTGGCAGACGGGATCCGGCACGCAGAGCAATATGAACGTCAACGAGGTGATCGCCAACCGGGCATCGCAGTTGCTTGGCGGCACGCTCGGCACCCAGAAACCGGTAGGACCGAACGACGACGTCAACATGGGGCAGTCCAGCAACGACAGCTTCCCCACCGCGATGCACATCGCCTCAGTGCAGGAGATCGACGACCGCCTCCTGCCGGAGGCCCGGAAGCTTGCCGGTTCCATCGAGGGCAAGGCCGAGGAGTGGGACGGGATCGTCAAGATCGGCCGCACCCACCTCGAGGACGCAGTGCCACTCACCGTCGGGCAGGAGTGGTCGGGTTACGCAGCACAACTGCGCGCGTGCATCGAGGAGATCGAGCACAGCCGTGAGGGTCTACTCGCACTGGCTCTGGGGGGGACCGCCGTGGGAACGGGCCTGAACGCGCCGAAGAATTTCAGTCGCGACGTTGCCATACGGATCGCCGAGTTGACGGGTAAGCCGTTCGTGACGGCCGAGAACAAGTTCATGGCGCAGGGATCATTGGATCCCATGGTGCGGGCGCATTCTGCGCTGCGGGGTCTGGCCGTTGCCTTGATGAAGATCGCCAACGACATGCGTTGGCTGGCGTCCGGCCCACGAACCGGCTTCGCGGAGCTACGGCTGCCCCAGAACGAACCCGGTTCCTCGATCATGCCCGGGAAGGTCAATCCGACCCAGTGCGAGGCCATCGTGATGATCGCCATTCAAGTACTCGGCGACGATTCCGCGATAGCCTTCGCCGGCAGTCAGGGAAATTTCGAACTGAACGCCATGCGTCCTGTGATCATCAACAACTTCCTGCACTCCGCGGTCATCCTTGCCGATGGTATGGAAAAGTTCCGGAAATTCTCCATCGACGGCACGGAGCTCAACCGCGTGAAAATCGCGAAATACGTGGACGAGAGTCTGATGCTGGTCACGGCGCTGAGCCCGACCATCGGCTACCAGAATGCCGCGCACATCGCCGAATCTGCCCTGGTCAACGACCAGACCCTGAAAGAAGCGGCCCTCGCGAGCGGCGTCGTCGACGAAAAGACATTCGATTCCATTGTCGACCCCCTCTCCATGGTCGGACGGGGCACTGCCGGAGCCTGATCGTTACGGCGCTGCAGGGCCGGTGGTGGGCCCGACCCTGGGCGTCGAGTTCTCGCCGTTGTACGCGGCACCGCCCACGACGCACGCCAACGCGGCGGGCGCGTGACGACGGCCGCGACACCCCACCGCGCCGCCGGGACGCCCGCACGACCGCGCCGCCGTACACGTCCGGTAGGTGCGCGCCCCTCCGCCCCGCGACGCACCGCGTCCGACGCCGCGCGCTGATCCACCACGGATCACGGGACAGCGCTTAGGGTGCGAGCCATGGCAGAGAGCGCTGCTCACCGGGGTGCCGCGGGGCGGGGCACGCGCTGCGCCCAGACCTCCGGGACCCCCGACCCGCGCCGCTGGCGGGCGCTGGCGGTGTGCCTGATCGCGGGGTTCATGACCCTGCTGGACGTGTCCATCGTCAATGTCGCCCTGCCGTCGATCCGGTCCGGGCTGCGCACCCCGGAGTCCGACCTCCAGTGGGTTCTCTCCGGCTACGCGCTCGCCTTCGGACTGTTCCTGATCCCCGCCGGACGCCTCGGTGACGCGCGGGGGCGCCGAACCGTGTTCATGGCCGGTCTGGCCCTGTTCACGCTCGCCTCG
Organism: Streptomyces sp. NPDC002476; assembly: GCF_042889785.1. Lineage (NCBI taxonomy): Bacteria > Bacillati > Actinomycetota > Actinomycetes > Kitasatosporales > Streptomycetaceae > Streptomyces > Streptomyces sp. NPDC002476. Next base: position 46,716 of record NZ_JBIARH010000021.1, on the reverse strand, counting down.
GCGGCCTGCGGCGCCGCCCAGTCCAGCCGCTGGCTGGTGGTCGCCCGTCTGGTCCAGGGCCTCGCCGGCGGCATGATCTCGCCACAGATCTCCGCGCTGATCCAGCAGATGTTCTCCGGCCAGGAGCGCGGCCGGGCCTTCGGCATGTTCGGCACGGTGGTGGGCGTCTCCACCGCCGTCGGCCCGCTGGCGGGCGGGCTGCTGATCCAGGCGGCCGGCGCCCACGAGGGCTGGCGCTGGGTGTTCTACGTCAACCTGCCGCTCGGCGCGCTCTGCCTGCTGCTCGCCAGGCGCCTGCTCCCGGACACCCCGACGGCGGGCCCGGTGCGCCTGCGCGACCTCGACCCGCTCGGGGTCCTGCTGCTCGGCACCGGCGTACTGGCCCTGCTGCTGCCCTTCGTCCAGGCCCAGCAGTGGCCGGGGGACCGCAAGTGGCTGCTGCTGGTGCCGGCCGTGGCGCTGCTCGCGGCCTTCGTCGGGTGGGAGTCCCGGTGCGCCACACGGGCCACGCGGCCGGTCATCGACCTGTCGCTCTTCCGGGTCCGCTCGTACTGGCTCGGCTGTCTGCTGGCCCTGGTGTACTTCGGCGGATTCACCTCGATCTTCTTCGTCACCACGCTCTACCTGCAGAACGGACTGCACTACAGCGCCCTGCAGGCGGGGCTCGCCATCACGCCGTTCGCGCTGGGCTCGGCCGTCGCGGCGAGCCCGGGCGGCCGGCTCGTCCACCGATTCGGACGCCCCCTCGTGGTCGCCGGGCTCACCGCGGTGGTCGTCGGACTGGCGGGCGCCGCGCTCGCCGTGCACCTGGTGCCGGGGCGGGGCGCGGGATGGGCGATGGCCGCCCCGCTGCTCCTGGCCGGTCTGGGCAGCGGTCTGGTCGTCGCCCCCAACCAGACGCTGACCCTCTCCGAGGTGCCGGTGGCCATGGCGGGCAGCGCGGGCGGCGCCCTCCAGACCGGGCAGCGGGTCGGATCGGCGGTCGGGATCGCCGCGGTCGGCTCGGTGTTCTTCGCCCAGCTGGGCGAGGCCGGCTGGGCCACCGCGTACGACCACGGCCTGGTCGTGGCGGTCGCCTACGTCGTGGTCGCCCTGCTCGTCGGTCTGGCGGACGTGCGCGGAGAACGCCGCGGACGGGGCCGCACCCCTCGAACCGTCACCCGCACCCACGCAGACAGAACGCCATGAACGCAGGGAGAACGCGTTGAGCGACAACAGGACGAAGGGCCCCGAGGGCACCGGGGACACCGGCCCGGCGGTCGTCGGGAACGAGGCGTACGGGCACAAGCCTTTCAAACGGTCCCGGAGCCACTTCGCCGACCGCATCGCCGCCGACGGCCGGGACGACTGGCCCGTCGAGGCCGGCCGCTACCGGCTCGTCGTCAGCCGTGCCTGCCCGTGGGCGAGCCGCGCACTGATCTCCCGGCGGCTCCTCGGTCTGGAGCGGGTCCTGTCGCTGGCCGTCGTCGACCCCCTCCAGGATGACCGCAGCTGGCGCTTCACGCTGGACGAGGGCGGCCGGGACCCGGTGCTCGGCATCGCGTACCTGAGCGAGGCGTACCGGGCACGGGAGCCCGGCTACTCCGGCGGGGTCAGCGTGCCCGCGATCGTCGACGTGCCCAGCGGCCGGCTCGTCACGAACGACTTCCAGCAGATCACCCTGGACCTCGCGACCGAGTGGACCACACTGCACCGCCCGGGCGCCCCCGACCTGTACCCCGAGGGCCTGCGCGAGGAGATCGACGAGGTCATGGAGGGCATCTACCGCGACGTGAACAACGGCGTCTACCGCGCCGGGTTCGCGTCCGGACAGTCCGAGTACGAGGACGCCTACCGGGACGTCTTCCGCCGCCTCGACCTGGTCTCCGAGCGCCTCGCGGACCGGCGCTACCTCGTCGGCGACTTCATCACGGAGGCGGACATCAGGCTGTTCACCACCCTGGTCCGCTTCGACGCCGTCTACCACGGCCACTTCAAGTGCAACCGGTCGAAGCTGGCCGAGGACCCGGTGCTGTGGGCGTACGCCAGGGACCTGTACCAGACGCCCGGCTTCGGCGACACCGTCGACTTCGACCACATCAAGCAGCACTACCACCGGGTGCACACCGGCATCAACCCCACCGGCATCGTGCCCGCCGGACCCGATCTGTCGGGCTGGCTGACCCCGCACCACCGCGGACAGCTGGGCGGGAGCCCGTTCGGGTACGGCACCGCGCCGGGTCCCGTACCGGCCGGTGAGGAGGTCCCGGCCGCGGGGCGCCCCTGACCGGGAGCCCGCGCACGGGACGGGGGACGGGTCCTGCCGGAGCGGGGGGCAGGGCCCTGTCGAGTCGGCTGCCGTCACGAGATATCTTGATGTCAAGCAATGTTGCAGACGTGGAGCGGAGCAGAGGGTGACTGACTCGACCATCATCTATACACACACCGACGAGGCCCCGGCCCTGGCGACGTATTCGTTCCTGCCCATCGTCCAGGCGTACGCCTCGACGGCCGGGGTCGACGTCGAGAGCCGGGACATCTCCCTGGCCGGGCGCATCATCGCCTCCTTCCCCGAGCGTCTGAAGGAGGAGCAGCGCATCGCCGACGCGCTCGCCGAGCTGGGCGCGCTGGCCAAGAAGCCCGAGGCCAACATCATCAAGCTGCCGAACATCTCGGCCTCGATCCCGCAGCTGAAGGCCGCCGTCGCCGAGCTCCAGGCGCAGGGCTACGCGCTCCCGGACTACCCGGACGACCCGCAGACCGACGAGGACAAGGACGTCCGCGCCCGCTACGACAAGGTCAAGGGCAGCGCGGTGAACCCCGTGCTGCGCGAGGGCAACTCCGACCGCCGTGCCCCCGCCTCGGTGAAGAACTACGCCAAGGCGCACCCGCACCGCATGGGCGCCTGGTCGTCCGACTCGAAGACGAACGTCGCCACCATGGGCGTCGACGACTTCCGCTCCACCGAGAAGTCCACCGTCATCACGGAGGACGGCGCCCTGCGCATCGAGCTCGTGGGCGACGACGGCAGCACGACGGTGCTGCGCGAGTCGGTTCCGGTGCTCGCGGGCGAGGTCGTCGACGCGGCGGTCATGCGCGTCGCAGCCCTGCGCGAGTTCCTCGCCGCGCAGGTCGCCCGGGCCAAGGAGGAGGGCGTGCTCTTCTCCGTCCACCTCAAGGCCACCATGATGAAGGTCTCCGACCCGATCATCTTCGGCCACGTGGTCCGCGCCTTCTTCCCGAACACCTTCGCCAAGTACGGCCAGGCGCTCGTCGCCGCCGGGCTCTCCCCGAACGACGGCCTGGGCGCCATCCTGAACGGCCTGGACTCCGTGCCGCACCTCGGCGCCGAGATCAAGGCGTCCTTCGAGGCCGAGCTCGCCGAGGGTCCCGCCCTGGCCATGGTCGACTCGGACAAGGGCATCACCAACCTCCACGTGCCGAGCGACGTCATCGTCGACGCCTCCATGCCGGCCATGATCCGCACCTCCGGCCACATGTGGGGCCCGGACGGCCAGGAGGCCGACACCCTCGCGGTGCTCCCCGACAGCAGCTACGCGGGCGTCTACCAGGTCGTCATCGACGACTGCCGCGCCCACGGCGCCTTCGACCCGTCGACCATGGGCTCGGTGCCCAACGTCGGCCTGATGGCGCAGAAGGCCGAGGAGTACGGCAGCCACGACAAGACCTTCGAGATCCCCACCACCGGCACGGTGCGGGTCGTCGACGGCAAGGGCGACGTCGTGCTGGAGCAGGCGGTCGGCGCGGGCGACATCTTCCGCATGTGCCAGGCCAAGGACCTGCCGATCCAGGACTGGGTCAAGCTCGCCGTCACCCGGGCCCGCGCCACCGGTGCCCCTGCCGTGTTCTGGCTCGACGAGGACCGCGCCCACGACGCGCAGCTGATCGCCAAGGTCAGGAAGTACCTCGCCGACCACGACACCGACGGTCTGCGGATCGAGATCATGTCGCCCGAGAAGGCGACCGCGTTCTCGCTGGAGCGCATCCGCCGCGGCGAGGACACCATCTCCGTCACCGGCAACGTGCTGCGCGACTACCTGACGGACCTGTTCCCGATCCTGGAGCTGGGCACGAGCGCGAAGATGCTCTCCGTCGTCCCGCTCATGAACGGCGGCGGCCTCTTCGAGACCGGCGCCGGCGGTTCCGCGCCGAAGCACGTCCAGCAGCTCGTCAAGGAGAACTACCTGCGCTGGGACAGCCTGGGCGAGTTCTTCGCGCTCGCGGCCAGCTTCGAGCACCTGGCGACGACCACCGGTAACACCCGCGCGCAGGTCCTCGCGGACACCCTCGACCGCGCGACCGGCACCTTCCTCAACGAGGACAAGTCGCCGAGCCGCAGGCTCGGCGGCATCGACAACCGCGGCAGCCACTTCTACCTGGCCCTGTACTGGGCCCAGGAGCTGGCGCGGCAGACCGACGACGCGCACCTCGCGCAGGCGTTCTCCGGTCTGGCGAAGACGCTGGCCGAGCAGGAGCGGACCATCGTCGACGAGCTGATCGCGGTGCAGGGTTCGCCGGCCGACATCGGCGGCTACTACCAGCCCGACCCGGCCAAGGCGTCGGCCGTGATGCGCCCCTCGGCGACGTTCACGCAGGCCATCGCCTCCCTCGGCTGACGGAGCAGCGGCGGTCGGGGCGCCCCTTCCCGGCGCCCCGCCCCTCCCGCCCCGGCCGGCATCACGCCCGGCCGGGGCGGTTCCGTGTCCGGCCGCGGTGCCGCGCCCACCGCGACGTGCCCGGCCGGACGTTCTTCGCGCAACCGCGCACGGCCGGGCCGCTCCCCCGATAGGTTCGGGTACCCGGGACCGACCGGGCCCGGAGAAGGAGGGACCGTGCTGACAGGCAGGAACGCGGTGGTCACCGGAGGATCGCGGGGCATCGGCCGCGCGATCGTCGAGCGGCTGTGCCGCGACGGCGCACACGTCGTCTTCAACTACGCCACCAGCGACGACGCGGCCGCCGACGTCGTCCGCACCGTGCGGGACGGCGGCGGCACGGTCCACGCCGTCCGGGCCGATCTCGCCGACCCCGACGGACCCGGGAAGCTGATGGAGACGGCGGAGGAGAAGCTGGGCACCCTGGACGTCCTGGTGAACAATGCCGCCCTGTGCCCCGCCCCGTCCTTCATCGCCGACACCGACCCGGACGTGTTCGACCATGCGATGGCCGTCAACACCAGAGCGGTCTTCATGACGATCCGTCACGCCGCCCGGAGGATGCGAGACGGCGGCCGGATCGTGAACATCTCCACCGCGAACACCGTGCGCCCGGGCCCCGGCATCGCCGCGTACGCCGCGAGCAAGGGCGCCGTCGAACAACTCACCGCCGTGGCGGCCCACGAGCTCGGGGCACGGGGCATCACGGTCAACACCGTCTCGCCCGGCGCCACCGACACCGTGATGCTGCGCACCGCCAACCGGCCGGAGGCCCTCGAGACGGTGGTCGCCATGACCCCGCTCGGCCGGCTGGGCGCACCCGCGGACGTGGCCGACGTGGTCGCCTTCCTGGCCGGCCCCGACGCCCGGTGGGTCACGGGTCAGAACCTGCGTGCGACGGGCGGGCTGGCCTGAACCGTCGTCCATGACGCCCGGGCCGGCCGCCGGTCCGGGCGTCCGCCGTGCGCACCGGCGTGTCCGCGGCCGCCCTGACGGGTGAAAGTCGTGCCATGGCGGGTGCCGGGCCACCCCCGGCGGCCCCGTGGCTGGTTTGCTGCATCCGGGATCCGGTGTGACGCACGTGGGAGCGGTCCGGCGGCCGGCCCGGTGGAGAAGGCGCCCCGGCCGGGCGCGCGGTCCACCCGCGAACGACGACCGAAGGAGGGGCCCAGTGACGACGACGGGCACATCGGGGGCGGCCGACGAGGAGGGGGCGTACGCGGACGAGCTTCCGGTCCGGGCGAAGGAGCCCGGGAACGTCGTCATCAGATGGCTGACCACCACCGACCACAAGACGATCGGCACGCTCTACCTCGTCACATCGTTCGCGTTCTTCCTCGTCGGCGGGGTGCTGGCCCTGGTCATGCGCGCCGAACTGGCCCGGCCGGGCATCCAGATCCTCTCGCCCGAGCAGTTCAACCAGGCGTTCACGATCCACGGCACGATCATGCTGCTGATGTTCGCGACCCCGCTGTTCGCCGGATTCACGAACTGGATCATGCCGTTGCAGATCGGCGCCCCCGACGTGGCGTTCCCGCGGCTGAACATGTTCGCCTACTGGGCGTACCTCTTCGGCTCGCTGATCGTGGTCGGCGGCTTCCTCACCCCGCAGGGCGCGGCCGACTTCGGCTGGTTCGCCTACTCCCCGCTCTCCGACGCGGTCCGTTCGCCAGGAGTCGGCGCCGACATGTGGATCATGGGCCTGGCGCTCTCCGGGTTCGGTACGATCCTCGGCTCGGTCAACTTCATCACCACGATCATCTGCATGCGCGCACCCGGCATGACGATGTTCCGCATGCCGATCTTCGTGTGGAACGTCCTGCTGACGGCGGTGCTGGTCCTGCTGGCCTTTCCGGTCCTCGCAGCGTCCCTGCTGGTGCTGGAGGCGGACCGGAAGTTCGGCGCGCACGTCTTCGACGCGGCCAATGGCGGGGCACTGCTCTGGCAGCACCTCTTCTGGTTCTTCGGCCATCCGGAGGTGTACATCATCGCCCTGCCGTTCTTCGGGATCGTCACCGAGATCATCCCGGTGTTCAGCCGCAAACCGATCTTCGGCTACATCGGCCTGATCAGCGCCACCATCGCCATCGCCGGGCTGTCGGCGACCGTGTGGGCGCACCACATGTTCGTGACCGGCGGTGTGCTGCTGCCGTTCTTCTCGTTCATGACGTTCCTCATCGCGGTACCCACCGGGGTGAAGTTCTTCAACTGGATCGGCACGATGTGGAAGGGGTCGTTGTCCTTCGAGACCCCGATGCTCTGGTCCGTCGGATTCCTGGTCACCTTCCTCTTCGGTGGTCTGACCGGTGTGATCCTGGCGTCGCCCCCGCTGGACTTCCACGTCTCGGACACCTACTTCGTCGTCGCGCACTTCCACTACGTCGTGTTCGGCACCGTGGTCTTCGCGATGTTCGCCGGATTCCACTTCTGGTGGCCGAAGTTCACCGGCAAGATGCTGGACGAGCGGCTGGGCAGGATCACGTTCTGGACGCTGTTCGTGGGCTTCCACGGCACGTTCCTGGTGCAGCACTGGCTCGGTGCCGAGGGCATGCCGCGTCGCTACGCGGACTACCTCGCCGCCGACGGCTTCACCGTGCTGAACACGGTCTCGACCATCGCCTCGTTCCTGCTCGGCCTGTCGATGCTGCCGTTTTTCCACAACGTATGGAAGACCGCCAGGTACGGCAGGAACGTGGGTGTCGACGACCCGTGGGGCTACGGCCGTTCCCTGGAGTGGGCGACCTCCTGCCCGCCACCCCGGCACAACTTCCACACGATGCCGCGGATCCGCTCCGAGTCCCCGGCCTTCGACCTGCACCACCCCTCGCTCCGCGCCCTCGACGAAGCCCTGAACCTTCCAGGGACGCTCCCGATGCCTCCGGGGGACCGGTCGTGAACGCGGCCCCGGCACGGTGAGCGGCCCGGCCCGGCGGAGCGACCGCATCGGCCCCACGTCGTCCCCGACAGGCGAATTCGCACGCGGCTCGTGAAGATGGGAGAGGACGGGCGCGTGCGACGGGGCCGGCGAACGGACGACCGCGCATGCCCGAGGAGGGACGAACACTGTGGCACGACCCAGGATTCTCGTTGTCGGCGCCGGATTCGCCGGCGTGGAGTGCGTGCGCCGCCTGGAGCGCAGACTCATCCCGGGGGAGGCGGAGATCGTGCTCGTCACTCCGTTCTCGTACCAGCTCTACCTCCCCCTCCTGCCCCATGTGGCGGCCGGTGTGCTCACTCCGCAGTCCGTCGCGGTGTCGCTGCGCCGCAGCCGCAAGCACCGCACCCGGATCATCCCCGGAGGCGGCATCGGCGTGGACCCCAAGGCGAAGATCTGCGTCATCCGCAAGATCACCGACGAGATCGTCTACGAGCCCTACGACTACATCGTCCTGTGTCCCGGAAGCATCACCCGCACCTTCGACATCCCCGGCCTCCTCGATCACGCCCGGGGCATGAAGTCGCTCGCCGAGGCCGCGTACGTCCGGGACCATGTGATCGCCCAGCTCGATCTCGCGGACGCCAGCCTCGACGAGGACGAGCGGGCCTCGCGCCTCCAGTTCGTGGTGGTCGGCGGCGGATACGCGGGCACCGAGACGGCGGCCTGCCTCCAGCGCCTGACCACCAACGCGGTCAGGTACTACCCCCGGCTCGACCCGGGACTCATCAAGTGGCACCTCATCGACATCGCCCCGAAGCTCATGCCCGAACTGGGGGACAAGCTCGGCCGCAGCGCCCTGGAGATGCTGCGCGCACGCGGTATAGAGGTCTCGCTCGGCGTCTCGATCGCCGAGGCCGGTCCCGAGCACGTGACCTTCACCGACGGCCGGGTCGTGCCCTGCCGGACGCTGATCTGGACGGCGGGGGTCGCCGCGAGCCCGTTGGTGTCCACCTTCGGGGCGGAGACGGTGCGCGGCCGGCTGGCGGTGACCCCCGAGATGCGCCTGCCGGGCTTCGACGGCGTCTTCGCGCTCGGCGACGCCGCGGCCGTACCGGACCTGAGCAAGGGCGACGGGGCGGTGTGCCCGCCCACCGCCCAGCACGCCTCGCGCCAGGGCCGCACGCTCGCCGACAACCTCATCGCCACGCTGCGGCACCAGCCGCTGAAGCCGTACGTGCACCGGGACCTCGGCCTGGTCGTGGACCTCGGCGGCAAGGACGCGGTCTCCAAGCCTCTCGGCGTCGAACTGCACGGCGTCACCGCGCAGGCCGTCGCACGCGGTTACCACTGGGCGGCGCTGCGGACCAATGTCGCCAAGGTGCGTGTGATGACGAACTGGATGCTGAACGCCGTCGCGGGCGACGACTTCGTCCGCACCGGCTTCCAGTCCCGCAACCCGGCCAGGCTGCGCGACTTCGAGTACACGAACGCGTACCTGACACCGGCTCAGGTGCGTGAGTACACCGCCTCGTTGCACACCGCCACCTGAACCCCTCGCGCGACGCCTCCGTTCGAGGGTCCGGCCGGTCGCACCACCGGCCGGACCGGTGTGCCGGAAGGGGAACGGGGCTCAGGCATCCGGAACGGTGAGGTGGATGGTGCGGAGGAACGCGGCGTTGTCGGGGGTGCGCCGCAGCCGGTCGAGCAGCGTTTCGAGCGCCGCCCGCGGGTCCTTCCTGGTGAGCAGTGCGCGCCGAAGCCGGCGCATGGCCCGCAACTCCACGTCCGGCACGAGGAGTTCCTCACGGCGGGTGCCGGACGCCTGGAGGTCGACGGCCGGATGGACGCGCCGGTCGGCCAGCGCCCGGTCCAGCCGGAGTTCCATGTTGCCGGTGCCCTTCAGCTCCTCGAAGAAGTAGTCGTCGGCGCGCGAGCCGGTCTCCACCAGCGCGGTGGCCAGAATGGTGAGGGAACCGCCCTCCTCGGTGAGGCGGGCCGCACCGAAGAGCCGCTTGGGGCCGAGCGGGGCAGCAGCGTCGACGCCGCCGCTGAGAGTGCGTCCGCCCGCCGCGGACGCATTGTTGTGGGCGCGGCACAGCCGGGTCAGGGAGTCCAGCAGGACGACGACGTCCTCGCCCCGCTCGACCAGGCGTTTGGCGCGCTCGATCGCGAGGTCGGCGAGCGCGATGTGTTCCCGCGAGGGCCGGTCGAAGGTCGAGGCGAGCACCTCGCCCCGCACGGACCTGCGCGTGTCCGTCACTTCTTCGGGGCGTTCGTCGATCAGTACCACCATCAGACGGCATTCGGGATGGTTCGTGGCGACGGCCTCGGCCAACTGCCGCAGCAGCACCGTCTTGCCGGCCCTGGGCGGCGCCACCACGAGACCGCGCTGCCCCTTGCCGACGGGTGAGACGAGATCGACGAGCCGGGTCGCCGGACCGCCCGAGGGCGTCTCCAGGCGCAGCCGCCGCCGCGGGTGGATCGGTGTGAGATCACGGAAGTGGGGCCGCTCCCGCAGCGCTTCGGGGGAGCGGCCGTCGACGCACACCACGTCGGACAGGACGCGGGGCCGGTCGCAGACGCCCTCCACCAGGTCGCCCCGGCGCAGGGCGTGACGGCGGATCAGGTCGGCGGGGACCTGTACGTCGCCGGGGGAGGAACGGTCGGCCCGGGTGCGCAGAGTGCCGCGACCCTGGTGCGTGATGTCCAGGATGCCGATGGCCCCGCTGGGCAACTCCCCTTGGGAGAGGGGGAGTTCGAGGGTGCTCGTCATGTGGGTGGTCCTTTCGCGGGCAGGACGGATGAAAGGGCCCGGACGACATCGGGGGCGGACGGGATCACGCCCCGGTCGACGGGCGGAGAAGTCCGGTACGGGGAAACCCGAACCGGGCTGGAGAAAATGGTGCGGGAGAGCTGGACCGCCGACCGGAGAGGGGCGGGAGCGGCAGCCTGAAGAAGAGGGGGTCGGCACAGGGGGCCTCTGAATAAGGCATGACACATGCGCCGAACGCACCGTACCACGGCATGTGCGGTCGGTGCCACGCCATGCACGGCCCGTCACCGGTCGCCGGTCGGCGCCCCGGCCGTCGGCGCGGTTGCCCGCTGCCTGGTCGCCCCGCCCTCTCGCCGCCTCGCTTGGGCCGACTGACATCTGCGCCGTGAATCAGCCGTACGGATTGTAGATGCGAGGTAAATGCGAATATCTTGGCGCACATGCAGTCCTACACGATCGGGCAGGCGGCGCGCCTGCTGGGGGTGAGTCCCGACACGGCCCGCCGCTGGGCGGACGCCGGAAGGGTCGCGACCCACCGCGACGAGAACGGCCGACGGCTCATCGCGGGCCGCGATCTGGCCGTGCTCGCCGTCGAGACCGGCCAGAGCGGCGGGGGCGACGACGAGCCCTCGTACACGACGGCGCGCAACGCCTTCCCCGGCATCGTCACCGCGGTGAAACTCGGCGACGTCGCCGCCCAGGTCGAGATCCAGGCCGGTCCGCACCGGCTGGTGTCCCTGCTCACCCGCGAAGCCGTCGAGGAACTCGGACTGGAGGTCGGCATGCGGGCCACCGCCCGCGTGAAGTCCACCAATGTGCACATCGACCGTGTCTGACCGCGCCTCGTCCGCGACGCGCACGACTCCCGAGGAGCCCGGCCCCATCATGACGATCCCCTTCACCCGGCGCCGCGCCGCCGCCGCGCTCGTGACCGCGGCGCTGCTGGTCCCGCTCGCCGCCTGCGGCGCCGACGACGAGAAGGACGCCGCCGGTACGCCGGCGAAGGCCCCCGGCGCCCGGCTGACGGTCCTCGCCGCGGCGTCGCTCACCGACGTGTTCAAGACCGCGGGCGCCGCGTACGAGAAGGCGCACCCCGGTACGAAGGTGACGTTCTCCTTCGCCGGATCCCAGGAACTCGCCGCCCAGGTGCGGCAGGGCGCCCCCGCCGACGCCCTGGTCACCGCCGACACCAAGACGATGGAAGGGCTGAAGTCCGACACCGGCACCCCCGCCGTCATCGCGAAGAACCGCCTCGTCATCGCCACGGCGGAGGGCAACCCGGAGAAGATCACCGGACTGAAGGACCTGACCAGGAAGGACCTCAAGGTGGTCCTGGCCGCTCCCGAGGTCCCGGTCGGCCGCTACGGCAAGCAGGTCCTCGACGCCCAGAAACTCCACGTCCGGCCGGTCTCCCAGGAACCCAACGTCCGTGCCGTGCTCAGCAAGGTCGAACTCGGCGAGGCGGACGCGGGCATCGTCTACAAGACGGACGCCGAGTCGGCCGCCGACACGGTCGACGCCGTCGATATCCCCGACGCGCAGAACGCCGTCGCCTCCTACCCGGCCGCCACGCTGCGCCAGTCCGCGCACGCCGACGCCGCCGCGGCGTTCGTGAAGTGGCTCGGCGGACCGGAGGCGCAGAAGATCCTCGGGGCCGCGGGCTTCCAGCAGCCGTAGCCCGTACGGAACGCCGTTCGCACCCGCGGGAGCGCGCCCGCCCCCGAGTCGGGGGACCGGGCGGCGTCCGTGCCGACATCGCCCCGGGAACCCTCGATGAGAGCCCTCCGCAGCCGCCTTTCCGGCGCGCGCACCCCCGTCGCCCTGGCGCTGCCCGCGCTGCTCGCCGTCGCGTTCCTGATGGTCCCGCTGATCGGCATCCTGGCCCGCACCTCCTGGGCCGATCTCGGCACCCATCTCACCTCCCCGGGCGTCACCCAGGCACTCGGGCTGTCCCTGCTCGTCTCGTTCTGGGCCCTGGGCCTGTCGCTGCTGCTCGGGGTGCCGCTGGCCTGGCTGCTGGCCCGGGTGGACTTCCCCGGCAAAGGGTTCGTGCGCTCGCTGGTCCTGCTGCCGATGGTGCTGCCGCCCACGGTCGGAGGCGTGGCGCTCCTCCTCGGCTTCGGCCGCCGGGGTGTGCTGGGGCCCTGGCTGGAGGACACGTTCGGTGTCACCCTGCCGTTCCACACCTCGGGCGCGGTGGTCGCGGCGACCTTCGTCGCCATGCCGTTCCTCGTCATCAGCCTCGAAGGGGCACTGGCCGGTCTGCGGCCCGCGTACGAGGAGACCGCCGCCTCCCTGGGGGCCTCACCGATCCGGGTGTTCCTGACCGTCACGCTCCCGATGGTCGCCCCCGGGCTCGCCGCCGGGGCCGCGCTCACCTGGGCGCGGGCGCTGGGCGAGTTCGGCGCGACCATCACGTTCGCGGGCAACCTGCCCGGCACCACGCAGACCCTGCCCCTCCAGGTGTACCTGCTGCTCCAGGACTCCCCGGAGGCCGCCACCTCCGTCTCGCTCCTGCTCCTCGCCATCGCCATGGCCGTCCTCGTCGCCCTGCGCGGGCGCTGGACCGGAACGCCCCGCGACCGCCGGCGTGCCCCGGCGCCCGTGCCGGACGACGTGAGCGGTGCGGAGGCACCGGGCACCTCGCCCGGCGCCCCGGGTCTACGGGAGGACCCGGCCCCGGCCCCGCCCCGGGCCCCGCGGGAGGACTGCCCGTTGCACGCCGACGTCACCGGCTTCAACCGGCTCACCCTCGACGCCGGTCCCGGCACGACGATCGCCGTCGTCGGGCCCAACGGCGCGGGCAAGACGACGCTGCTGCGCGCGCTCCTCGGCCTGACCCGCCGCTCGCGGGCCGTGCTGCGCCTCGGAGCCGCCGACGTCACCGCGCAGCCGCCGCACCGCCGTGAGGTCGCCTGGGTGCCGCAGGACGGCGCCCTCTTCCCGCACCTGTCCGCGCTGTCGAACACGGCGTATGGGCTCCGCGCCCGCGGCGTCCCCCGGGGCGACGCCCGCCGCGAGGCCCAGCAGTGGCTCGACCGCCTGGGCGTCGGCCGGCTCGCCCACCGCAGACCCGCCCAGCTCTCCGGAGGACAGGCCCAGCGCGTGGCACTGGCCCGCGCCCTGGCCGCCCGCCCCCGGCTGCTGCTGCTCGACGAACCGCTCGCGGCGCTCGACCAGACCACCCGGGCCCATGTCCGTCACACCCTGCGCACCCATCTCGCCGGGTTCGGCGGCGTCTGTCTGATCGTCACCCACGACCCCGTCGAGGCGGTGTCGCTCGCCGACCGGGTGCTCGTGCTCGAGGAGGGCCGCACCCTCCAGGACGCGCCCCCGGCCGAGGTGACCCGGCATCCGCGTTCGCCCTGGGTCGCCCGGATGCTCGGCCGCAACGCCTGGCCGGGGACCGCGGCGGCCGACGGCACGCTCGGCCTCGCGGGCGGCGGCCGACTGGTCGTCGCGGACCCGCTCCCCGAGGGGACGGCGGCCCTCGCTGTCATCGCGCCGGAGGCGGTGTCCGTGCACCGCGTCAGGCCCGGGGGAAGCCCCCGGAACGTCTGGCCCGGAACAGTGCGCGAGCTCACCGCCACGGGGAGCCGGATCCGGCTGGTGGTCGATTCGGGCGAGGTGCCCGACCTCGTCGCGGAGATCACCCCCGAGGCGGCGAGCGAGCTGGGGCTGGGCGAGGGGACGTCCGTGTGGACCGTCGTCAAGGCGACCGAGGTCACCGTCGTCCCCCTGTGAGGCGTCCACCGCACGGGCAGCCGGCCTCCGCCGTTCCCCGATCGGCGCCCCTGCGGCGTTTTCCTTTGTCGAATCCCCCGACCGCGTGCGACGTTGGAAACGGTCATATATGACTATTTGTGACGCACGTTCCAACGGGAGCCGGGTGAAGGGGAAGTCCATCGTGGAGACCGCCAGAGCCGTCCCGGCGTCCACCGTCGTGAATCTGCGGGACCTGGGCGGGATCGCCGTGGGGCCCGACCGGTTCGTCCGGTCCGGTGCCGTGCTGCGCTCCGGCGGGCTCGGCGCACTCGACGTCGAACGCGACACGGCGGTCGCCGCGTTCGGTATCCGCACCGTGGTCGACCTGCGGACCGCCGACGAGCGCGCGGCGGCCCCCGACCGGCTGCCGCCCGGCGCGCGGCTGTTCGTCGCCGATGTGCTCGGTGACAACCCCGGTCTCGCGCCCGCCCGTCTGCGTGCCCTGCTCGCCGACCCGGCGGCGGCCGACCGGCTGCTGGGGGACGGGAAGGCGGAGGAGGTGTTCGCCGGATCCTATCGGCGGATGGTGCTCTCGCCCTGCGCGTCCGCCGCCTACCGGGCCTTCGTGGAGACGGCGGCCGACGACCGCGCCCGCCCGGTGCTCTTCCACTGCACGACGGGCAAGGACCGCACCGGCTGGGCCGCCGCGCTGCTCCTCATGCTGCTCGGCGCGTCGCGCGAGGCGGCGCGGGCCGAGTTCCTCGCCGTGAACCGCGTCGCATGGGGGACCTGCGCGGCCTATGTGCGGGGCTTCCTCGACGCCGGGGGCGACCCGGAGATCGCTTCCGCGATCGTCGAGGTCCGCCCCCGCTACCTCGACGTGGCGCTCGATGCCATGGACGAGCGCTGGGGCGGACTCGACGGCTATGTGCGCGACGGCCTGAGGATTCCGGGGGCCGCGGTGGAGCGGCTGCGGGACGGGCTGGTCGTCCCCGCCTGAGCGGGCCGCGGATACCCGGTGGCGAGGGTCGGGCGCCCGCATCGACTTCATATCCCCGGGTCATTGCGCCTATCGCCCCGTCATCGACCTCCAGTCCTGCCTCGCGCCTACGGGCACCTGGTGCCCCTGCGCTCGGGCGACCTGACCCATCCGCACGTCCATCCGAACGAGGGCGGGCCGGGTCTCGAGGTCTCCGGCGGAGGTGCGCCGGTGCCGTGGGTATCGTGAGAGGTGCCGGACCGCATCGCCTCCGGAAGGGGTCGCCTTGACCGAACGCAAGCCCCCGGGCGTGAGCTTCGAGTCCTGGGTCGACAGGCAGATCCGCGAATCCGAACAGCGCGACGACATCTCGCGGTTGCCGGGATTCGGGAGGCCGATCGACGGCCTCGCGGCTCCCTACGACGAGGACTGGTGGATCAAGCGGAAGCTGCGGCGGGAGGGGGTGTCGGTGCTCCCGCCCGCGCTGGCGCTGCGCAAGGAGGCGGAGGACGTGCGGGAAGCCGTCTCCCGGGCGCGGACGGAGGCAGAGGTGCGACGCCTGCTGACCGAGGTCGACGAGAAGATCCGGGCGGCCGTCCGCAGGCCGCCGCCCGGGCCCCTGCTCGAACTCGAACCGTTCGACGTCGAGGCCATGGTCGAGGAGTGGCGCGCGGCGCACCGTTCTTCCTGAGCCCGTCGTCCGTGCGCAGGGCGGGGCGCGGCGACGGCGGAGGGGACGGGTGCGCATGGGCGCGAACCGGTATGTAATGATCTACATATGAATTCAGGTATTACGCGTCCGCATGGCGGAACGCGGGAAGGTGTGCGCGTCAGGCGCGCGACCGCGCGGGACGCCCGGCGGCTCACCCGAATAGTGAGGACCTCCCGCGCCTACGAGGGGCCCTACGCCGCCATGGTCGCCGGATACCGGGTCGGGGCCGATTACATCGAGAACCACCGCGTCTTCGCGGCCGTCGACGCCGACGACCGGGTCCTCGGCTTCTACGCGCTGGTCCTCGACCCGCCGGAGCTCGACCTCCTGTTCGTCGCCGACGAGGCCCAGGGGCTCGGTATCGGGCGGCTGCTCATCGGGCATCTGCGCGAGGAGGCGCGGTGCACGGGCCTGACCGGCATCCACGTCGTCTCGCACCCGCCGGCCGAGGGCTTCTACCGGAGCATGGGCGCCCGGCGGACCGGCACCCGCGCGGCGGCTCCGCCCGCCGTGATGTGGGACCGGCCCGAACTGCTGCTGCCGGTCGCCTGATCCTCGGGGAGGGCGCCCTCCCCGGGCGCGGCACGCGGCGTCGGCCGTCGCCGACGCGCAAAGGCCCGGCCGGAGACACGTGACCCCCGACCGGGCTCCAGTGCCACTCCTGGCAACGTTTACCCCGTCGTGTCGCCCGGCGCTTCCCCGGGCTCTCAGCTTCGTTCGAGCAGGGGCCCCGTCCGAGGGCTTCCGGCCGCCTTGCGATCGTACGCACCGGACAACGCGCCTTCCGGGCTCCCACTGCCGGTCGTGGCACTCGTCGCGTATCCGCCCCGCGCGTGTCGCGCACCGTGTGCGTCTCACGAGGGGGAGGCGTGGCGGACGTTACGAGGGGAAGCCACCGTACGGGCGCGTGATGAGCTCCATCGCGTGACCGGAGGGGTCGAGGAAGTAGACGCCCCGGCCGCCGTCGTTGTGGTTGATCTCGCCCGGACGTTCCCGGTGCGGATCGGCGTAGTAGGTGAGCCCGAGCTCCTTGATGCGGGCGTACGCCGTGTCGAACTCCGCCTCCGAGACGAGGAAGGCGTAGTGCTGCATGGTGATCGATTCCTCGGGGATGGTCGCGAAGTCCAGGGTGACCCCGTTCGCGGTGGCGAGCGGGATGAACGGGCCCCATTCCTCGCCGACTTCAAGGCCCAGTATGTCCGCCAGGAACTCGGCGGACTCGCGGTTGTCCCGGGCGTGGACGATGGTGTGATTCAACTCGACAGACACTGTGGAATGCCTCCAACGGGCATCTCACGGGCACCTCCACGCCTCACCCGGCCGGTGACCGACGCGCGATGCCGTGTGCGAAAGTCTAACGACCTGGGGAGCAATGGGAAGCCCGCTTCCTCTTGCTCCCCAGGTCGTCAGGGCTGTCCGGCCGTCGAGGCTCCACCGGGATCTTGGCGGAAAGACCTAAGGTGGGGTCCACGTACTCCACGCATCCGGACGGTGCTCCACGGTGACCTCGACTCCACCTCCCGCCGGCGGGGGCCCCGGCACGGGGCGCCACGAGACGCCCGACGAGCGGGCGGACCGGCAATGGTCCGAACTGCTCCAGGAGCTGCGGGTCGCCCAGACCGGTGTACAGATCCTGTTCGGCCTGCTGCTCGCCGTCGTCTTCCAGCCGCGTTTCGCGGAGCTGTCGGCCGCCGACCGCACCATCTACGTGGTCACGGTGATGCTGGGATCCGCCACCGCGGCCGCCCTGATCGGGCCCGTGTCGTACCACCGCATGCTCACGGGGCGACGGCTCAAGCCGCAGACGGTCACCCTGGCGGCCCGGCTGACCGTGCTCGGGCTGGGCCTGCTGTTCTGCACGATGTGCTCCGCGCTGCTGCTCGTCCTGAGGGTGGCTCTGCACGACGCGGTCGCGCTGTGGCTGGTCGGCGCGATGGCGTTGTGGTTCCTGATCTGCTGGCTCGTCGTCCCGGTCCGGTTGCTCGCCCGCTCCGCGTCCGAGCAGGAGAGATGACCGCTGGACGGAGCAACCCGGTCGTCACGCGGCGGGGCCCCGGGCGTCGGTGACCGTGAAGAGGCCGCCGTCCGGGTCCAGCAGGACCGCCTCGCCGCCCTGCCCCGGAGGGCGCCGCTCGACCAGGCTCCCGCCGTGCCGCCGTGCCGCCTCGACCGCCGCCCCCACGTCGGCTACGGGGAAGTGGACCTGCCAGTGCGGGCGGACCAGTGGATCGGGGGCGGCCTCCACCGCGCCCGAGCTGATCCGGGCCAGCCGGCGCCCGGCGCAGTCGACGACGACCTCCTCCTTCTCGTACGACACCTCGCAGCCCCCGGGGCGTCCGCTGGCCCAGTCGAGCACCTCGCCGTAGAAGATCGCCGCGTCGAAGGCGTTCCTGGTGTGCAGGCTCAGCCAGGCGTGCGAATGGCCGTCCGGGGCGGCCGGCGAGGTCGCGGGCTCCGTGCGCTCCCAGATGCCGAACACCGCGCCGTCGCGGTCCGCCGCCAGCGCGCCGCGTCCCTTTCCGAAGGCGAGCGGCCCCACCGCGACCGTGCCGCTGCGCTCACGGATGCGCGCCGCCGCCGCGTCGGCGTCGGGAACGGCGAAATAGGGGGTCCAGGCCACCGCCACGCGGTAGGCGGTCGCCACCGCGCCGATGCCGGCGACCGGTACGTCCCCCCGGCGCGCGACGGAGAACTCCTGCCCCAGCCGGCCCGGCCGGAAGGACCAGTCCAGCACGGCGGAGTAGAAGCGCTGCGCCGATTCCAGGTCGCGGGTCATGAGATTGACCCAGCAGGGCGCTGCGGACCCGGTCAGCGGCGCCGGCATCGACACCGCCCCGGGACGGCTTGCGGTCATGGTCCCACTGCCTTCATCGGTCGTTCGGGCGGCGCGTGCGCGCCGGCCCTCGGGGGCCACCTCAGCCTCTCCGCGGCCGGTCGCTCCCGCAACACGCGACGGCCGAGCACACCGCGTCCCGCACGGCGTCCGGCGGGGCGTCGGACGGGGCGGGGCGCGTGTCAGTCGCGTCGTTCGTCGGTGTCGCGCCGGATGGTCTCGTTCCCGTGGTCCCCGAGCTCGTAGGGGGACAGCCCCCTGCCGCCGGGCGGGAAGCTGTCGTCGCCGTGGACATCGCGCTGCTCGATGTGGGCGCGGTGGTCGGGCCGCGGCGGCTGCTCCTCGGGCCGGGGCGGCGGAAGCTCCTGGAGCCGGCGCCTCCTGCCCAGCCAGACCGCGCCGATCAGCACACCCACCAGCGCGATGCCGATGATGCCCATCACCGACCCGGTGGCGCCCCGCCCGTCGGCGAGGAGGAGGGCCAGTGAGCCGATGTCTCCGTTCGATACGTCCATGCCTCCCCGATACCCCGAGGAACGAGTGCCAGTCGGTCATGGCGATGAATTCATGTTTTAAGTGGATATAAACCTTAAAAGAGTTTCGGTTCCGAGGTGGCGGCCGGAAGGCCGGAAGGCCGGGTGGCCGGCGCGGGGTCGCCCCGGCCGGCGTCCGCGCCCGGCGGCCCGCTCGTGTCGCCGTCGTCCGGCCGCGGGGTGAGCCTGGAGAGGATCCCAGTCCTCGGGCCCCGGTGCGGGCCCGCGCAGCACGCGGAGCGGAGGAAACCACGGTGAACACCATCGAGGAGCGGGCCGACGAGGGCCTGCACGGCCGGGACGTCTCGGTTGTCATCAGTGGCTGCGACACCGGCGACGCGCGGATGGTCTTCGACGCGCTGCGGGCCGCCTTCACCACCGACAGGGCCTCCGTCGACGTGCCGAGGAAGCTCGCGGAGAAGCGCCCCACCGCGTGGACCGCGACCGTCGACGTCACCGAGGAACGGGTGGTCTCGGGACCGGCGCCGCTCGGCGCGCCCGTCTCGCTCGACGTGCAGGGCGGCTACTGGGCGGTCGAGCGGCTCCGGCGGAGCCTGGCGCACGCCTTCGACGTACGGGTCGTCGGAACCGTCTCCGGGGACCAGGAGGAGGAAGTGCGCCTCCGTCTGGAGAACCGGGGCGGCCGCGCGGCGGGCGGGGGAGCCCGCTAGTGCTGTGACCGGGAAGGTTCACCGGCTCGCGACGCCCGGCACGGCACCTCGCGGCGTTGTCGCATCACCCGCGTACGTCCAGTACGCGGACGATGCTCCGCCTTGCGATGCACCGCACCGGACGCCGCGAGCCACCCGGCAAACCTTCCCGGTCACAGCACTAGAGCGGCCGGACGGGGCCCGCTACGGAGCAATGAGTCGGGAAGCGTCACTCCATCTGCTATAAAACGGGCAAAAGGTCACCTCTGAAAGGTGCGGGCGCGTGGATCCCTCACACGGGCGGGACGGCGGCGCGGGGCAGCCGGGAGCGACGGGTGCGACCGTCGACCGGTCCACCCTGACGCTGTACGTCAACGGAACGGAGCGGACGCTGACGCTCGATCACCGCACCACGGTCCTGGACGCCCTGCGCGAGCACCTCGGCCTCACCGGCGCGAAGAAGGGCTGCGACCACGGACAGTGCGGGGCGTGCACCGTCATCGTCGACGGCCGCCGCGCCAACAGCTGCCTGCTGCTCGCCGTGGCGCAGGACGGCGCCCGTGTCACCACCGTCGAGGGACTCGCGGACGGCGAACGGCTCCACCCCCTCCAGGAAGCCTTCCTGGAACGGGACGCCCTGCAGTGCGGCTACTGCACACCCGGCCAGATCTGCTCCGCCGTCGGCATGCTCGGCGAGGCAGCGGACGGCTTCCCGTCCCACGCCACCGCGCGCACCGCCGCCCTGGCCGTTCCGGCCCCGCTGGACGCGGCCGAGATCCGCGAACGAATGAGCGGCAACCTGTGCCGCTGCGGCGCCTATCCCCACATCGTCGAGGCGATCGAGGACGTGGCGCCGTGAGACCGTTCGCCTACCTCCGTGCCCGCACCGCCGCCGAGGCGGTCCGCGAGCACGCCGCCCACCCCGGCGCCGGATTCCTCGGCGGCGGAACCAACCTCGTCGACCTGATGAAGCTGGGGGTGGAGACCCCCCGCCTGCTCATCGACATCAGCCGGCTGCCCCTGACCGAGGTGGCCGACACCGACGACGGCGGCCTGCGCATCGGCGCGACCGTGCGCAACAGCGACCTGGCCGCCCACCCCGCCGTGCGCGGCCGCTACCCGGCCCTGTCGCAGGCACTGCTGTCCGGTGCCTCCGGGCAGCTCCGCAACACCGCCACCACCGGTGGCAACCTGCTCCAGCGCACCCGCTGCCCGTACTTCCAGGACGTCTCCAAGCCCTGCAACAAGCGGGAACCGGGCACCGGCTGCCCCGCCCGTGAGGGCGCCCACCGCGATCTCGCCGTGCTCGGCCACTCCGAGCACTGCGTCGCCACCCACCCGTCCGACATGGCCGTCGCCCTGGCCGCCCTCGACGCCACCGTCCTCCTGCACGGGCCGGAGGGCGAACGGGTCCTGCCGGCCACGGACTTCCACCGGCTGCCCGGTGACACCCCGGACCGGGACACCGAGCTCCGGGCGGGTGAACTCGTCACCCATGTGATCCTGCCGCCCGTACCGGACGGCGCGGGCTCCGTCTACCGCAAGGCCCGCGACCGCGCCTCGTTCGCCTTCGCCCTGGCCTCCGTCGCCGCCGTGCTGAGCGTCCGCGACGGACGGATCGCCCACGCGGCACTGGCCTTCGGGGGCCTCGCCCACCGGCCCTGGCGGGCCCGCACCGCGGAACGGGTGTTGCGCGGCGCGCCCGCCACCGAGGAGACCTTCGCCCGGGCCGCGGACGCCGAACTCGCCGGGGCCCGCCCCCTGCGCGACAACGCGTTCAAGGTGGGCCTCGCCCACAGCCTGGCCGTCGACGCGCTGGGCGAACTCGCCGCCGACGGCTGACCGACCGAGGTCACGCCGACACACCGACCCGCAGACGTGAGGACCCGTCATGAGCCAGGCCCCGTCCCCACTGGGCAGCCCCGTCGTCCGCCGCGAGGGCAGGGACAAGGTCACGGGCGCCGCCCGCTACGCCGCCGAGCACACCCCGCCCGGCTGTCTGTACGGGTGGCCCGTCCCGGCCACGATCGCCCACGGCCGTGTCGCCGCCGTCGGCGCCGAGGAGGCGCTGGCCCTGCCCGGGGTGCACGCCGTCCTCACCCACGACAATGCCCCGGCGCTGAAGGAACCGGACGACCCGATCCTCGCCGTCCTCCAGGACGACCGGGTCCCGCACCGGGGCTGGTACGTGGCGCTCGTGGTCGCCGACACGCTCGAACAGGCCCGGGCCGGGGCCGAGGCGCTGCGGATCACCTACGCGACCGCCCCGCACGACGTCCTGCTGACGGCCGAGCACACCGGCCTCTACACCCCCGAGACCGTCAACGGCGGTTACCCCGCCGTGCGGGAGCGCGGCGACGCCGAACGCGCCTTCGCCACGGCGCCCGTGCAGATCGACGCCACCTACACCGTCGGCCCCCTGCACAACCACCCCATGGAGCCGCACGCCACCACCGCGCGATGGACCGACGACGGCCACCTGACCGTGTACGACTCCAGTCAGGGCTCCACCGCGGTCCGCGACAGCCTCGCCGCCGCGTTCGGGCTCCGCCCGCAGCAGATCACCGTGGTCGCCGAGCACGTCGGCGGGGGCTTCGGCTCGAAGGGCACCCCGCGCCCGCAGACCGTGCTGGCCGCGATGGCCGCGCGGCACACCGGACACCCCGTCAAGGTCGCCCTGCCCCGACGCCAGTTGGCCGCCGTCGTCGGCCACCGCGCGCCCACCGTGCAGCGGGTCCGGCTCGGCGCCGAGGACGACGGCACCCTCACCTCGATCGTCCACGAGGTCGTCACCCACACCTCCACCGTCAAGGAGTTCGTGGAGCAGGCGGCCGTTCCCACCCGGGTGATGTACGGATCCGGGCACAGCCGCACCACCCACCGCGTCGCAGCCCTGGACGTGCCGAGCCCGTCCTGGATGCGCGCTCCGGGCGAGGCGCCGGGCATGTACGCGCTGGAGTCCGCCATGGACGAACTCGCCTCGGCCCTCGGCATGGACCCGGTCGAACTCCGCCTGCGCAACGACCCGGTGGACGAGCCCGACTCGGGGCGTCCGTTCAGCAGCCGCGGCCTCGCCGCCTGCCTGGAGGAAGGGGCCGCACGCTTCGGCTGGCGCGACCGCGACCCGCGTCCCGCCGTCCGCGAGGAGGGGCCGCTGCTCATCGGCACGGGCGTGGCGTCCGCCACCTATCCCGTGTACGTCATGCCCTCCGCCGCCTCCGCGCACGCGGCACCCGACGGCTCGTACCACGTCCGCGTCAACGCCACCGACATCGGAACCGGAGCCCGTACCGTGCTCGCGCAGATCGCGGCCGCCGCGCTCGGCACCCCGGTGACGAACGTACGGATCGACATCGGCAGCAGCGACCTGCCCGACGCCTCCCTGGCCGGGGGCTCCTCGGGCACCGCCTCGTGGGGCTGGGCCGTGCACAAGGCGTCCACCGCCCTCCTGCGGCTGCTCCACGAGCGCACGGGCCCCCTTCCCCCCGGGGGGCTGACGGCCCACGCCGACACCGGGCGGGACGTCTCCGAGGAATCCCCCTACGCACGGCGGGCGTTCGGCGCGCACTTCGCGGAGGTCGCCGTCGACTCGCGCACCGGCGAGACGCGGGTGCGCCGGATGCTCGGCGTCTTCGCCGTCGGACGCGTCCTCAACCCCCGTACCGCGCGCTCCCAGTTCATCGGCGGAATGACGATGGGCATCGGCATGGCCCTGACCGAGGCGAGCGCCCTGGACCCCGTCTTCGGCGACTTCACCGAGACCGACCTGGCCTCCTACCACGTGCCGGTCAGCGCCGACGTGCCGTGGATCGAGGCACAGTGGATCGACGAGGACGACCCCCACCTCAACCCGATGGGCAGCAAGGGCATCGGCGAGATCGGCATCGTGGGCGCGGCGGCGGCCGTCGGCAACGCGGTCAGGCACGCCACCGGTGTCCGGTTGCGGACTCTGCCGCTCACCCCGGACACGCTGCTGCCGTACCTGCTCTGATCCGGAAGGGCCCCGCCGCGCGGCCGGGGCGCCGTCCCCGTGTTGCGCGGGCCGCTCCAACGGGCCACTCTGTGGAGTGACCCAGAAGTGACATCAGCTCACTCTTCGTGTTCGGGGGGTCATTGGTTTCGATGAGGCGAAGTCAGTGGGCCCCGATGTGAGGAGCCTCGACGATGACCGTTCAGATCGACCGGCACTATCTGGTCGAATTCCAGGTTTCGGCAGAGCGTGTATCACAGGTGCGGCGCATCGTCGCCGCGCACCTCCGCCACTGGAGTCTCGAACTCCATGTCCGTCCGGTGTGCCGGGGCGTGGAGGAACTGCTCACCAATGTCCACCGGCATGTCGGCGACCACGACCGATGCGCCGTCGAACTGCGCTGGTCGGGGCGGCATCTCACGGTCTCCGTCGCCGACGGCAGCACCGAGATGCCGCGGCTGCTCGACGGCGGCGGTGGTGGTCTCGGCCGGGTCATGGCGCTCAGCGACAGCTGGGGCACCTGTCGCACCGACGAGGGCAAGGTCGTGTGGTTCACCCGGTACGCGAAGGAGCCGCGCACCGCCGGGACCATGCCGACCGCGCCGCTGCCCGGAGGGCGTGAGTTCCGCCGCCCACCGGTCGCCGTCGTGGACACGCCCGCCGACGTCACCACGACGGCCGACGCCGCCCCCGCCCTCGTCTGAGCCGGCCCCGGGACCCGTACCATCGGCTCGGCCGGGACGCGCCCCGGCGCGGACGGCGCGCCCAGGCGCGCAGGCTCCGCGCCGGTCCGGGAAGGTCCCGCGTTGCGGTACGGCGCATGGCGAGGCACGGTCGAAGTACCGAGGCAAGGAGACCAGAGCCATGCCCATCGCGACGGTCAACCCCGCGAACGGCCGGACGCTCCGAACGTTCGAGGCGCTGGGAGCGGCGGAGGTCGAGCAGAGGCTCGCCACCGCCCACGCCGCGTTCGGCCACTGGCGCACCACCGATTTCGAGGAGCGGGCCCAACTGCTCGGCCTGGCCGCCGACCTCCTCGACAAGGACCAGCAGGACATCGCGCGCACCATGACCACCGAGATGGGCAAACCCCTTGCGGCGGCCCGTGCGGAGGCCGCCAAATGCGCCAAGGCGATGCGTTGGTACGCGCTGCGCGCCGAGGAGCTCCTCGCGGACGAGCACCCCGCTCCGGCCGACGTGGCGGACTCCGGTGCCGCCAGGGCCTTCGTCCGCCACCGCCCGCTGGGCGTCGTGCTCGCCGTGATGCCGTGGAACTTCCCGCTCTGGCAGGTCGTGCGGTTCGCCGCTCCCGCGCTGATGGCCGGGAACGTCGGCCTGCTCAAGCACGCGTCCAACGTCCCGCAGACGGCCCTGTACCTGGAGGGCCTGTTCCGCCGGGCCGGATACCCGGAAGGGTGCTTCCAGACGCTGCTCGTGGGTTCCGGCGCGGTCGAGTCGGTCCTGCGCGACCCCCGGGTCGCCGCCGCCACCCTCACCGGCAGCGAACCGGCCGGGCGCTCGGTCGCGTCGATCGCCGGCGACGAGGTGAAGCACACCGTGCTGGAACTGGGCGGCAGCGACCCGTACCTCGTCCTGCCGTCGGCGGACATCGCCGCGGCGGCACGCACCGCCGTCACCGCCCGGACGCAGAACAACGGCCAGTCCTGCATCGCGGCCAAGCGATTCATCGTGCACGCCGGGGCCTACGAGGAGTTCGCCGAGCGGTTCACCGCGGGCATGCGCGCCCTGACGGTCGGCGATCCGATGCGGGAGTCCACCGACATCGGTCCCCTGGCCAGCGAACGGGGCCGCGCCGACCTGGAGGAGCTGGTGGACGACGCGGTACGGCAGGGCGCGGAAGTGCTGTGCGGCGGCGGCCGGCCCGAGGGACTCGGCCCCGAGCTGGAGAACGGCTGGTTCTACGCTCCCACCGTCCTCACCGGCGTCACCCCCGCCATGCGCATCCACCGCGAGGAGACCTTCGGACCCGTCGCCACGCTCTACCGCGTGGAGTCGCTGGACGAGGCCGTGGCGCTCGCGAACGACAGCCCCTTCGGCCTCAGCTCCAACGTGTGGACCCGCGACACCGCCGAGGCCCGCCGCTGCGTGCGCGACCTGGAGGCGGGCGGCGTCTACTTCAACGGCATGACGGCGTCCCACCCCGCACTGCCCTTCGGCGGGGTGAAGCGTTCCGGCTACGGGCGTGAGCTCGCCGGTCACGGCATCCGCGAGTTCTGCAACACGACCACGGTCTGGTACGGCCCGGAGTCCGCCGGGGCTTGTGCGTAGGCCGCGCTCCGGAGCCGTGATCCGGTGCCGTGTTCTGTCCCGCGCGGGGCCCGGGGGACGACCGGACAGCGCTTAGGAGAAGCAGATGAGTCACGCCGCCCACCCAGCAGCGACACCCGGACCCTCCGACGAGGAGATCGCCGCACTCGACGCACACTGGCGGGCCGCCAACTACCTGGCCGTCGGCCAGATCTACCTCATGGCCAATCCGCTCCTGACCGAGCCGCTCACCCGCGATCACATCAAGCCGCGTCTGCTCGGCCACTGGGGCACCTCGCCGGGACTCAACCTGGTCCACACGCATCTCAACCGGATGATCAAGTCCCGCGGCGTCCAGGGCCTGGGCGTCTGGGGACCCGGCCACGGCGGTCCGGCCGTGCTCGCCAACTCCTGGCTGGAGGGCACCTATTCGGAGAGGTACCCCGACATCGGCCGGGACGCCCCCGGGATGGGGCGGCTGTTCAAGCAGTTCTCCTTCCCCGGCGGGGTGCCCAGCCACGTGGCACCGCAGACCCCCGGCTCCATCCACGAGGGCGGCGAACTCGGCTACGCCCTCACCCACGCCTACGGTGCCGCGTTCGACCACCCGGACCTTCTCGTCACCTGCGTCGTCGGGGACGGCGAGGCCGAGACCGGGCCGCTGGCCGCGTCCTGGCACTCCAACAAGTTCCTCGACCCGGTGCACGACGGAGCCGTGCTCCCGGTCCTCCACCTCAACGGCTACAAGATCGCCAACCCGACGGTCCTCGCCCGCCTCCCCGAGACCGAGCTCGACGCCCTGCTGCGCGGATACGGGCAGGACCCCCTCTACGTCGGCGGCGACGACCCGCTCACCGTCCACCGGGCGATGGCCGCCGCCATGGACCGGGCCGTCGACCGCATCCGGGAGATCCAGGAGGCCGCCCGCACCGGCGCCTGCGCCGAACGGCCCCACTGGCCGATGATCGTGCTGCGCACCCCCAAGGGCTGGACCGGCCCGGCCGAGGTCGACGGCGTGCCCGTCGAGGGCACCTGGCGCTCCCACCAGGTGCCGCTCGCCGGTGTCCGGGACAACCCCGGCCATCTGCGGCAACTGGAGGAGTGGATGCGCTCCTACCGGCCGGAAGAACTTTTCGACGCGTCGGGCCGCCCCACCCCGCAGGTGCTCGACTGCGTGCCCGACGGCGACGCCCGCCTCGGAGCGACCCCGTACGCCAACGGCGGGCTGCTGCTGCGGGAGCTGCCCCTCCCGCCGCTGGAGGAGCACGCCGTCGCCGTCGACAAGCCCGGCACCGTGCTGCACGAGCCGACCCGGGTGCTCGGCGGACTCCTGGAGGCCGTGATGGCCGCGACCGCCGCCCGCCGCGACTTCCGCGTGGTGGGCCCCGACGAGACGGCCTCGAACCGGCTCGACGCCCTCTACGGAGCCACCGGCAAGGCATGGCAGGAGCGCATCCTGCCGACGGACGAACACCTCGCGCACGACGGCCGCGTCATGGAGGTGCTCTCGGAGCACCTGTGCCAGGGCTGGCTGGAGGGGTATCTCCTCACCGGGCGGCACGGGCTGTTCTCCTGCTACGAGGCGTTCGCCCACATCGTCGACTCGATGGTCAACCAGCACATCAAATGGCTCAGGACCGCCCGCAGGCTGACCTGGCGCAGCCCCATCGCCTCCCTCAACTACCTGCTCACCTCGCACGTCTGGCGTCAGGACCACAACGGGTTCTCCCACCAGGACCCCGGCTTCGTCGACCACGTCCTCAACAAGAGCCCCGAGGTCGTCCGGGTCTACCTGCCGCCGGACACCAACACGTTGCTCTCCGTCGCCGACCACGTGCTGCGCAGCCGCGACTACGTCAACGTGGTCGTGGCCGGCAAGCAGCCGAGCCACGACTGGCTCACCCTGGACCAGGCCCGCGCGCACTGTGCCCGGGGAGCCGGGGTCTGGGAGTGGGCGGGCACCGAGGACGGCTCCCGCGAACCGGACGTGGTGCTCGCCTGCGCCGGAGACGTCCCCACCCTGGAGACGCTGGCCGCCGCCGATCTGCTCCGGCGTCACCTGCCGGAACTGGCCATACGCGTGGTCAACGTGGTCGACATGGCACGGCTGCTGCCCCGCGACGCGCATCCGCACGGCATGCCGGACGCGGAGTACGACGCGGTGTTCACCCGGGACACCCCCGTGATCTTCGCGTACCACGGCTACCCGTGGCTCATCCACCGGCTGGCCTACCGGCGGGCCGGTCACGCGCATCTCCATGTGCGGGGCTACAAGGAGGAGGGCACCACCACGACACCGTTCGACATGGTGGTCCGCAACGACCTGGACCGCTACCGGCTGGTGATGGACGTGATCGACCGGGTGCCCGGCCTGGGCGTGCGGGCCGTGGCGGTGCGCCAGGCGATGGCCGACGCCCGTACCCGTCACCACGCCTGGATCCGGGAGCACGGTGTGGACCTGCCCGAGGTGGCCGAATGGACCTGGGGCGGCTGACGCGCCCGGGGTCGTCGACGAGCGTCCGCGCACGACGCGCATGCGCCGTCGACACGCGCGTCTTGACGACGCGCATGTGCCGGTGAGGCGGACGCGAGGGGGCCGGGCCGCGCGGCCCGGCCCCGACGACCTGCGCTCAGCGACCGAGAGCCCGGGCCAGTTCGTCCTTCGTCATGTTCGAACGCCCGTGGATGTTCTTCTTCTTCGCCTCTTCGTAGAGCTGGTCGCGGGTGGGGCCTGCCGCACCGCTGTGGGAGCGCAGACCGCCGCGCCGGGACGACGACAGGTCCTCGATGGACGTCCGGCTCGCGGTCCTCGACTCGCCGGCGCGGGCGCGTGCCTTGTTGACCGTACGGGCCGCGATCTCCTCCGCCCGTTCCTCGCCGACCCCGCGCTCCTGCGCGCTCTCCTTGATGTGCTCGTACTGCCGTTCCCGTTTGGCGTTCGATCCGCGTGGCATGGTGCGCTCACTCCTCTCGGGGGATTCGCCCCCGGGGCCTTTCGCGGGGCTTCTCCCGTGCCCGTCGGGGACCGTCCCAGTCTCCCAGCGGCCCCGGCCACCCGCATGCCTGTGAGCGTCGGCCGCCCGCGCGCCCGTGCCGAACGGCCGTCTCCGTGCGGGGAGCGCGCGGACCGGTCGCCTCCCCGGCCGCGGACGGGGCGCGGCCGCCGACGGGCTGCCCGGTGGCTCGTCGGCGGTCACGCGTCCGGCGGGCGCCTACCAGATGGACCCGACCCACTCGGGGTGGTCGATGAACGGGTTCCGGTTGTGCTGGTACTGGTCGAATATGACGTCGTTGCGCCGCTTCTCGAAGGCGTCCGGCGGATCCTCCTGGCTCCACGCCTTGAGTACGGAGAGGCGGCCCAAGTACGGGGCCGAGCCGTTGGACACCCGCTCGTTGGGTTCGAGGTCGGCGAAGCCGTCGCCGCCCTCGTAGCGCACCGCCATGTAGAGGATCATGCGGGCCACGTCGCCCTTGACCGCGTCGCGCGGCTCGAAGGAGTCGCTGTCGGTGTAGCTGCCCGGGGCCCCGCTGACCGGGCTGCCGCCGTTGTCGAAGTCCTTGTTGCCGCGGATGGAGTTGACCTGGACGTCCTCCGGGCGCAGGTGGTGGATGTCGGTACCGGGGCCGGTGGCGGTGCCGAAGTTGCCGTGGGACTTGGCCCAGACGTGCTCGCGGTTCCACTGCCCGACCGAGCCGCCGCTGCTGTTCTTGGATATCGAGCGGCCGGAGTAGACGAGGACCACGTTGGAGGAATTGGCGGGGTCCTGGTCCGTGTTCTTCAGCGCGTCCCAGACCTGGCTGTAGGAGATCTTGGTCTGCTTGCTGATGATCGTGTGCAGCGCGTTCCTGAGCGCGGTGCCGGACTTGCCCATCGCGTCCTGGTAGTACGTGTCGTCCAGGCTCTGGAGCGGTGCGGCGGCGGGGGCGGTCCGGGCGGTGGCCGCGGGCGCGGCGGCCGCGGTGCCGGCGAGCACCGCGAACGCGGCGAAGGTCGCCAGCAGCGGGCGTCGGCGGCGAAGGTGAAGACGGGACATGTGGGGGTGTCCTCTCCGGAAGGACGGGCGCCGCGACACCGGTCACGAGGTGGGACGGCGCCGCGGCGGACGTGTGGCGGGTTGGTCAGCGGGAGCCTTCCACACGCACCGTGACCATGGTGTGAACGCTGTGTAACTATCATGTGCAGGTCAAGTGACGCTTCCTGTGCGGGTCGGGCGAGGTGGTGGAGGGGGTGCCCGGGCATGGGATGCGCCGGACCGGGCGCGGCGCGAGAATGTCGTAAAGGACGAGGAGGCGGCATGAGCGACGAGCCCGAATCCGTATCCCTGGCCGGGGGAGTGACCCCCGACAGCCTCTTGCACACGGGTGGGAGCGATGAACCGACCCCGGAGGACCTGGTGCTCGCCTCCGGGCGGGACCTGACTCCGGAGAACCTCCGATGGGCCGAGCGCAGGCTCGCCCAGGAGGGCCGTTCGGCGATCGACAAGGTCCTGCCCTAGCGAAGGGCCGCTCCGGCGCGGCAGCACCCGGGAGCCGGCGGCGGGGAGCGTGCGAGGCGCTGCCCGCGGCTCGGCTAGCCTGGGTGCACGATGAACCGTTTGACGACGTCAGAGGCCGGATACGAGCTGGCCCGCTTCCCCGAGGACCCGCGCGATCCGTTCCGTGCCTGGGACGCCGCCGACGAGTATCTGCTGCGGCGGCTGGAGGGCGCCGACGGGACGGAGCCGATCGGCCTGTCGGGCACCGTGGTCGTGGTGGGCGACCGCTGGGGCGCCCTGGGCACCGCCCTGGCGGCGCACCGTCCCGTGCTGATCACCGACTCCTGTCTGTCCCAGCGCGCGACCCGCGCCAATCTGGAACGCAACGGCATCGGAGCGGACGCCGTGCGCCTGCTGTCCACCAGGGACACGCCGCCCGACCGCGTCGACGTCCTGCTGGTGCGCGTCCCCAAGAGCCTCGCTCTCCTGGAGGACCAGCTGCACCGGCTCGCCCCGGCCATCCACGCCGGCACCGTCGTCATCGGAACGGGCATGGCCAAGGAGATCCACACCTCCACGCTCGCGCTCTTCGAGCGGATCATCGGCCCGACCCGCACCTCCCTGGCGGTCAGGAAGGCCCGGCTCGTCTTCTGCACGCCCGATCCGGTGAAGGCGCGTACGCCCAGTCCCTGGCCGCTCCGCTACGCCCTGCCCGAGGGCATCGGCCCGGCCTCCGGCCGGACGGTCACCAACCACGCCGGGGTCTTCTGCGCCGACCGCCTCGACATCGGCACCCGCTTCTTCCTGGGGCACCTCCCCGCGCGCAGCGGCCCGGACCGGGTCGTCGATCTCGGCTGCGGCAACGGCGTCGTCGGGCTGTCCGCCGCGCTCGCCAACCCCGCGGCCAGGGTCACGTTCATCGACGAGTCGTACCAGGCGGTCGCCTCCGCCGAGGAGACCTTCCGGGCCAACGCCGGACCCGGCGCCGAGGCCGACTTCGTGGTCGGCGACGGACTCACGGACGTGCCGCCCGGCAGCGTGGACCTGGTGCTCAACAACCCGCCGTTCCACTCCCACCAGGCCACCACCGACGCGACGGCCCGCGCCATGTTCCGGGGAGCGCACGCCGCGCTGCGCCCGGGCGGCGAGCTGTGGGTCGTGGGCAACCGGCACCTCGGCCACCACATCCGGCTGCGCCGCATCTTCGGCGACTGCGCCACCGTCGCTGGCAACCCGAAGTTCGTCGTCCTGCGCGCCGTCAAGCGCTGACCCCCCGTCGGGCGCGCGCCGTCGAGCGCCGCCCCCCTCGGGTCCGCCCCGGCCCTTCCAGATTCTTGCAACACGTTCTACTGTGTGCGCCGCCGCACACGAGCGACGCGACCGCGAGACTCCTGGAGGGGCCGTGCACCTCGCATACACGCCTGAACAGCAGCAGTTGCGCGCCGAACTGCGTGCGTACTTCGCCGAACTGGTCCCCGAGAACGCCTTTGTCCGCCACACCGACCCCGCGGCGCAGAAGAAGTTCTACCGCGAGACGATCCGGCGCCTGGGAGCCGACGGCCGCCTCGGCGCCGGCTGGCCCGTGGAGTACGGCGGCAGCGGCCTGAGCCCGAGGGAACAGTTCATCTTCTTCGACGAGGCGGCCCAGGCGGGCGTGCCGCTGCCGTTGATGGCCCTCAACACCGTCGGCCCCACCATCATGCAGTTCGGCACCGACGAGCAGAAGCGCTACTTCCTGCCGAAGATCCTCTCCGGCGAGATCGACTTCGCCATCGGCTACAGCGAACCCGACGCGGGCACCGACCTCGCCGCGCTCAGGACACGGGCCGTGCGCGACGGCGACACGTACGTCGTCAACGGGCAGAAGATCTGGACCACCAACGGCGACACCGCGGACTGGGTCTGGCTCGCCGTCCGCACCGACCCGGACGCGCCCCCGCACCGGGGCATCACCATGCTGCTCGTCCCGACCACCGACCCCGGCTACTCCTGCACGCTGATCAACACTCTCGCCTCCCACGACACCACCGCGAGCTACTACGAGAACGTGCGCGTCCCGGTCTCCCACCGCGTCGGCGAGGAGAACAAGGGCTGGCGGCTGATCACCAATCAGCTCAACCACGAACGCGTCACCCTCGCCGCCCACGGCACCATGGCCGTCCGCGCCCTCCACGACGTCCAGCGCTGGGCCACGGACACCCGGATCGCCGACGGCCGCCGCGTCGTCGACCTCGGCTGGGTCCGCGCCCTCCTCGCCCGCACCCACGCCAGGCTCGACGCCATGAGGCTGCTCAACTGGCGGATGGTGTCCGCCGTCCAGGACGGAACCCTCACCCCGCAGGACGCCTCCGCCGTCAAGGTCTACGGCTCCGAGGCCCGCCGCGACGCCTACGCCTGGCTGATGGAGGTGGTCGGATCGGCGGCCCCCCTCAAGGAGGGCTCGGCGGGCGCCGTGCTGCACGGCGAACTCGAACGCGGCTACCGGTCGGCCGTCGTCTTCACCTTCGGCGGCGGCAACAACGAGATCCAGCGGGAGATCATCTCGTGGATCGGGCTGGGGATGCCGCGCGTACGACGGTGAGCCCGTTGCGACCACAGATTTTAGTTGTCACAAACCAGGACTAAGGGCTGTCCCGTAATCCGTCGCGCGCCCGCCAGGGATTACGGGACAGCCCTTAGTTGGCACTGAAGCTTCCCCTCGATCGTGGACCCCCGGAGACTGGGATCTTGAGGTTCCAGAGGAAGTAGCACCGGGTGAGAAGCAAGTACACGAAGCGGTACACCGAGGAGTTCAAGCGGGACGCAATCTCGCTCGTCGATTCCTCGGGCAAGACGGTCACCGCCGTCCCGGGAGCTCGGCGTCAGCTCGGAGTCCCTGCGCGGCTGGTACCGCCGGGCCAAGACGGACCGGGGCGAGAGCGAGTCCGGTGAACTGACCAGTGCCGAACGCGAGAAACTCAAGCGGCTGCGCAAGGAGGTCCGCGAACAGCAGCAGACGATCGAGATCCTGAAAAAAGCGACGGCCTTCGTGTGTCCTGAACGGAAAGGGGCTGCCGGTGTAGGTCGGTAGCAACTGGATGGTGCTGCACAGGTGATGAGGGTTTGGTCCCTCGGAGTCGCCCCCGCGGAGGGAGGCTCCAAACCGTCTCCTGCTGCGCTGGCTGAAGACCGTCGTGGTGAGCGTCGGAGGGAAAGGCGTCCTTGGAAGGGCGTCAGGTGGGGATCGGGAAGGCGAGCGCGAGCGAACCACTGCTGATGCGTCGAAATGCTTGGACGACATCGAAACCGGGGCTTGAAGGCTCGCCGGGATGAGCCTGGCGGGTGTCCGCTTCCTGGTCAGGCGGTGTCCGGCGTGAAGGTGGCGCGAGCCCGGTCTGCGGGATCTGTGCGGAACAGGAGAAGGCGTACGTCCATGCCGGGCGTGCGCCGGCGGACCGGCTCGTATTGATCCGAAATGCTTTGGGTTCATGCTCGTTGACGGTGTGTGAGTGATCTGGTGGGGGATGCGCGGACCTGGTCGCCGGATGCGCAGGAGGCTGTGTGGTTGCTGGCGGTGTCCGCGCTGGTGGAGGGGCGGGGCCGGGCAGAGGTCGCGGCCCTGTTCAAGGTGTCGGTCAGGGCCGTGGACAACTGGTGGACGAGGTGGCGGACCGGTGGCCGGGACGCGCTGCTGTTCCGTCCGCGTGGCCGCCGGGTGGGCGAGCATCAGGCACTGTCCGAGGCCGAGCAGGCCGCCGTCCGACGGGCCGTCCTCGATCACGCCCCCCTCCGGCCTGGGACTTTCCGGTCAGCTGTGGACACGGGCCCTGGCAGGCGAGCTGATCTTCAAGCTGTACCGGATCCGGTTCACCGAGCCAGGGGTGGGCAAGTACCTCAAGCGATGGGGGCTGACGTTCCAGCGTCCGGACGAGCGGGCCGTCGAGCAGGACGCGGAAGCGGTCCGCGTCCGGCACGAGGAGACCTGGCCGGCGATCCGGGCCAGAGCGAAGGCGGAGAGGGGTGAGGTCCTCTTCGCCGGTCAGGTCGGGGTCCGCTCGGACCAGGTCACCGGCCGCACCTGGGGTGCCAGAGGCACGACGCCGGTCGTCCGCCGCACCGGGAACCGGTTCTCCGTGAACGCGATGTCCGCGATCAGCACGAAGGGCCGGATGCACTTCATGGTCTTCACCGAGTCGTTCGACGCGAAGACCATGTGCCGCTTCCTGGACCGGCTCGTCGGGCATTTCGACCGCAAGGTCCACCTGATCGTCGACCGGCACTCGGCCCACCGCTCGAAGACCGTCCGGACCTGGCTCGCCGACCACAAGGACGGGATCGAGCTGCACTTCCTGCCGTCGTACTCACCCGAGCCGAACCCCGTACGGGGGGAAGTCGCGGGAACGGGGCGGTTCCGCGTACCGGATGCCGATCGGCGTACGGAGATTAACGTGGAGGTGTGGCCGGCCCCGTACGCGTGGGGGCAGGACGGAGGCACCGTGGGCGACACCGGGACTGAAAGACGCGGTGGGGAACGCCGTCGGCTGAGCACGCTGCCCGAGGATCTCCAGGGTCGCCTCGACGCCGTGAAGCGCGGCCCCGCCGAGGTGGCCCTGCTGCTGGAGGCCGTCATGTCGGTCGGGCGGGAGCTCGACCTGTCGCAGGTGCTGCGCCGCATCGTCGAGGCCGCCGTCGTCGTGGTCGACGCCGAGTACGGGGCCCTGGGGGTGGTCGGGGAGGGGACCCGGCTCACCCAGTTCCTGACCGTGGGCGTCACGGACGAGGAGCGCGAGGCCATCGGCCCGCTGCCCGAGGGGTACGGCATCCTCGGCGAGCTGATCCGCCACCCCCGGCCGCTGCGGCTCGCGGAGCTCTCCGGACATTCCGCGTCCTACGGACTGCCGCCGCACCACCCCCCGATGCGCTCGTTCCTGGGAGTGCCCGTCAGGATCCGCGACGAGGTGTTCGGCAACCTCTACCTCACCGAGAAGCGTGGCGGGCGCGAATTCGACGCGGAGGACGAGACCGTTCTGTCGACGCTCGCGGTGGCGGCGGGGGTCGCCATCGAGAACGCCCGCGAGTACGCGCGCACACGCGATCGCCAACGCTGGCAGGAGGCCGGCAACGAGATCGTCGCGGGACTGCTGGGCGGCGCCGACGACGCGGACGTCCGGCGCATGATCGTCGACCGCTCCTCCCGCATTCTCGCCGCCGATCTCGGCATCCTGGCGCTCCCCTCCGGGAGGCACTCCGTCCGTGTGGCCCTGGCGGCCGGTCCGGACGCCGAGCGGTACCGCGGTCTGACCCTGTCGTGCGAGGGATCGTTCACCGGGGCCGCGCTCGACGCCGGCGAGCCCATCACCAGCCCCGACATCGCGCACGACCCGAGGAACACCGACGGCTTTCCGCGGCGGACGGGGCTCGGCCCCGCGGTCGCCGTCCCCATGGCCACGGGCAGGCGGACGTGCGGGGTGCTGCTGTTGGCCCGGGCACGCGGCAGCCCCGTCTTCACGGAGACGGAGACCGCGCCCCTGCTGGCGTTCGCCGGACAGGCGGCCCTGGCCATGGAGCTCACCGGGCGGCGCGAGTCCGCCGAGCAGATCGCCCTGCTGGAGGAACGCGACCGCATCGCCCGCGACCTGCACGACCTGGCCATCCAACGACTGTTCGCCACCGGCATGACCCTGCAGAGCGTGGTACGCCTCGTGGAGCAGCCGCAGGCGAGCGAACGGCTGCTGCGCGCGGTGGACGACCTGGACGAGACCATCAAGATCATCCGGTCGACCATCTTCGGCCTCCGCGCCCGTGACCCCGGCCGGACCGGTCAGGGACTGCGCGTCAGGACGGCGAGGGCGGTCGAGCAGTCCGCCCGCACCCTCGGGTTCCAGCCGTCCCTGCGCATGGCCGGGCTGATCGACACGGACGTTCCGGCCGATGTCGCCGAGCAGGTGATCACGGTCCTCGGCGAGGCCCTGACCAATG
This sequence comes from Streptomyces sp. NPDC002476, assembly GCF_042889785.1. Taxonomy (NCBI): domain Bacteria; kingdom Bacillati; phylum Actinomycetota; class Actinomycetes; order Kitasatosporales; family Streptomycetaceae; genus Streptomyces; species Streptomyces sp. NPDC002476. Next base: position 10,327 of record NZ_JBIARH010000021.1, on the reverse strand, counting down.
TCGCGCGCCACGCGCGGGCCGCGGCGGTGGATGTCTCACTGACGGTGGGCAACGGGCGGCTGAAGCTCGTCGTGTCCGACGACGGGGTCGGGATGCCCGGGCACGGGGTCTCCCGGAGCGGGCTCGACAACCTCGCGCGGCGTGCGGAGAAGCTGGGCGGCGAGATGGACGTGGGACTGTCGGGGCGGGGCGACGGCACCCGGCTGTGCTGGTGGGTACCGCTGCGACAGCCCTGATGCCCGCCGTGCCGTACCCGCTCCGACGGCCTCCCCGCGGGCGTCCCCGTCCCGATGGCTCGTCCCTCCCGAGGGCCCCGGGAGCGTCCCGGGACCGCGGTCATCGTCGGCGGTGCCCCGCACCACCGGCGGTCGGGGCGGAGTCCGCGCTGTGCGCCGCGATCACGGCCGCCTGAATACGCCGCTCGACCCCGAGCTTGGCCAGCAGACGCGAGATGTGGTTCTTGACCGTCTTCTCGGACAGATAGAGGCGCTTGCCGATCTGGCTGTTGGTCAGTCCCTCGCCAATCAGGGCGAGGACGTCCTTCTCCCGCGGCGAAAGCCCCGACAGCGCGTCGTCCTGTACGGATTCGGCGCCGAACTCCTCGTCGCGCAGGCTGTTCATCAGCCGGGCCGTGGTCGCCGGATCGAGGGTGGAGCGCCCGGCGGCCAGGGTGCGGACGGCGGCGACGAGGTCGGAGCCCTTGATCTCCTTGAGCACGTAACCGGCCGCGCCGGCCATGATGGCGTCGAGCAGCGCTTCGTCGTCGTCGAACGAGGTGAGCATCAGACAGGCCAGTTCCGGCATCCGGGAGCGCAGTTCACGGCAGACCGTGATGCCGTCGCCGTCCGGCAGCCGCACGTCGAGAATCGCGACATCGGGACGGAGTGCCGGGCCGCGGGCCAGCGCCTGATCGGCTGTGCCCGCGTCGCCGACGACCTCGATGTCCGGCTCCGCGTCCAGCAGGTCCTGCACCCCGCGCCTGACGACCTCGTGGTCGTCGAGCAGGAACACACGGATCGGCCTGTCTGGCGAGAACCCGGACTCCGTGCTCATGGCGCCCTCCTCGTCGTCGACGGGCGGTACGGACCCGCTGCCCGCGGGCGGTGCGGATCCGACCTCACCCATCGTGGTCCGCGCCGCGAGCGGCACACCAGGGCCGAACGGGCCCCGCGGCGGCCGGACGGCCCGCGCCGCACCCCGCGATGGCGGCGGGCCTTCCGCGCGGCGGGGTTCAGGCCCGTGCACCGTCCCGGCTCCGTCCGTCCGTCCGGTGGCCGCCACCCGGGGCGGCATGGCTGTCGAGGACACGGATGCGCCGCCCGGTGACGCGCGTGGGGGTGATCGTCAGCCACACATTGCGCGAGCCGCCGGCCCAGGGCGTGGTGTAGGCGTGCTCGTCCAGCCGCCGGGCGGCCTCCCGATCGTCGACGGCCGCCGCCGTGCCGACGACGAGGACGCTCCATCCCTGGCTCAGCGCCTCGTCGACGTGGTCCACCTCGAAGGCGACCGTCCGGCCCGCGACGGCGGTCAGGAGCGAGCCGCGGGCGCTCCGGTAGGCGATGTGCTCGCCGTCCACGACGTAGTTGACCGGGAGGATGGTGGGCCCGTCGTCCGTCATCGTGCCGACCCGGCCCACGCCGTGCGTGGACAGCAGCAGATGACACTCCTGAGGGTCGAGCTCCAGCAGTTGCGTGTGATATCCGGCGTGGCCCAGGCCGGGAGGCAGATCGGTGGTGCACCCGGTCAGCTCGGCCACCGTGCTCTCCAGTGCCTCGGCCAGCCGCAGCAGGAAGCCGATGCCGGGTGTCGCCTGGTGCTCCTCGACGTACTGGAGGTAGCCCGGCGCGGCACCGGCCCGCTCGGCGACCTGCTCCCGGCTGAGCCCGAGCTGTTCGCGCCGCATCGCCACCCGGCGGCCCAGCTCTCCCGAAGGGGCCCGTTCCGGGCACTCGCCCGACGGGTGACTCTCTGCGCGCATCATGTCCTACACGTCCTTCGTGGATCCGTACCGGCCGTCGGGGATCCGCTCCGGCCCCTCGTGGGTGTTCCGGTCCGCCGACTGCCCCGCCGCCGTACCCCGCGTCCTTCCGCCGTTCCACATGTGCCTCGTCGGGTCCATGGTGCGCCACCCCGGAGCGCGGCGCATGGGCCGACCGGCCTGGTCTCGCGCCCGCACAGCCCGTGTCACGGCCCCGGCAGGAGGCACAGCATGACCCTACGGACCCAAGACGACCGCGTTCGAGCTGCGGAAATCCCCGGGTTCGGAGAGCCGTCCGAGCCGCGGGAACGTCGGGTCCGAGGAACGGCGAGCGCCGCGGAATCGCGAGGAGAGAGACCATGAGCAGCACTTCGCAGGACGTGGTCATGACAGGTTCGGCCGTGGTCGGCACCGACGCCGCGGTGCTCGTCGGCTCGCGCGGGCGCGGGGGATTCGCGCCCCTGCTGGTCGGGTCGGACTCGCTCGACCTGCTCGTCCACGCGTCGGTCCCGGTCGTCGTCGTGCCCGGTGAGGAACGCGAACGGGCGGGCGTCGTGCTGGTGGCGGCGCGGGACGAACGCGACAGCGAGACACTGCGCACCGTCGCCCGCCCGGCCGGGCGTGACGCACGCCGTGCTGCACCACACGCGCCGCTCGGTCCTGTTCGTCCCGCACCCCTCAACGGCGTGTCGCGCACGACGACGCGCCGCACCTTCAGGGGCGTCCGGGACTGCCGGCTCAGGCGCGTGCCGCGCCCTCGAGCCGGCAGTCCACGTCGACCACGCCTTCCACGGACTGCGCGAGGCGGGCCGCGACGGGAATCAGGGAGCTGTCATGGATGCGACCGGACAGGGTGACCACGCCCCGGGCGACCGCGACCTCCACCGACCGGTCCGCGCCGGGGAACAGCCGGTAGACGACCTCTCGGCGTACGTCGGCGGCGAGCGCCTCGTCGGGCCGGAGAAACACCTTGAGGAGGTCGGCACGGCTGACGACGCCCTCGAGGCCGCCGTCGGCGTCCACGACCGGAAGGCGTTTGACACGCCGGTCGGCCATGAGGCGGGCCGCCTGCGGAAGCGGCGCGTCGGGCCGCACCGTGACCGCGGGGCTCGACATCAGTTCACCGGCCCGGACCGAGCCCGCCTTGGCGGTGTCGCCGAGACGCCTCATCTGCTCGATCATGCCGATCCGGCGCGCGCGGAACTCCTCCTTCGCGAGCAGATCGGCTTCGGAGACGACGCCGACGACACGGGACGCGTCGTCGACGACCGGGACGGCGGTGACCTTCCACCGCTCCATGACCGTGACGATCTCCTTGAATTCCGTGTCGGGCGCGACCGTGACGACGGTCTTCGTCATCACGTCGGAGACGGTGTAGCCGGCAGAGGTCATGGCATTCCTCGGTGGATGGGCGGGACCGGCGGGCCTGCAGACCGACCGGGACCGGGGGACCCGACCGGACCGTCCGGGCGGACCCGGGGCAGACCCGGAGGCTCGCCGTTCACCGTCCGCCGGTCAGGAGGCAACGCTCTCATCCTCACGCCCCCGATGCCATGGGGGACAGGGGCCGACAGGACCGGGCGGGGGCCGACCGGCCCAGGCGCGGAGGCGAGGGCGGGCACACGCGCCGGAGCAGGCGGGCACCACGTCGTCGGACCGCCCGCCGGGCGCCCCCTCCCACGCGCCGTCGCGCACGTGACGCACGCGCCGGCGTCCGCCGGCTCGACGACGAGACCCGGCGCGCGACCGTCCACGGGCACCGGGACCTTTGGATCCGGCTCCTTCCCGGCCGGCTGGGCATCCGCGTGCCCCGATCACGGCTCGCGCCGCCGCTGTCGGTCCGACCGGCCGGGGAACGCCTGGTGACGGTGGGCGCGGGGGACCAGCACGGGTTCCGGCTGCCCTGCGGCGGCCCCTGACGTGCGGACGTCACCGGACCGGTGCGGTCAGCCGCGAGGGGACGGACGGCACGACGCGCGCCCGCCGTCCGCCCGTCCGAGAATGAAGGAGCGCCGTAGCCCCGGGACGATCCCGCGGCGGAGCCCGGGGCGGTTCCGGAGGTGCCTGGAGTGAACGCCGTACACGGACAGCAGCAGACCGCGGTCACCGGCCCGGGCCGCCCGCCCAGACCCGACCGGCTCTTCGACAGGGAGAACGAATGGGAGGCCCTGGTGTCCTTCGCCGGGGATCCCCATCCGGGGACGGACCTGGGCGTCGTCACGGGGCGCCCCCGCCAGGGCAAGACGCTCCTGCTGGAATCGGTGGCACGCGCCACGGGCGGGTTCTACTTCTGCGGCCAGCAGGCCACCGAGGCCGAGGCCCTGCGCAGGGTGGGCGAGGAGTACGCGCGTCACCGCGAGGCCGGGCGGCCCGGCCCCTGGCGCGGCTGGAAGGAGTGCCTCGACGCCCTGCTGGCCCTGGGCGACGACCGGCCCCTGCCCGTCGTCATCGACTCGTTCCCCGACCTCGTCGCGGCGAGCCCGGCCCTGCCGTCCGTCATCCAGAGCGCCCTCCGGCACTCCGACCGGCCGCCGCCGGGGAACCGTGCGCGCCTGCTGCTCGCCGGTGAGACCGCGCCGGTGATGACCCGGCTGTTCGCCTCGTCCGCCCCGCTGCGCGCCCTCACCCGCCTGATACTCGACATCCGGCCCCTGGACTTCCGGGAGGCCGCACGGCTGTGGGGGATCGACGACCCGAGGCTCGCCCTCCTCGTCCATACCGTGGTCGGAGGCACGCCCGCCTACCGGCACGACTACGTGAACGACGACGTCCCCGCCGGCCCGGACGACTTCGACGCCTGGGTCTGCCGCACCGTGCTGAATCCGCGCATGCCGCTGTTCCACGAGGCCCGCCACCTGCTCGACGAGGAGACCGGGCCCCGGGGCCGCGTCATCTGCCACTCCGTGCTCACCGCGCTGGCCATGGGCTGCACGACCCACGGCGGGGTGGCCGCCTACCTCGGGCAGCAGCTCGCCGACACCTCGCGCGCCCTCGCCCTCCTCCGCGACCACGGCCTGCTCCACTCGCAACCGGACGGACTGCAGCCGGGGATCACGCGCCACCACATCGCGGACCCGCTCCTGGCCTTCGAGCACGCCGTGGCACGCCCGCGCAGGGCCGCCCTCGAACAGAGCGATGCCGAAACCGTGTGGCAGGAGGCGCGGACCGACTTCGACACGCTGGTCGCCGGACGCCGGTTCGCCCAGGTCTGCCGGGACTGGGCCGCCTCGTACGCCGACTGGACCGCCCTCGGGGCCGACCGGGTCACCGCGGCCCACGGCTCCCTCAGCGACCCGTCGGCGACCGCCGGCCTCGACGCCGAGGTCGTGGTCCGCCGCAAGGACGGTCTCCTGAGCGGCCCCCTCCTGTCCCTGGGGATCGCGCGCTGGAACACCAGCATGGACATGCACCATCTGCAGCGACTGCGCCGTGTCCTGGAGCGCCTCGAATCCCGCGACGGGACCGGCCATGTCCGCCTGGCGCTCTACGGCGCCGCCGGGTTCAGCCCCGAGCTGCACGCGGCCCATGCACGGGGCGAGGTCATGCTCATCGACCTCGAACGCCTCTACCGGGGCGTCTGATCCCTCTCCGGTGCCGGGACCAGTACCGGCGACGGGATCGGGCCCCGGCCCCGTCCGGGGCTTCCGCTGGGCCGGACTCCCCTTCCGGACGGTCCCGGCCATGGGCCGATCGGCCCCTCCAAGCTGTGGCCCACTCGGCACTGCGGTGTACCCGCCCGCGGGGCGATCGTGGAAGTCGGACGGGACGCACGTCCCGGACCGCCTCCGGAGCGGCGGGAGCGCTTCCGTCACCCGGAGAAGCGATTCCGCCTCCCGAAGAGGTGAGAACCATGTGGCGCACACGGATCCGGATCCGGATCCGGCCGAGGAGCCCCCGCAGACCCCCCGAGCCGGATCTGCGCACGCCTTCCGGCCGCCCCATGCCCTACTGAGGGCCGGCAGCGGCCGACCCCGGCCGGGAACTCCTCGTGGAACGGGCCGCCGCGAGCGTCACGGACCACGGCGGACGGAGACGAGCGGCGGCGCAGCCGCCGCGGGAAAGGATGAGGACACCATGTCAGGAACTCACCCGGAGCGCAGGCACGGCCGCTTCCCCGACCTCACGGACTGGTTCGGGACGGAATTCCCCCGCTTCCCGTGGCGGTCCGCGCCCGATGTCCACACCATCCCGATCGAGATGAGCGGCAAGGAGGGGCAGTACACACTGCGCGCCGAACTGCCCGGGATGGACCCGGAGAAGGACATCCACATCACGGTCGAGGGCGACACCCTGACCGTCGGGGCCGAGCACACCGAGAGCAAGGAGGAGAAGAACCACTCCGAGTTCCGCTACGGCTCGTTCCACCGCACGGTCCGTCTCCCGGCCCGTATCCCGCCCGACGGGGTCGAGGCGGAGTACGAGGACGGCATCCTCACCATGCGCGTGACGCTGGAGTCCGGGGCGGGGCAGGCCGCACACCGTATCCCGGTGAAGAGGATCACGGCCGACGGCCACAAGGACGCCTGACGGAGGCGCGCGCGAGGGAGACGCCCGACGGAGACGGGTGGCCGAGGCGCGTGGCACCGACGCGTGGCACCGACGGGGCCCGCTCCGGCACCGGCCCTCCGGGCCCGGGCGCGCGGGCCGTGCCGCACCGCGCCTGTCGCGTACGGCGCGGCCCCACCGTCTGCCGTATGCATGCCATGGTCCGCACGGCGGGCGGGGCGTCCCCACGGCGGGCGGGGCGTCCCGAGGGCGGCGGCTCACGTGTGGGCGACGACGGCGACCGGGGCGGTGGAGTGGTGGAGCATCGCGTGGGCCACCGGACCGATGTGCCCCCCGATCCGGGACCGGCGGACGCGGCGGCCGACGACCACGAGAGCCGCCGCGGCGCCCGCTTCCAGCAACTGCTCGGCCGGGCGTCCGATCTCGGACCGTGCGTCGAGGGCGACTGCCGGACACCTGTCGCGCCAGGGCTTCAGCAGGTCGTCCAGCTCGTTCTTCATGGCCTCGGCCATCTGCGCGTGGCCTTCCGGGCTGTACGCGGCTCCGTACCCGGCCAGCGGGGGCGGCCTCCAGCTGTGCACCGCGACGAGCGCGCAACGCCGCAATGACGCCTCCTCGAACGCGAAGGCGAGCAGGGCGTCGCACGGATGGCCGGTGTCGACGCCCACGACCACGCCGCCCTCGGCGTGCCCTTCGCGCGGGCCCGGCTCCGCGTCCTCCGTGGCACGCACCAGGACGACCGGTCGCTCCAGGGCGTGGACGACCGCCATGCCGACGGAACCGAGCACGACACCCGCGAGTGTGCCCAGTCCCCGGGAGCCGAGGACCAGCATGTCCGCGTCCGCCGCGGCGCCGGCCAGTGCCGCCGCCGGGCGGCCGCCGAGCGATTCGGAGCCGATCCGCAGCCGCGGGTGCCGCGCCAGCAGTTCCTCGCGGGCCCCGCACAACAGCGGGTCGGCGTCCCCCTGCCGCGGACCCGGTCCGGCCGAGGGGACGCCGAGGACCGTGAACGTCTCCTCGACGTGAACGAGATGCAGGGGTACGCCGCGCAGGACCGCCTCCCGCGCGGCCCAACGGGACGCCGCGACGCTCTCCGCGGTTCCGTCGAAGCCGACGACGATGCGTGGGTTCATGACGTACCTCCCTCCGGCCCTGGCCGGGTCTGGCCGGGGCCGTGGCGGACGCGTACCGGGGGAATCCGTCCCCGTCTCCGGCCGGTGCGGACGGCCACCGCTGAGGCCGACATGACGTCGGCGGCAGCGAGCCGGACCCCGGCCGGAACGGTGGGCGCCGGACCACCGGCCACCGGACCGGCGTGCGCGGACACGGCTGTCGGGGGGAGGGGTCCGCGGAGCCCGGAACGGTTCCGCTTCCGGACGCTCCGTCGCCCGCCGGCCCGGCAGGTCGCTCCCGGACACGACGCCGGCCACACGGTTCTCCTCGCCGAGGACGGGCGGGAGGTGGCGGGCACGGCCGAGACGACCTCGTCGGTCATCAGGCCACCGCCTCCGATGGGTTTCATGGCGGCTCCTCCCGCTGCCTCGCGGGGACCCTGTCGAGACCCGCACGGACGAAGCGTCGCAGGTCTTCCACGAGCCACGATCCGCCGGGCCGCACTCGGGGGAGGAGGGCCGAACGGGGCGTGGCAGGGGCCGGTCGGCCCGGTTCGGGCGCACCGACGGGGCAGGATGGGACGAAAGGGATCATCGGCCCCCGGCCGGTCCTGAGCGGCCCTGTGCGCGCGGCGCCCGGAAGCGCCCGGCGCGGGGGCCGACCCACCGACGCCATACGGCCAGGAGGAAACCATGGAAGGCAGCAACGGCCGCCCCGAACTGGGCTCCGTCGTGGTCGGCGTCGACGGCTCCGAGCCGGCCCGCCGCGCGGTGCTCTGGGCGGCGGACGAGGCGGCACGCCGGGGCACCCTGCTCCACATCGTCCACGGCGCGGACACCGACACTCGGAGCCTCTACCTCTCGGCGGACAGCATCGAGGGGGTGCGCAGCGCGGGCTACGAACTGCTGCGGGACACGGCGGCCGTCGTCGCGGAACGGTTCCCCGGCCTGCGCGTCACCGCGGAGTTCAGCCGCAGCGCGCCCGTGCCCAGCCTGCAACGCACCGCGGGGCTCCGCGGCACCGTGGTGGTCGGCAGCCGGGGGCTGGGCGGCTTCGCGTACCTCATGCTCGGATCCGTCGGGCTGAGGACCGTCGCGGCGGCCACGACACCCGTCGTCGTGGTCAGGGGCGAGGCCGACGAGACAGTGACCGGTGTCGTCCTCGCCGCCGTCCGCGACGAGAACGACACCGAGTGCCTCCGGTACGCGGCGTGCGAGGCGGAGATCCGCGGGGCGGCGCTGCGCCTGCTCCACGTATGGAATGTGTTCGAGTCCGCCGGGACCGCCGCGCCCATGCTCGACGGCGTCGGCAGTGTCGTCGGCGAACACGCCCGCCATCTGACCGTCCTGACCGAACGGATCCGCGAGGAGTTCCCGGGACTGTCCGTGCGGGCGGACGCCGAGAAGAGCCTGTCCGTGGCCGCGGCGCTGGTGGAGGCATCGCGCCATGCGGACCTGCTGGTGATGGGCGGACGGCGGTCGCCCGGGTACATCGGCCCCACGCTCGGCCGCGCCACGCACAGCCTGGTGCACCACGCGCACTGCCCCGTACAGCTCATTCCGCGGCGCCGGGCCGGGCAGCGGGACGAGTCATGACGGGCCCCGGACACCGGCGGACCCGTCATCGACCACCGACGCCCGCCTGCGCCGAGGCGGCGCCGTGAGGGACGCCCCGGCGACCGGCGAGCGACTCGGACGGGGACCCCGCGGACCGGCCGGGGCCCGGTGCGGGACGACCGCGTTCCGGGAGCCCCGCAGCCCGCACGCGTGCGACGACCGCTCAGAGACCCGGAGACCCTGAGACCTGGAGACCCGGGTACCGGCGACGGTCGCGGGGCCTCGGGTCGACGGCGGCCCGGGACCCGGCGCATCGGGGCCCCGGGTTGACCGGGGACTCGGCGTTCAGACGGACTCCACGCGCACGTCCACGACGCCCTCGACGGCGCGGACGGCCCGGACCAGCAGCGGCAGCAGGGCACGGTTCGGGAAGGGCCCCCGAAGGGTCACGACCCCGTCCAGCACGTCGAACTCCACACGGTCCGGGACGGGCAGCCCGGCGAACACGGCGGACCGGATCTCCTCGTCCAGCTCCTCGTCGGGCCGCAGGAACACCTTCAGCAGGTCGCTGCGGCTCACGACGCCTTCCAGCATGCCGAGGCGGTTCACGACGGGCAGACGCTTGACCTGCCTGCGCGCCATGATCCGGGCGGCCTCGGCGAGCGTGGCGTCGGCGTGGACCGTGACAGCCGGGCTCGACATCAGCTCCTCGGCCAGCACCGCATCGGCCTTGGACGCCTCCTCGACCCCGCGGGGCGGCGCCGGGCCGTCCTCGCGGAACTCCTCCTTGGGCAGCAGGTCCGCCTCGGAGACGACGCCGACGACACGGCCCTCGCCCTCGAGCACCGGCACCGCGCTGACCTTCCACGCGTGCATCAGCTCGACGATCTCCTTGTACGAGGCATCACGGCCGATGGCCACGGCCGTATGGGTCATCACATCGCTGACGGTGTACCGGGACGCGGCCATGAGCTGCTCCTGGGGCGTGGTTCCGGATGGTGGTACGACGGGCGGGCGGGGCGCGGGTCCCGGGGACCGGAGGACCGTGCGACCGGCGCGGGGCGCGCCCCGCGACTCCCTTACGACCTGGGGAGCAATAGGGAGCGGGCTCCCGACGCCCTGCGACTCCGCCTCCCGCGTCGTCGTCGGTCACCGACGCCCCTTCCCCGAGCTC